>REBX01000190.1 GCA_007692505.1 Gemmatimonadales bacterium | reverse complement strand
CCGGGGCCGGGGCCGCGGGGGCCCCGCCGAAGACGTGGTTCTGGCCGGTGTCGGCGGGGTCTGGGTCGGGGTCCGGGTCGGCCGGGGGGGGGGTGTCGAGGGTGTCGGCGGCGACCTGGGCCTGGGCGGGCGCGGCCTGGGCAGAGGCCGGGGTGGCCAGGAGGGGGGCCGCGGCGAGGGCGGCGGCAGCCCCGAATGCAGAGAGGGCGAGACCCACGCTCTTCGTGGTGCTCGCCCTCCGTCGGGTCCTGCTTTCGTTCCTGCTGCCGGTCTTGTCGTCTGACGTCCTCTTCTTCATGCGCTCGCTCCTTCCAACGAGGGTGAGCAGTTCGGCTGCATCCGTCCGTTCAGGGGGAGAGGCAACACTCGACCATGGGAAGGGTTCCGGTCGTTCGTCAAGGGCCCCCGGGGATTCGGAAGGCGGCGGGCGGCGGATGCGGGGCGACGGCGAGTGGGGCGCTGGAGGAGGGCGGGGGACGCTGGAGGAGGGCGGGGGTCGACACGGCGGGAGAGTTCGACGAGGGCACTAGCCGACGCGGCTGGAGGGTTCGAGGAGGGAGGAGACGACATGATCTACCGCATCCTGGCCGACCTCACCCTGGTGGTGCACTTCGCCTTCATCCTCTTCGTGGTGCTGGGCGGCCTCCTGGTGGCGTGGAGGCGCCGTGTGGCGTGGGTCCACGTCCCGGCCGCGCTCTGGGGCGCCCTCATCACCTTCGTGGGCTGGCGCTGCCCCCTCACGCCCCTGGAGCTCCGCCTCCGGGAGCTGGGCGGGGAGGCCGGGTACACGGAGAGCTTTGTGGAGCACTACCTCCTCTCCGTGATCTATCCGCAGGGGATCCCGGAGGCGGGGTGGATCGCCCTGGGTGTGGGGGTCGTGGTGGTGAACGCCCTGGTCTACCTGTGGGTGTTTCGGTGGCGGGGGGTGGGGCAGTCCTAACTCCCACCGGGCGCTTCGGGGGCCTGGTCCGCACCGGACCTCAGGAGATCCCAGAACCCGCGAGGCGAGACGACCGGGATCGGGGCTGCCTCAGCTACTTCGAGCAGATCCTTGTCTCCGGTCACGAGGACGTCCGCCCTCCCGGACACGGCCTCCGCCAGGATTGCGATGTCGTCGGGATCCCGAATCTGAACGTCAAGCGGTGATCCGGGGCCCAGCACCTCGCCCTCCCGGCGCAAGAACTCGTCGGTTTCTCGAGCAAGCTCTGCCGGAACACGAAATTTCTCGACGAGCACCCTCTCGAGCTCTGCCAACACGGCCTCGCCCACCAGGAGTCGGTGCTCGGCCAGAGCAATCCGGAGGATGTCAGCGCAGATTCCTCGGGTAGCCACGGCCGAGGCCAGAACGTTCGTGTCCAGGAAGACCCTCACGACACGTCGCGGAAGACATCCTCGTCGGTGAGGTATCCCTGGGCCTCGGCGAACGGCATGATCCGGCTCCGCACGTCCTCCAGCTGGGAGAGCGCCAGCTGTCGGCGGAGGGCCTCGCGGATGAACTCGCTCCGCGTCCGCCCGCTCCGGGCCGCAGCCTCCTCGAGGCGACGCTCCAGGTCGGGGTCAAGTCGGACCGTAAGGGCTGAAGTCTTCATGTAGTGCAATGTATTACACTCGGGGCCGCAGGGCCAGCGTCCACAAGCGTGAGGCTGGGGCGCCGAGGTGGGGCCGGCGCTTGGTGGGGCCGGCGCTTGGTGGGGCCGGCGCTTGGTGGGGCCAGGCGTGTGGTGGAGGCCGCGTGTGGTGGGGCCAGCGCCCCCCCCCGCGCCCTCAGCCCCCGATGCGGTACTCCCGGGGCGGGGTCTTGCCCATGAGGTGGGTCACGAAGTAGTCCCAGGTGCGGCGGACGTGGTACGCCTCGTTGGCGTAGCCGTGGCCCCGGTTCGGCATGACGATGAGGTCGAAGTCCTTGTTCGCCGAGATGAGGGCATCCACCAGGAGGAGGGTCGTGTTGGGGTGGACGTTGGAGTCCATGGTCCCGTAGCTCAGGAGCAGCTTCCCCTCCAGCTCCTCGGCCATGAGGTGCATGGCCTGCACCTCGAAGGAGTCCCGGCCGTCCTCGTCCACCTCGAAGGGCCCGTGGTACTTCTCGCCCCAGTAGTAGGTGTAGCCCCGGTTGTCGAGGTTTCCGGCGCTTCCCACCCCCACGTGGAAGAAGTCGGGGTGCCGGAGGAGCGCGGCCACCGTGGCGAACCCGCCCCCGGAGTGCCCGTAGATCCCCACCCGGTCCAGGTCGATGAAGTCGTGGCGCTGGGCCAGCTCCTGCATGGCCGCCTTCTGGTCGGGGAGGCCGTTGTCGGCCATGTCGCCGTAGTAGTACGTGTGGAAGCGCTTGCTCCGGAGGGGCGAGCCCAGCGCATCCACCAGGACGACCACGAAGCCCAGCTCCGCCAGGGCGTGGGCCTGCCCCCGCCGGCTCACCGAGAAGCCCCGGGTCCCCACGCTCCCCGTCTGGGGGCCGGGGTAGATGGCGTTCACGATGGGGTACGACTTGTTCGCATCGAAGTCGGAGGGGAGCACCATGAGCCCGTGGACCTCGGTGACCCCGTCCCGGGCCCGCACCGTGAAGGGCTCCGGGGGCCGCCATCCCAGGCTCGTGAGCTCGGAGATGTCTGCCTCCTCGAGCACCAGCACCTGGGCGCCATCGGAGGTCCGCCGCAGGACGGACACCGGCGGGGAGTAGACCGTCGATGCCCGGTCCACGAAGAACCTACCGGAGGGCGAGAGGCTGAGGGCGTGGTCCGTGCCCGGCTCCGTGAGGCGCTCCAGGGAGCCATCCCCCGAACCTGCCGGCGACCCACCGGTGGTGCCGGCACCGAGCGACACCCGGTACATGTGGGTGTAGTAGGGGTTTTCGTCGGCCTCACGGCCCAGGGCGGTGATGAGGAGCTGGCCCGCGCCCTCGTCCACGTCCACCACGTCGAGGACGTTCCAGTCGCCGCCGGTGACCTGGCGGATGGGCTCGCCCGTCTCCAGGTCGTAGAGGTAGAGGTGCCCCCAGCCGCTCCGCTGCGAGTACCAGAGGACCTGACCGCGGTCATGGAGCACCCGCCAGTTGGGGAGCCCACCGGACTGGATGTGGCTCTCGAAGAACTTGGGGTGGCTCTCCTCCATCACCGTGCGGACGCTCCCCGTGCGGGCGTCGGCCAGGCGGAGGGTGGCGGTGCGGTAGTCGCGGCTCACGCTGACGAAGGCGAGCTGGTCGCCGTCCTCGCTCCACTCCACGTCGGCCCACTGCTGGCCCCGCGCCAGCCCGCAGCACGAGGAGGTCCGCTGATGGTCCGGGGGGGTGTCCAGGCGGACGACTTCGGGCCCGCCGGCCTCGCCCTCCAGGTGGATCACCACCCGCTCCAGCATGGGGACGATGGAGTCGGAGGGAAGCGCGTACGGCCAGCTCTGGAGCTGGGGACGGGGCTCGGCGGTGCGGAGGAGGTGCATCTCCTCCACGCCGCGCTCGTCGAGCTGGTACGTGGCGATGGACCGGGAATCGGGAGACCAGAGGAGGATGGGCTGGTTCGACTGCCGCCAGCCCTGGGAGTCGGCGGCGTACGTGTAGCGCTCCTCGGCGTCGTCCGTGAGGCGGATCTCCTGGCCCGACTCGCCGTCGAAGACCCAGAGGTCGCCGCCCCGCCGGAAGGCCGTGTAGCGGCCATCGGGAGAGGTCACGCCGGGGCGGGAGGGCTGGGCCTGGGCCTCCTCGCACCGATAGTCCGAGAGGCTGCAGCGCCAGGTGGAGCCGGCGGCGCCCACCCGAATGGCCGCGCCGTCATCCACCTCGGTGAAGGAGGTGAAGGGCAGCCGGAGGGCCTCGTAGCTCTCGCCGGTGGCGGCGGAGAGGGCGGAGGAGAGGCGCTCGTGGTCGAAGGCGGGGCGCTGCTCGTTTCGGTCCGCGTTCACCCGCACGAACTGGAAGCCGCCGGGCACCCGGGTGCGGTACCAGAAGCGGTCGTCGCCGTCCCAGGTGGGGTTTACATCGGCACGGTACACCCGGCTGGAGGCGTTCTGGGTGAGGAACCGCTCCGCCATCTGGTAGCGGGAGGCGGGGATGGTGTCGGAGGCCGTGGCGGGCGCCGCCAGCACCGGGGCCGCGTGCGCGCCCAGCGTCGAGGGCGCCGAGTGGGCGCTGGCCGGGCCGGACGGAAGGACGAGGGCCAGTGCCAGGGCCGGGGCCAGCAGGGCAGCGGGGCTCAGGCCCCCAAGGGCAGCGGGGCAGCGGAAACGGGGCAGACGCAGACGGGTCATGTGCAGGCGGGGGTGGTGCGGGACGTGTCGAGGATGCGCCCGGGGGCGGCGCACGAGATGGCGCGCGAACCGGTGTGCACGTCGGCGTGCGCACGTCGGCGCTCACGACGGCGCACTCAATGGCGCCACTGGCAACGGCCCAAGGTGCGATGTGGGGGCACAGCGGGCAATATTATGGAGGAGATCACGTATCCGGGGCGAGGGCCTTCATCGCCGTGGCGAGTGGAAGAAAGAGGTGGCGTGTCTCGTCAACCATGGGGGTGAAGCCGTACTTCTGGTAGAACGCACGCGCTTCGTCATCTTTCGCGATCACGCCGATCCCGGCGATTCCAATGGACCGGGACGTGGCCACGGTCCGTTTCATTGCATCGACGAGCAGCGCGGAGCCGAGCCCCTGGCCCTGTGCTGACTGACAGACAGCGAGCCGACCGAGGTGAACGATGGGCACCGGGTAGCGGGGAATTCCCTTCCTGAGGGCCGAGGGGAGATCCTGGAACCGCACGGACCCTGCCGAAAGCGTGTAGAAACCGACGACCCGGGAGCTGTCAGCCGGGAGCGCCACGTAGGTCTGTCCGATCCCCTTCCTCTGGTTCTGTTTCGCGAAGCGCTTCAAGTAGGTGTTGAGCGGGTCGCGCCCGCAGTCGAACGGTGCACGGTCGTGCACGCTCTGCAGGTGTTCGATCCTGTACTTCAATCTCCGGGCCCGATGAGTTCGTCGTACCGCCTGGATGCATCCTGAAGGGCGTCCGTGGGCTCCGGAGGATCGGCAAGGAGACCCAGAAAGAGGTCACGGTCCCGAGAGCTAAGCAGTACGGACTCGTGAGCCTCAATCACTCCGCGCGCACGCTCGAGCAGGCTGCTCACGGCGAACCCGGTGAGCGACTCCCCGGAGTAGGCAGCCGCCTTCTCGATGAGTCGTTTGTGCTCGCTCGAGAGTCTGAAATCCAGCCGATCGTCCGCCGTCTTCGTGTTGGTAGCCATCAGAATCACCTGCGAAAAGTTGTACGGAGATTACACGTACAAATTGTATGAGTCACGGGACGTTCGCCATGGGGGTGAGGAGGGGGTGACGATGGGGTGACGAGGGGCTGCAGGCGACGTGATGCGTTGCCCGAGACACCGCGCGGCCTCTATCCTTTCCTCTCGCACGCCCTCCATCTTCGACGCCCGTCTTCACCCCCGTCTCGACCCACCACCAGGGAGCCCGAATGCCCTCGCACCTCTTCATTGGACTCGACGACACCGGAGCGGCGCCGGGCACGCGGTACGAGCCGGGTGCCTGCCCCGTGTCCCTGTGTGAACCCCGTGCGTCCCACGTGGTCCGCCTGGCGAATCGCTTTCGCCCGGTGGCCGACGTCCGCTACGCCCGGGGCCCGGGCCCGGCCCAGGGAGGGGACACCAGGGTGGCAGAGGGCACCAGCACCGAGGCGCCGGGCACCGGGACGAGTCATGGGACACCCGACGGGCCCCGCGACGGGATCGGCGACGTCATCGACACGGGGTACCCGGGGCTGCCCCCCGTGCTGGCCGCGGGCAGATCCCTGGCCGAGGGCGAATCCCTGGCCGAGGGCACCTCCGTGGCCGCAGGCACCGCCAACGGGGCCGGGGAGGTCTTCCTGGCTGGCTTCGGACAGGGTGGGGCGGCGGCCATCCAGGCTGCGTGGGACCTGGGCGACCGGGGCATTCCCGTAGAGGCCCTCTTCCTCTTCGACGCAGTGGAGCGCGCGGACGCCCGCCAGTTCCGAAGCTCGACGATCCCGGCCTCCGTGAAGGCCTGCTATCACGCCCGGGGAGGCGCGGGCATCCCCTCCGGGCTGCGGGCCGGGCTCCAGGCGACGGGCACCCATGCCCAGCCCGGAGTTCGATACGTGGAGCGGGTGTTCCCGGGCTCCCACGACGCCCTGGGCGGCCTCGAAGGCGGCGAGGTGGTCTCCGGGGCCGTCTGGGACTGGATGTCCGGGCTCGCCAGCCAGGAGCTGGCTGCGCTCCGGGGAAGCTGAGGGCCGGGGGCCCGGGGTGGGGACCGCGGTGCCGCTGTGTGGGTAATATATTATCAGATAACTACCCCTCAACCGGCTAAATGACACCATGCTGCCATCAGAACTCCAGGGCCCCGACGAGATGGCGCGCACGCTGGCGAATCGGGTGAAGGCGCTTCGCCTCCAGCGAGGGTGGACCCAGGCGGAGCTGGCCGAGCGGGCCGGCATCGCGCTGTCCACCTACCGGGTCTTCGAGCGGCATGGGCGCATCTCGCTGGTGCGCCTGCTCAGGCTGGCCATCGTCCTGGATTCACGGGCCGGGTTCGACCGGCTCTTCGCGCCCGCTCCGGCGAGGTCGCTCGCCGAGCTGGAACGGCGAACGGAAGGCCGGTCCCGGAAGCGGGGAGTTCGAAGCGATGCGGAGACTTGAGGTCCGGCTGGACTGGGGGGACCAGGAAGTCCTGGTGGGCACCCTCGCCGAGCAGGACAGGCGAGTGTACTTCGAGTACGATCCCGGTTTCGTCCGGTCTCCCCTGCCCCTCTCGCCGTTCAAGCTTCCCGTCCGCCCCGACCTCGTGGAGCACCTGGACCGGGACTTCGCAGGTGTGTTCGGCGTCTTCAACGACTCCCTCCCCGATGGGTGGGGCCTCCTCCTCATGGATCGGGAGTTCAGGAAGCGCGGATTCGACCCCGCCCGCCTGACGGCGCTGGACCGGCTGGCGTACATCGGCACCCGGGGAATGGGCGCCCTCACGTACCATCCGCCCTCGGACATGGACGCCCAGGAGGCTCCACGGATCGACCTGGTGGCCGTCGCCGGGCAGGCGAAGCGCATCCTGGAGGGGAGCGCCGAGGAGGTCCTGCCGGCGCTCCGGATTGCAGGCGGCTCGCCTGGCGGTGCGCGTCCCAAGGTCCTGGTGGGCGTGGGGGACGACGGGCACATGGTGTCGGGCACCGCGAGCCTGCCCGACGGAGTTCGGCACTACCTGGTCAAGTTTCCTGCACGGGAGGACGGGGCCGAGATCGGCGCCGTGGAGGCCGCCTACGCCCTCATGGCCCGGGAGGCCGGGGTGGACCTCCCCGGCACCCGCCTGTTCGAGACGCCGGACGGAGGCCGATACTTCGGGGCGGAGCGCTTTGACCGGGACGGCGACCGGCGGGTGCACATGCACACCCTGGGCGGCCTCTTCCACGCCAGCCACCGCATTCCCTCCATGGAGTACGAGGGCTTCCTGAAGGCGACCCTCGTGCTGACGAAGGACCATCGGCAGGTGGAAGAGGCGTTTCGCCGCATGGCCTTCAACGTGCTCGCCCACAACCGGGACGACCACGTGAAGAACGTCTCCTTCCTCATGGACCCGTCGGGGACGTGGCGGCTGGCGCCCGGGTACGACCTGGTGTTCTCGGACGGGCCGGCCGGGCACCACACCATGGCGGTGGCAGGCGAGGCAGAGCACCCCACGGAGCAGGACATGCTGGACGTGGGCCAGGGCTCCGGGGTGGATGCCCGCCGTGGGAGGGAGATCCTCCAGGAGGTCCGCCATGCGGTGGGCCAATGGCCCGACTTTGCCCGTCGGACCGGCGTCCCGGCGGAGGCAGAGCGGCGGATCGGAGAGGTGATCTCGCGGCTGGGTGCCCGCTGAGCCACCTGCTCGAAGACCAAATGCGGCCGAGAGTGGCTCGGCAGGGCGGCCCTGCAGGAGCCCCGCCTAGCGCCCCGCCTCCTGGAAGTACTCCCGGAGGTCGCGGCCGTCCAGGTCGTCCGGGAACGAGATGCGGCCCAGCGCGGCCAGGGTGGGGACCAGGTCGGCCACGGTGACGGGGCCCGGGTGGGCGCCCGCCCCGGGCACGCCGGCGCCCAGGAAGATGAGGGGGACCTGGCGGTCGTGGAGGTACGGGGTGCCGTGCCCCGTGCCCTGGGGATAGCGGCCCCGGTAGGCGCCGTACTCCCGGAGGATCTCCACCCCCAGGTGGCCGATGGGCCCCGAGGCCCGCCCCTCGGTGTGGGAGCGGAGGAAGAAGAGGGCCATGGAGTCTGCCTCTGCGGCCTCTTCCAGGTCCTGGAAGGCCCACGCGTTCGCCACCCAGTCCTCCTGGCGGGCGGCGTCGGCTGCGGCCCGGGCCTGCTCCAGCTCCCTGGCGCCGTCTGCGGCTGCGGCCTGGGCTGCGGCCTCGGCGCGCCTCACCAGCTCGTCCTCCTCGCCGGGGCCGATCCGCCGACCGGGGGCACCGGCGTGTTCCTCCCGGTGCTCGGGGATCTCGATGACCCCGTGATCTGCGGTGAAGGACATGACCCAGCGGCCCGCTCCCACCTCCTCGTCCAGGGCATCCATGAAGCGGCCCAGCTCCTGGTCCAGCCGGAGGAGGGTGTCCAGCTGCTCCCGGGAGAGGGGCCCGAAGCGGTGGCCTACCCGGTCGGGCTGGGACCAGGCCACGGCCAGGTAGTCCGTCCGGCCCTCCTCCCGGCCCATTTCCAGCTGGGTGAGGGCCTCCAGAGCCAGGTCCGTGGTCCAGCGGTCCGGCGCCGGGGTCTCGGCCACCCAGCGGGCCAGGGCCTCGGGGGTGTCCTCCTCCACCTCGCGGTGATAGCGGTGGGGGAAGTAGGTGTGGACGCCGTCGTTCTCGTACGCCGAGGTGTCGGGCCGGGTGAGCCCGCGGGCCTGGGCGGGCACCGTGCTCTCCCAGACCGAGTCGGCAGGGAGCTCCCGGGCCAGGCGCTCGTTGAACGCCTCCACCCAGTCGGGGAGGGCATCGCGGTAGTACGTGGACGTCACGAACTGCCCGGCCCGGGGGAGGAGCCAGTAGACGTGGGCGCCGTCGTGCTCGCTGGCGGCGTTCCCACCCCCGGCCTGCCCACCCATGGCCACCGCCGCCCGGTCCTTCCGGGAAATGGCCACGACGCGGGCGTCCTGGTGGACGTCGGCCAGCCAGTCGGGGAGGCCGCCTCGGTAGATGTTCACAGGGGAACGGCCCTCTTCGGGAGAGGCCCCATCGGGCGCTGCAGGGGGATGGCCCACGATGCCGGCCTCCAGGTCGCGGACCGCATAGACCGAGTGCCACTCGCCGGCCTCGTCCGCCTCCCGCCAGGTGTTCACCACGATGCCGTGGCGATTCGGATGCACCCCGGTGGTGGCCGTGGTGTGGCCCGGCCCCGTCCCGGTGAGGGCATGGCCGAAGGTGGCATCCGAAAAGTGGAAGCCCTCGTCCAGGAGCCTCCGGAGCCCCCCGGTGAAGAGGTGGTCGTAGCGCTCGAGCTCCGACGGGCGGAGCTGGTCCACCACCACGTTCACCACCAGGGTGGGCGCGTCGTCGGGGTGGAGGGCGGCGTCAGCGTGGGCCGCCTCGCCAGGCGCCGGCGCGTCTTCGGGGGTCGTGTCGCTGCACCCGGCGGCGCCCCACACACTCACACTCAGGAGGGCGACCGCCAGGAGGAGACCGAACCGCCCCCGGGTGGGGGCGGCCGGCCTCCGTCCGGCTGCAAGAGTCATCAGAGCGACATCCGGATGCCCAGGATGCCCCAGGCATGGTTGTAGGAAGACCGGAAGTGGAACTGCGGCGAGCCGTCATACCAGGTCTGCGGCTCGTTCGTGATGTTCTTCAGCTCCATGAAGGCCGTGCTTCCGCCCCAGGGCAGCTGGTACTGGGCCGAGATGTCGAACTGGGTCTGCGCCTCCAGGAACCGGTCCATGCTGGGGAACAGGTGGCTCCGGTGGTCGCTCACCTGCTCGGTGCTCACATCGAACAGGTACTCGCTCCGATGGTTCATGGTGACCACGGCCTCGAAGGGGCCCCGCTCCCACGACACGGCGGCGTTCAGCACGTGGGGGATCTGGCGGGGGAGCGGCACCTCGCGGGTCACGTCGCGGAGTTCGGCCGTGGAGGTGGTGTACGTGTAGTTCGCGTAGATGCCCAGCCCGCTCAGGAGCCCGGGCAGGAAGGTGAGCCGCTGCTGCCAGGCCAGCTCCACCCCGTAGAGGTCGGCGCTGGAGCCGTTCTGGGTCTGGCGCACCTCGTAGCCGTCCAGCTCGCCGCCCTCGACCCGGCTGATCTCGTCGAAGAAGAAGTCGTTCATCTGCTTGTAGAACAGCCCGCCCGAGACGAGGCCCAGGGGCTCGAAGTAGTGCTCGAAGAGGAGGTCCACGTTCCGGATCAGGGACGGATCCAGGGCCGGGTTCCCCCGGCTGATCCGCCGGGCGTCGTGGTTGATGAACTCCGTGGGCGCGAGCTCGGTGAAGTTCGGCCGGGCCAGCGCGTTCGTCCACGCCAGGCGGAAGTTCGTCTGGTCGGACAGACGGTACCGGAGGTGCACCATGGGGAAGACGTTCAGGTAGTCGTTCCCCTCCTGGAGGGACTCGGTGCCCACCCAGCTACCGTTTTCGTCGAAGGTCGTCTGGTTCCCCGTGTACGAGGTGGAGGTGCGCTCGGTGCGGACCCCGCCCAGGAGCGCCCAGTCACCCCAGTCCAGCGAGGCCATGGCAAACCCGGCCACAACCGACTCGGAGGCGCTGTAGTTCTGGCTGTCGGAGATCTCCCGGGTCCGGTCGATGTCCTCCTCCAGGATGCCGGAGATCTGGTCCACCAGGGGGCCGCCCAGCCCCCAGTCCACCGTGTGGCCGATGCGGTACCGGCCCAGGAGCGGCCGGTGCTCGGAGTCGGACGCCGTGGCGTCGAGGAGGATGCCGTGGCCCGACTGGGGGAAGGAGCGGCGCACCCAGTACTCCCGGTCCTTTTCCTTCTGGAAGTAGCGGCCGCCGAACTTGAGCTCACCC
>REBX01000101.1 GCA_007692505.1 Gemmatimonadales bacterium | reverse complement strand
GATGCCGGGGACCTGCGGTGCGCGGCGTGGTCGGGGACGGGGGCGAACATCCTCATGGGCGGGGGCGCCGTCCTCATCGGGCTGGTGGGGCGGGCGTACGTGCCCGAGCTCTCCATGCTCCCGGCCCAGGACACGGAGAACCTCTATCCCCTCCTGGCCCGGGAGACCCTCCACCCGGCCCTCTTCGGGGTGGTGGTGGCCTCCATCTTCGCGGCCATCATGTCCACGGCGGATTCCCAGCTCCTGGTGGGGGCCTCGGCGGTGGTGCGGGACCTGTACGAGAAGGGGTTCCGGAAGGGGGAGGCCGTGCCGGACCGGCACCTGGTCCTCCTGAGCCGGGCCGTGGTCCTGGCCCTGGTGGTGGGGGCGCTGGCCCTGGGATGGGCGGCGGAGGACCTGGTCTTCTGGCTCGTCCTCTTCGCCTGGGCCGGGCTGGGGGCGGCCTTTGGTCCCACCCTCCTGCTGGCCCTCTACTGGCGACGGACGACCCGGGCCGGGGTGGTGGCCGGGGTGATCACCGGCGCGCTGACCACCATCGTGTGGTACCTGACCCCGGTGCTGAAGGATGCGGTCTACGAGCTCGTCCCCGCCTTCGCGCTGGCCGGGATCGCCACCATCGTGGTGAGCCTGGCCGGACGTCCGCCCACCGACACGGAGGAGACCTTCCGGGAGATGGAGGAGGGCGGGGCGCCGGAGGGGACGGTGGCACGGCCCGAGGTGTGAGTCGGGGCGGCTGGCGGGGGCCGGGCCGGCAGCCCTCCGTCAGGGCAGAGGATTCCCCACCGCCACCACGGCGGTCTCCGGGACCAGGTGGAGGTCGTCCTCGATGAGGTGCGTGGCCTCCGACAGGACGATGACGGACTGGCCCGAGAGGAGCTCCTCCTCCATCCCGAAGGCGCCGGGCATGGGGTCCGGGCCCCCGTCCAGGAGGGTGTGGGCCACGACTTGACCCCGGCGAAGGGACCGGTCCGCGCACATCCCCACGAGGCGCACCGTGACCCACCCGGGGCGAGGCGTCCACTGCATGTTCCGGGAGGTCTTGAGGCGGGCTTCGTTCATGGGGTTCCGTGGGGGGTGGCGGGGCAACAGGATTACTCGGTGTCGGTTTCCGGGAGCCGGGTCTTCCCCTGCACCAGGAGGTCCAGGGTGGCCTTCTGGGGCGGGGTAGGCGTGGGCGGGATGGACACGGGGATCGCCTTTGCCCGCCGCTCGTCGGGGAGGTGGAGGATGAGGGCCTCCCATGTCGGGGGCTCGGCCACGGGTCCGGCTCGGCCACCGGCGTCGATCTGCCAGCTCCGCCCCGGCGCCATCCGCCCCACCAGCTCAAGGCCGTACTGGAGCCAAACCTCCAGGGGGTCCTGCCCCGGGTCGGCGGAGCGGGGCACCACGTGGTCCCGGTAGCGCTCCGCCAGTTCCCGATAGGCTTCGGGGTCCGACGTCTTCAGCTCCTTCAGAAGACCCCGGTAGTGCTCCCGGGGGTCCCGGGCCCCCGTCTCGTCGAGTCGGGCCTGGAAGCGCCGGTCGGCCTCCGCCGCCGGATCCCGTTCGGTTTCCGTCACGTGCCATCCCCTCGGTCTTGGTGGAGGTTCCCCGGATGCCCTACGTTTCGGGCACCCCGGCCTGTCGGGGTCCGGTGCCTTCGGCGCCGGTGCATTCCCCATCCCCTGCGGAGCGTTCCATGGTCCAGTCCCCCCTCGGTCCCGGCAGTGATCCCCGGATCCGTCCCGACGAGTTCCTCGAGGTCTCGTGGGAAATGTTCGGAGAGCTCTGCCGGGCCCTCGCCATGAAGGTGGCCCGGGAGCACGAGCCCGAGATGGTGGTGGGGATCGCCCGGGCCGGCGTGATCCCCGGTGCCATCATCGCCTCCCTCCTCCGTCTGGACTTCTACTCCATGACGATCTCCCGCCGGGACCATGGCGGGGAGCGGGTACGCGACGAGCCCGCCGTCCTCTCCACCGCGCCCCTGCAGGCCAAGGGGCGCCGGGTGGTGCTGGTGGACGAGATCTGCACCTCGGGGGCCACCCTCCGGCTGGCCATCAGCGGCCTCCGGGACGTGGGCGCCCGGGAGATCAGCACGGCGGCCTCCTTCGTGCGTCCCAAGGGCTTCCGGCCCGACCTCTGGTCGCTGGAGACGGATGCCACCCTGGTCTTCCCCTGGGACCGCAAGGTCTACAAGGAGGGGGAGTGGGTGTTGAACCCCCGCTACGCAGGGGTCATCGACGACTGACCTCACCCCTTCTGCATGGAGTTCATGAACTCCTCGTTCGTCTCGGTCCGCTTCATGCGGTCCAGGAGGAACTCGATGCCCTCCAGGGGGGGCATGTCGCCCAGGAAGTTCCGGAGGAGGTAGACCCGGTTCAGCTCGGTCTCGGTGAGGAGGAGCTCCTCCTTCCGGGTGCCGGAGCGGTTCAGGTCGATGGCGGGGAAGACCCGCCGGTCCGCGATCTGCCGGTCCAGGACCACCTCCATGTTTCCGGTCCCCTTGAACTCCTCGAAGATCACGTCGTCCATCCGGCTCCCCGTCTCCACCAGGGCGGTGGCCACGATGGTGAGGGAGCCGCCCTCGTCGATGTTCCGGGCCGCCCCGAAGAAGCGCTTGGGCTTGTGGAGGGCGTTCGCGTCCACCCCGCCGGAGAGGATCTTCCCGGAGTGGGGCTGCACCGCGTTGTAGGCCCGGGCCAGCCGGGTGATGGAGTCCAGGAGGATGACCACGTCCTTCCCGTGCTCCACCAGCCGCTTCGCCTTGTCCAGGACCATCTCGGCCACCTGCGTGTGGCGCTCGGCGGGCTCGTCGAAGGTGGAGGAGACGACTTCGCCATCCACGTGCTCCTCCATGTCCGTGACCTCTTCGGGCCGCTCGTCGATGAGGAGGACGATGAGGCTCACCTCGGGGTGGTTCTCCCGGATGGAGGCGGCCATCCGCTGCAGGATCGTGGTCTTCCCGGCCTTGGGCGGCGACACGATGAGGCCCCGCTGCCCCATCCCGATGGGGGCCACCAGGTCCATGACCCGCATGGCCAGGTCCCCGCCGGTGGTCTCCAGGCGGAG
Organism: Gemmatimonadales bacterium; assembly: GCA_007692505.1. GTDB lineage: Bacteria > Gemmatimonadota > Gemmatimonadetes > Longimicrobiales > Gaopeijiaceae > REBX01. Next base: position 8,012 of record REBX01000101.1, on the reverse strand, counting down.
GCGCTTCTCCGGGTAGCGGGGACGGAGCTCGTCGAAGTTGCCCCGCTCCCGGGCCCGGTCCGGCGGATCCAGGTTCACCTCCTCCACCTTCAGGAGGGCCAGGTAGCGCTCGCCCTTCTTCGGGGGGCGGACCTGGCCGGTGATGGTGTCGCCGGTGCGGAGGTCGAACCGCTTGATCTGCGACGGGGAGACGTAGATGTCGTCGGGGCCGTAGAGGTAGTTCCAGTCCGGCGACCGGAGGAACCCGTACCCCTCCGGGAGGATCTCCAGCACGCCCTCGCCCCGGAGGACCACGTTCGCGCCCTCCAGGTTCTTCCCGATGCGGGCAATGAGGTCGTCCCGCCCCAGGCGGCTCACGTCCCGGATCTTGAGTTCGCGGGCAAGGTCCTGAAGCTCCGATTCGTCCTTCTTCTTCAGTTCGCCAACGTCCATGGCGGGGTCTCCGGGAGAGCGATGCCGGCGGGGGACCCATGGGATCCGTGCCGAGGCAGGTATGGGTTGGTGGGGGTTCGGGCGTCGGGTGGGCTGGGCGCGGCCCGCCGGGGGCCAGGCAGGTCGGGGCCGGGTGAAAATCGGAGCCCGGTGGGCCCGAACGGTGCAGGCAGGGCCGGAATAGCGGGATGGGACGCCGGACCGCAGGCCCTGGCACGATGGGAGGCGAAAGAACCGTCCATACAGACGGAAACGGCCGAATCGACCGGAGTTTTCCCGAGGTTCGGGCCACGATAACGGGCGGCCTCCCACGGGTCAAGTTTCGCCCCCGCCACCTGCCGCCCTGTCCCCCCTCCGTCGCTTGACAGAGCGCTTCCCGGCGGGAAGATTCGGCATGTTCTCCGCGCGGACCGCGGCCCTGTCCGCCGGTTCGACCCTCACCCCCAGAGGTCCCGTGGCTCGACACAATCGAACCGGCCAGGGAGAGGACCAGCGGGGTCACGTCTATCGAATCAGCTACCAGCCGGACTGCCTCCGACAGGTGAAGGTCCAGCGGGCGCTTCCTTCCGGGCGGCGCTCCACCATGACCCTCTTCCGAAACCCGGCCACCTGCCGGGAACAGCCACCGGGGCAGCACGTCCGGACCCGGATCACCTGCCTGGAGCAGGGGATCGACGTCGAGGTCTCCGTGCGCTGTTCCGGGGAGAGCGTCCAGAGGGTCACCCTCCTCTGCCAGGTCCCCGCCACCCAAGGCGGCCCCACCTCCGAGGAAGTCGCCTTCGTGGTGGAAAACGGCCTACCCCCTGCTCCCTGATCGGGCCCGCACCTCTACGCCATGACCCGTGTCCTCCTCGCTCCGTTCACCCTCCTGGGCCAGGGCTCCGTGCGCCTCATGTCGGGGCTCGGGAGCTGGGGCCGGCTGGTGGGCGACTCCATCCGGGCCCTCCGGCACCTGGACGTCTGGGTGCCCCTGCTGGTGGGCCAGATGCGCAGGGTGGGGGCGGACTCGGTGCCCATCGCCCTCTTCATCGCCATGTTCACCGGGATCGTCCTGGCGCTCCAGGCCTCGTACACCTTCACCGGCGCCATCCCCCTCTACTTCGTGGGGGTCCTGGTGGGGAAGACCATGATGCTGGAGCTGGGCCCCGTCCTCACCGGGCTGGCCCTCTCCGGGCGGGTGGGGGCGAACATCTCCGCCGAGCTGGGCACCATGCGGGTCACGGAGCAGATCGATGCCCTGGAGACGCTGGCCTACCCCCCCCTGGCGTACCTGGTGGTGCCCCGGGTCCTGGCGGGAATCGTCATGTTCCCCCTGGTCACGGCCCTGGCCATCGCGGTGGGGATCACCTCCGGCTGGCTCACCTCGCTGGCCCTCCTGGACATGACGACCCACGAGTTCGTGCGGGGCCTCACCCTCTTCTTCGAGACCTTCGACGTCTGGTTCGCCCTCATCAAGGCCACCAGCTTCGGCTTCGTCGTCACCTCCATCGGCTGCTACTTCGGGTTCCACACCCGGGGCGGCGCCGAGGGGGTGGGCCGATCCACCACACGGGCGGTGGTGGTGTCCTCCATGGTCATCCTCGTCCTGGACGCCTTCTGGGCGGTGACCCTCCTGTGAGCATCGTCATCCGCGACCTGCACAAGGCCTTCGGGACCAAGGAGGTCCTCCGGGGCTTCTCCGTGGAGGCCACCGAGGGCGAGACCCTGGTCATCCTGGGGCAGTCCGGCTCGGGGAAGTCCGTGACCCTCAAGCACGTCGTGGGGCTCCTGGAGCCCGACCAGGGCCTGGTGGAGGTGGATGGCCTGGAGGTCTCCACCCTCTCCCGGGAGGAGCTCTACGACCTCAGGCGGCGAGCGGGGTACGTGTTCCAGTTCGCGGCCCTCTTCGACTCCCTCACCGTGGCGGAGAACGTGGGGATGGGTCTCCGGCGCATGAAGGATGTGGGCGAGGAGGAGCGGCGGAGCCGGGTGGAGGAGTGCCTGGCCCTGGTGGACCTGGACGGCTTCGGAGACCGGATGCCGGCCGAGCTCTCCGGGGGCCAGCGGAAGCGGGCGGGCATCGCCCGAGCAATCGCAACCCGACCCAAGTATCTTCTCTACGATGAGCCCACCACCGGGCTCGACCCCATCACCCGGGCGGTCATCGATCGCCTCATCAACCGGATGAAGGAGGAGCTCGGCGTGACGGGCCTCGTCATCACCCACGACATGGAAAGCGCCTTTCGAGTGGCCGACAGCATTGCCATGCTGTACGAGGGTACCTGCCGGTTCCACGGCACGGTGGACGAGATCCGGGACACGGACGACCCGGTGGTCCGGGCCTTCATCGAAGGCCGGCCCGAGCTCATCGAGGAGGCACTGTGAACGACCGTCGTGACGCACTTGTGGGCGTGGTGATCCTGGCTGCCCTCGTGGTCATCACCCTGGGGACCCTCTGGCTCCAGGGAGTCATGGTGCCCGGCGAGCGGGTCGACGTGGAGGCCGCCTTCAGCGACGTGGGAATGATCCAGCCCGGCGCCGGGGTGAAGTTCCGGGGCGTCCAGATCGGCCGCATCCGCACCGTGGAGGTGGACGAGAGCGGCGAGTTCGTCCGGGTCGTCATGCGCATCGACGCCGAGGTCCGCCTCCCCGACGACGCCGTCGTGGTCCTCTCGCCGGAATCCATGTTCGGCGACTGGCAGGCCGAGATCCAGGCGCCGGGGCGCTTCTCGGAGGCCCGCTTCACCCGCATCGACGAGGAGGGGGTCCTCCCCGGCTACGCCCTCCCCGACATCAGCGAGCTCACCGCCGCCGCCGACGAGATCTCCGACAACCTGGCCAGCCTCACCGAACGGGTGGGGATCGCCTTCTCCGAGGAGACGGCCCAGAACATCGCCTCCCTGGTGGCCAACGTGGAGGAGGTGACCACCCGCCTGGCAGACCTGGTGGACCAGCAGGCCGCCTCCTTCACCGAGGTCACCGACGGGGTGCAGGCTGCGGTGGACGAGATCGGGGGCGCCGCCAGCCAGGCCCAGCGCAGCTTTGCCGGCATCGACTCCCTCCTGGTGCGGGGGAACGTGGAGACGTCCCTCATGAACCTGGAGACGATCTCCTCCAACCTGGCCGCCCTCACCGGCGAGCTCGACGACACCAACGAGGACATCCGCAACCTGGTCCTGCAGGTGGACTCCACCTTCGCCCGGGTGGACCGGGTCATGACCGAGGTGGAGGAGGGCGACGGCTCGCTGGCCCGGCTCCTCCGCGATCCCACCCTGGCCGGAGAGCTGGAGGCCGCCGCCGCCGAGCTCACCCTCCTCCTGGAGGACATCCGGGAGAACCCCCGCCGCTACCTCCGACTCTCCATCTTCTGACCGTGCCCGACGCCTCCTCCCCCGAGCGGCCCACCCCGGCCCGCGACCGAACCGGGACCCGGAGCGGCATCCGCCTGGAGAGGAGCGCCGGCGGGGTCGTGGTCCGCCCCACCGAGGACGGGGCCCGCATCCTCCTCATCCGGGATCCCTACGGGAAGTGGGGCCTGCCCAAGGGCCACCTGGAGGGCGAGGAAGGCCCCAGGGAGGCCGCCCTCCGGGAGGTCACCGAGGAAACGGGGCTCAGTCCCCTGGTCCTGGGCCCCGACCTGGGCGAGATCGACTGGATGTTCCGCCTCCACGGCCGGCGGATCCACAAGTACTGCCGCTTCTACCTCATGGCCTCCTTCCGGGGCGGCCTGGAGCCCCAGGTCACCGAGGGGATCACGGACTGCCGCTGGCTCGCCCCCGAGGGCGCCCTCCGGGACGTGAGCTACGACAACGCCCGAAACATGATCCGCCGGGCCCTGGACCATCTGGACGCCCCCCCCGAACCTGGCCAGCTCCCGTGGTGACCCCGGAGCCCGGGGGGGCGGACTCCGCGGCGGACTCCGCGCCGGGCCCCACGCCCGACTCCGCGGCGGAACAGCGCACCGGCAGGGAGCCCGACAACACGCCCACCCCCCTGGTGGCCGCCGCCCTCGTGGTCCTGGCCTTCCTCCTGTGGAGCCTGGGCGACGTCCTGAACCCCTTCCTCCTCTTCCTGGCCGTGGCCGGGATGCTCCTCCCCTGGAGGGAGAGCCGGTTCTTCCGACCCTTCGTCTACACGGCGGGCGCCCTCACCCTCTTCTGGCTCCTCTCCGAGATGGGGGCGCTCCTGGCGCCCTTCGTCCTCGCCGTGGTCCTGGCGTACGTCCTGAACCCGGCGGTGAGCTGGCTCGCCGGCAAGCCGCCCCTCCGACGCCTGGCCGGCCCCGACGGGACCCGGCGGCTGGCGCGAACGGGGGCCGTCACCCTCCTGGCCCTCCCGGTGCTGGGCGGGCTCCTGGCCCTGGGGCTCTGGGGCGTGCCGTGGGCCGCCGGCGAGGTCGCCGACCTCACCCGAAAGGCCCCGGAGGCTCTGGCGCGCCTGGGCGACCTCCTGGCCGGCACCGAAGAATTCCTCCTGGGGCTCCAGCTCCCCGGGGTGGACGGGGCCCAGTGGGTGGAGCGCCTCCGGGAGCTGGAGGCCGACGACGTGGTGGCCTTCCTGGAGGAGCGCCGGGGCGAGATCTCCGAGCGGGCCTGGGAGGGCGTGCTGGGGGTGGGCCGGGGGCTGGGCGCTGCCCTGGCCGTCCTGGGCTACCTGGTCCTGACCCCGGTGATCACCTTCTACCTCATGCGCGACTGGGACCGCCTGGTGGGCCGGATCCGCGACCTCATCCCCGCCGATCGCCAGGACTGGATCCACTTCGCCCGGGACTACGACGAGGGGCTGGGGGCCTACCTCCGGGGGCAGGTCCTGGTCTCCCTCAGCGTGGGCACCATGACGGCGGTGGGGCTCCTCCTGGTCCAGTTCCCCTACGCCATCTTCCTGGGCGCCATCGTCGCCGTCTTCAACGTGGTCCCGTACCTGGGCCTGGTGGTGAGCCTCATCCCCGCCCTGGTCATTGCCCTCACCACGGGCTCCGTGGGCGCATCCCTCCTCAAGGTGGCCGTGGTCTACACCGTGGCCCAGACCATCGAGAGCGCCGTCATCGCCCCCCGCATCGTGGGCGATTCCACCGGCCTCCACCCCGTCTGGATCCTCCTGGCCATCGCCACCGGCGGCTTCTTCTTCGGCTTCGTGGGCCTCCTCATCGCCGTGCCGGCCGCGGTGGGCATCAAGCTGGTGGCCATCCGGGCGGTTGCCCGGGCGTGACCTCCTTGTATCGTTGGGGGTACCGGCAGCTCCCCCCGGCGTTGCCAGGGGAGCCATCCACCGACGCCATCCCCAGCCCCACCCCCTCCATCCCCATCTCCCACCCTCTCCAGCCCGACCCATGACGGACGAAGTACGCGACATCACCATCATCGGCGGGGGCCCCACCGGCCTCTTCGCCGCCTTCTACGCCGGGATGCGGGGCCGGTCCGTGCGCATCGTGGACTCCCTCCCCGAGCTCGGCGGCCAGCTCATGGCCCTCTACCCCGAGAAATACATCTTCGACGTGGGGGGCTTCCCCAAGGTCCTGGCCAAGGACCTGGCGGTGGAGCTCATCGCGCAGGCGCAGCAGTTCGAGCCCCAGGTCCTGGTGGACGAGGAGGTCCGGAAGGTGGAAGAGCTGGAGGATGGCCTCCTGGCGCTTCACTGTTCCGGGGGACTCCACCTGACCCGGACCCTCGTAATCTGCGGCGGGAAGGGGGCCTTCGAGCCCCGACGGCTCGAGGTTCCGGGCTACGACGAGTTCCTGGGCAGCGGGGTCCACTACGCGGTAAAGGACCCCGACGACTGGGCCGGACGCGAGATCGTGGTGGTGGGCGGCGGCGATTCGGCGCTGGACTGGACCCTCATGCTGAAGGACCGGGCGAAGCGCCTCGTCCTGGTCCACCGGCGGGATTCCTTCCGGGCCCACGAGAAGTCCGTGGAACTCCTGGAGCAGGCCGTGGATTCGGGACAGGTGGAGCTGCGCACGTTCCACGAGGTCGCCGAGATCTCGGGGAACGGACGGGTACAGCAGGTCACCCTCTTCGACAACCGCACGGAGGACCGGACCATCATGGAGGCCGACGGGGTCCTCACCTTCCTGGGCTTCAAGCCCGACCTGGGTCCCATCAAGTCGTGGGGCCTGGAGGTGGAGGGGAACCGGATCCGGGTGGACCAGCTCATGCGGACAAACCGGCACGGGATCTATGCGGCCGGGGATATCGTGACGTACGAGGGCAAGCTGGACCTCATCGCCACGGGCTTCTCCGAGGCGGCCATCGCGGTGAACAACGCAGTCCACATGGTGGACCCCTCTGCCCGGGTGAACCCGGGCCACTCCACCAGCATGAAGGTCTTCAAGTGACGAACGGGAGCGGACGCGACATGAGTCAGGAAAGCGGTGGGAACGGGACGGAGCCGAAGGTGGAGGACGTGGTCATCATCGGGAGTGGCCCGGCGGGGTGGACGGCGGCGATCTACGCGGCCCGCGCCCGCCTGGACCCCCTGGTGGTGGAGGGCGCGCCGTCCCGGGAGATGATCCCCGGCGGGCAGCTCATGTTCACCACCGAGGTGGAGAATTACCCGGGCTTCCCCGAGGGCCGGGACGGCCAGCAGCTCATGATGGACATGCGGGCCCAGGCGGAGCGCTTCGACACCCGGATCATGACGGAGGACGTGGTGGAGCTGGACCCGTCGGAGCGGCCCTTCCGGATGAAGACCTCCGGCGGGAAGGAGATCCGGGCCCGCACGGTCGTGGTGGCCACCGGCGCACGGGCCAACTGGCTGGGCCTGGAGAACGAGGAGCGCCTGGCCCAGGCCGGCGGCGGCGTGTCCGCGTGCGCGGTCTGCGACGGGGCCCTGCCTCCCTTCCGGGACCAGGTCCTGGCCGTGGTGGGCGGCGGCGACAGCGCCATGGAGGAGGCCACCTACCTGACGAAGTTCGCCCGCGAGGTCGTCATCATCCATCGGCGGGACACCTTCCGGGCCTCGCCCATCATGGCGGAGCGGGCGCTGGAGAACCCCAAGATCCGGGTGGCCTGGAACAGCCAGGTGGTGGAAGTGCTGGGCGACGACTTCATCACCGGACTGGTCCTGGAGGACACCGAGACCGGCGAGACCCGCGAGCTGGAGGTGGGCGGCCTCTTCATGGCCATCGGCCACACGCCCAACACGGCCTTCCTGAAGGGCGTGGTGCAGCTCGACGAAAAGGGATACATCCAGACGCCCGAGGCCTGGCGGACCCGGACCTCGGTGGAGGGCATCTTCGCCGCCGGCGACGTCATGGACGACTACTTCCGCCAGGCGGTGACGGCCGCCGGCACCGGCTGCATGGCGGCGCTGGAGGCCGAGCGCTACCTGGCCCACGAGGCGCCGGCCGAGGCCGGGTCCGAGATCCCCGCCGAGCCCGTGGCCCACGAGGGTTAGGGAAGGGACGGCGGGGGCGGAGAGGGACGGCGGGGGCGGCGCGGGCTCGAGACCGCCCGCGCCGTCTCACCCGCCCCGGCGCCGCGCGGGCCGCCATCCTTCCGTCCCGCCGCGGCCCCACAGGGCGCAGTCCTGCGCCCCGCAGGCCTCCACCCTTCCGTCCCGCCGCGGCCTCCTCCCCATCTTCCGTCCCCCACCGCCACCCG
>REBX01000172.1 GCA_007692505.1 Gemmatimonadales bacterium | reverse complement strand
GGTCCCGGGTCCGGTTCGCCGGGTCCTCCAGGGTGGCCCGCACCGCCTCGCGGATCCGGTCGCCCACCTCGGGCTGCCCCACGTGGTCCAGGAGCATGGCGGCAGAGAGGGTCAGGGAGGAGGGGTTCGCCACGCCCAGCCCGGCAATGTCGGGGGCCGAGCCGTGGACCGCCTCGAACATGGCCTCGTCCCGGCCGATGTTCCCGGCGGGAGCCAGTCCAAGCCCGCCCACCAGGCCGGCCATGAGGTCGGAGAGGATGTCGCCGAACATGTTCTCCATGACCAGGACGTCGAACTCGTGGGGCTGGGTCACCAGCTGCATGGCCGTGGCATCGATGATCCGGTCCTCGAACTCGATCTCGTCCTCGTACTCCTTCGCCACCTCGCGGCCCACGTCCAGGAAGAGGCCCTGGGTGTACTTGAGGATGTTCGCCTTGTGGGCCAGGGTCACCTTCTTCCGGCCCTTGGCCCGGGCATAGTCGAAGGCATACCGGACGATCCGCTCCACCCCGTGCCGGGTGATGATCATGACGGACTCCGCCGCCGCCCGGGGATCGCCCTCCAGCCCGATGTAGTGCTCCACACCCACGTAGAGGCCCTCGGTGTTCTCCCGGATCAGGACCAGGTCGATGTCCTTGTAGCGACCATCGGTGGTCATGGAGAGGGCCGGCCGCACGTTGGCGTAGAGGTCGAACTCCTTCCGGATGGCCACGTTGATGGACCGGAACCCGGTGCCCACCGGGGTGGTGAGCGGCCCCTTGAGGCAGACCCCGTGGTGCCGGATGGACTCCAGCGTCCGATCGGGCAGGGGGTTCTTGAAGGCGTCCAGGCCCGCCAGGCCCGCCACCTGCTCGTCGTATTCCAGGTCGGCCCCTGCCGCATCCAGGATCCGGAGGGTGGCCTTGGTGACTTCGGGTCCGATCCCGTCGCCGGGGATCACGGTGATCGTCTTGGGCATGGAGCTGGGCTGTGGCGTGAGGGTCGAGGACGCTTGGACGGGAAGCCCGTCAGTTCGTATCGATGTACTCCGGATTATACTGGAAATCCGTGTGATCCTCACCCCACCGGATCACGTCCATCATGAGGCCGGGGCGCTGGGTGGCCTCCCGCCGGGCCTCTCCGGCCTGGTTGATGGCCCGGATCCAGTTCCGTTCCGAGAGGGCGCCCCGCTCCAGGAGGGCCTCCGCCATGATGTCGCCGCCGGGGTGCCGTGTGCGCACCCTGACCCCTCCCAGACCCTCGTGCTCCCGAAAGGCGTCCCGGGTGCCGCTGGTGAAGAGGAAGAGGTACGGGATGGCCCGGGCCCAGGTGGTGCCCCCCATCCGGTACGTCTCCGGGTCCAGCGTCACGGTGACCCGGGCCACGTTCCCGCTCATGGTCACGTCCAGCTCTCCGCCACCGAAGGAGTAGTAGCCGGCCATCTCCTCGGCGGTGGGCGGATCGGGCCGGTCCTGGCCGGGCTGGGGGATCTGGTCGCACCCGGTGGCGGCCGCCACCAGGAGGAGGCAGAGGAGGACCGCAGCGAGGCCGGTGGGCCGCAGGCGGCCGGCAGGCCGGAAGAAGCCGGCAGGCCGGAGGCCACCGTTGGGCCGGCGAAACGCACCGGCGCGGGGCCGGACGGGGACAGGGGTGCTCATGGGGCGCGAACCTCGAGGGGTCTTCTTGTGGGGGTGCTCATGCCGAGCGGTTGAGGGGAGATGGGCGGACGGGACCCGGCCCGACGGCAACGGGCGGGGGCCGCCTGGGCCGGGTCAGCGGAGGATCCGGCGGGCCAGGGCCTCCGCCGTGGAGGCGGTGGCCCCCAGGTCTCCAGGCGCCGCTGCCCTGCCGTCCGTGACGCCGTACCAGAGGACGTGCCCGGTCCGCACCCGAACGAGGGCGGTGTGGAGCTCGGCGGTGGCCAGGCCCCCGCCGACATCGGCGCCCGCGGCGCCCTCCCCCTCCCCTTCCCCCTCGGTGACGGGGCGATCCCGGATCCGCACGGGGATGAGGGCATAGTTCGCGCCCTCCAGGGCTCCCAGGCGGTAGAGGAGGCCGTAGAGGGGATCCCCGATGCGGTCCAGGTCGCCCTGGAGGAAGCGCTCCACCGGGAGGCGGTCCAGGTCCACACTCAGTTCGGGGGACTGCTGGGCACGCTGGCGGAGGTGGGCCGGACCCAGCCAGTCCACGGTGGCACCCCGGCTCTCCAGCGCGTAGAGGAGTTCGCGGTCGGCGTCCTCGTGCCCACCGCTTCGGAGCTGGAGGGGGAGGACCAGGACGCGCTCGCCCCGGAGGTCGGGCACGCCGCCCCGGGAGTAGCCGGGTTCGGGGGGCTCGGATGCGCTCCGGAGCCCGCAGGCCGCCAGGACTCCCAGGAGGAGCACCAGGGCCGGGAAGAGGAGGAGTGTGGGGAGACGGGTGGGGGTCATCCCGATTGTACGTCGCCTTCCGGGGCTGCGTTCCCCTGGGGGTCGGGACGGAAGTCCAGGGCGGCGGAGTTCAGGCAGTAGCGGAGCCCGGTGGGGTCGGGGCCGTCAGGGAAGACGTGCCCCAGGTGGGCGTCGCAGGCGGCACAGAGGACCTCGGTGCGGCGCATGAAGAAGGAGCGGTCCTCCCGCTCCTCCACCCGGGCCGGCTCCAGGGGGGCCCAGAAGGAGGGCCATCCGGTGCCCGATTCGAACTTGGTGCCGGCGTCGAAGAGGGGGAGGCCGCAGCACACGCAGGCATAGGTGCCTGGGCGCTTCTCGTTCCAGTAGCGTCCGGTGAAGGCCCGCTCCGTACCGCCCTTCCGGGCCACCCGGAACGCCTCCTCGGAGAGCTTTTCCCGCCACTGGCCCTCGGAGCGCTCCACCCGGGCCGGGGCCTCGCCTGCCGGCGCGCCACCGGAGTCGCCGGCGCCTCCCTCGGCACCTACTCCGGGGCTCGAGCCCGCTCCCTTCCGCCCCTTCCGCCGGAAGATCACGCTGCCCCCGGCTCCTCGATGCGGACCGACTTCATGACCACGTCCTTCTTCGGGCGGTCACCCCGGCCCGTGGCCACGGCGCCGATTTCCCGCACCACGTCCATCCCGTCCACCACCCGTCCGAACACGGCGTGCTTGTTGTCTAGCCAGGGGGTCTTGTCCAGCGTCACGAAGAACTGGGAGCCCCCGGTGTTGGGACCGGCGTTGGCCATGGAAAGGATGCCCTCCGAGTCGTGGCTCAGCTCCGGGTGGAACTCGTCGTCGATGGTGTAGCCCGGACCGCCTCGCCCCGATCCCTCCGGGCAGCCGCCCTGGATCATGAAGCCCTCGATGACTCGGTGGAAGACGATGCCGTCGTAGAACTCGTCCTCCACCAGCGAGATGAAGTTGCCGGTGGTGTCGGGGGCGCGCTCCTCGAAGAGCTCGGCGCGGAAGGTTCCGTGGTTCGTCTCGAAGACGGCGGTACGGTTCGCCATGGGGACTCGCGATGTATGGGTGATGTAGGGGATATGGCTGGATGTCTCGAACTGCGGTCCGGTGCGCCCGGGCCCCGCGGGGCCGCGCCTCCGGATCCGGATCCGGTGTCAGGGTACCGACCGGGCGTCGTCTCGTTCCACCACCTGGCACGATCGCTGGAGGAAGGCCCAGAACGCCTCGCACGAGCCATCGAGCTCCCAGCGCACCCGCTCCACCCCCTCCACGGCGAAGGCCGTGCCGTTCAGCTGCAGGAGGAGGGCCCGGCTCCCGGCCGAGCTCGAGGCGTTGGGAGCCGCCTCCCGGAGCCCGCTGAGGGACACGGTGGCCAGCCCCTCCCGCACCTCCACTGCGGCCAGGAGGACCCGGGGCTGGGAGGCCGGGGGGTCGGCATCGGGGGGCTCGGCGTCGGGTGGGATCGACGGGAGCATGGAGACGAGGCCCGCCTCCACCTCTTCCGGCGAGGGACCCTCAAGGAGCGCCTGCAGGGCACCCTCCAGTCGAGCCCGGGGGAGGGCGTCCCGGGCGTCGCCGGGTTCGGGGGCGGGATCCGCCCCTGCCGGGCGCCGAACGGGCACGGGGTCCTCGTCACGGAGGAAGACCACGATGTGGTCGGCCTCCCGGTGCGGGGCAGCGGTGTCTGCGACGGGGGGTGCGTCCCCGTCGGGGGCCTCCGAAGAGTCGGGCGCCGGGTCGCCGCAGGCTGCCAGCAGGACGACCAGGGCCAGGAGGGCGAGGACGGGGGCGAAGGCCCGGGACGGGGCCGCAGCCGGGGCTCGGACGTCGGGGCGGCGGCGGGCGACGACGCGGCTCAGAGGAGGTGCCCCCCGTCCACGGGGAGGACGACGCCGGTGATGTGCCGGGCCGCCTCCGAGCAGAGGAAGAGGACGGCGCCGGCCACGTCCTGCGGATCGCCCAGGCGGCCCAGCGCACTCCCCTCCCGGGCCCGGTCCAGGATCTCCGAGGGCACGGCCCCGGTGAGGCGGGTGGTACGGATGTAGCCGGGGGCCACCGCGTTCACGTTCACGTTGGAGGGGCCCAGCTCCTTGGCGGCGCTCCGGGTCAGCCCCAGGAGGCCGGCCTTCGAGGCGGAGTAGTTCGCCAGCCCGAACTCGCTCCGGATGGCGTGGACGGAGGAGATGTTCACGATCTTCCCGTACTCCTGCCGCCGCATGTGGGAGGCGCAGGCTCTCAGGAACCAGAAGGTGCCGGTCAAGTTCGTGGAGAGGACGTCCTCCCACTCGTCGTCGGACATGTGCCAGAGGGCCCGGTCCCGGGCGATGCCGGCATTGTTCACCAATATGTGGAGCCCTCCGAGCTCCTCCGTGACCCACGCCACGAAGGCCTCCACCCCCCGGGGATCGGAGCAGTCCACGCCCCGGTGCCGGACCCGGACCTTGAGCCCTTCCAGCTCTGCGGCAGCGGACTCGGCCTCGGCCCGGGACTCGGGGCCCGTGTCCAGCCAGTTGAAGCCGATGTGGACCCCGGAGCGGGCCAGGGCCACGGCGATGGCCCGGCCGATCCCCGAGGAGGCGCCCGTCACGATGGCCACCCGGCCCCGCATCCCCCCCACGGCCAGGAGGCCCCTGGGGCGGGTCTCCGCCTCCACCTCCTCCAGGAGCTGCTCCACGGCGGGTCGGGCCACCCGCTCCCCCACCCCGCCCTCGTCCTCGTCCCAGCCGGGCTCGTCGTCCCAGTCCGGGGGGTCGTCCCACGAGCCGGAGCGGGGGGGACGTCCCCGTCCCGATCCGGCCGGAGGTCCGTCGTTCCCGCCGGGGGTCACGCGGTCTCCGGCCCGTGACGGATCACCTCGCCCTCCACCAGGAAGACGGTCTCCTCGGCGATGTTCGTGGCCAGGTCCGCCACCCGCTCCAGGCTCTGGGACACGTGGATGAGCTCCAGCGCCGGGGTGAGGCGACGGGGATCCTCCATCATGTGGCTGATGAGGATCCGGTGGCAGCGGGTCCGGAGGGCGTCCACCACGTCGTCCCGGAGCCGGACCTGTCGGGCCAGCTCCGGGTCCCGGCGGGACCAGGCCCGGAGGGCGTCCGAGAGCATCCCCCGGGCCTGCCCTGCCATCTCCTCCATCTGGGGAAGGTCCGAGATGGGGGGGTGCTCCACGACCCGCCGGGAGGCGTTGGCGATCTTCACCGCGTGATCACCCACCCGCTCCAGGTCGTTGGAGATCTTGAGGGTGGCCAGGATCTGGCGGAGGTCGCCGGCCAGGGGCTGCTGGAGGGCCAGGAGCTCCATGGCCCGCTCGTCCACCTCCAGCTCCAGGGCGTCCACCACCTGGTCGCCCTCCTTCACCTTCGAGAGGGCGGCCATGTCCCGCTGGAGGAGGGCGTTCAGCGCCAGCTCCAGAAGGCCCTCGGCCTCCCCGGCCATTTCCAGCAGGCAGGACTGGAGCTGCTCCAGGAGATCCTCGAAACGGGGCCTGTTCGTCGACATCACGGGGGGGGGCTGAAAGGCGGCGGAGAGCCGGGAAGACGGCTACTGCATCGTACGACCCCGGGCCGCCCGACGGAAGGGCGCGCAGGGACGAATGCCTCCGTCGGCCCGGGTCGGGTCGGTCACTCCGGGGCCACCCGGGGGAGCCGGAACGCGATGGTGGTCCCTTCGCCCAGACGACTCCGGGCCTCCACCTCGCCGCCCATGGAGGTGACCATGTGGCGGACGATGGAAAGGCCCAGCCCGGTGCCCCCGGAGCCCCGGGCCCGTCCGGCATCTCCCCGGTAGAACCGCTCGAAGATCCGGGGGAGGACGGAGGAGGGGATCCCTTCCCCGGAATCGATGACCCGAACCTCCAGCATGGCGCCCATGGCCTCCACCTCCACCTGGACGGAGCCTCCGTCGGGGGTGTGGCGGAGGGCGTTGTCGAAGAGGTTCCGGAAGATCTGGTGCAGGGCCCGGCTGTCGGCCAGGGCCACCTCCTCCCCCTCGATGCGGGCCTGGATGTCCCGGAGCTCCGCCTCCATCTCCAGCTCGGCCCAGGCCTCCCGGGCCACCTCGGCCGGGGCCACCTCCTCCTCGGCGGCCTCCCAGGCACCGGCCTCCAGGCGGGAGAGGTCCAGGAGGTCGTCCACCAGGCGCTGGAGCCGCACGGAGTTTCGGCGGATGGACTCCAGGAAACGGGTCCGGAGCTCCGGGGGCGGGTCCCCCTCCAGGAGGGTCTCCGCAAAGCCCCTCATGGCGGTGAGGGGGGTCCGGAGCTCGTGGGAGGCGTTGGCCACGAAGTCCCGACGGATCTTCTCCATCCGCCTGAGCTCGGTCACGTCCAGGAAGGTGACCACGGCCCCCCCGGGCTCCAGGCGCCGGGACGAGAGGAGGAGGTGCCGCCCGCCCAGGGTGAACTCCCGGGGGGGCAGGGGGAGGATGGTGGACTCCTCCAGGTGCTCCCGGAGGCCGGGGTGCCGGACCAGGGTACCCACCGGGGCGAAGGGCGCCGGCCGGTCCAGGTCCAGGAGGTCTGCTGCCGCCTGGTTCATCCGGAAGACCCGGGCATCCTCCGAGAGGGCGATGACGCCCTCGGCAATGGAGTCCACCAGGACCAGGACGTCGTTCCGCTCCCGTTCCAGCTCGGACATCCGGTCCGCGACCTCTCCCATCCCCCGCTCCAGGGCCCGGGCGAGGGGCACGAGCTCGGGGCTCAGCTCCCCGGGGTCCGGGAGCTCGGGGGCCTCGCCCCCGGCCATACGGACCAGGGCCGCCTCCAGGCGGCGGCGGCCCCGCCGGGGGCCCCGTTCCACCAGGGCCACCCCCACGGCCAGCCCCCCCAGGCCCAGGACGCCCAGGAGGACGAAGGCTCCGGCCAGGCTGCGCTGATGGGCGTCCAGTGGATCCAGGGAGAGGGCCAGCCGCACGATGAGGGGATCCCCGTCCCGGACGGCCGGAGCGGCGGCGTAGTAGGAGCGGAGCCCCGTGGTGGCGCTGGGACGCTCCAGGACCACGGACTCCCCCTCCAGGGCCTGCCGGATCTCGGGGCGGCCGCCGTGGTTGGCCATGTTCCGGACGTCGCCTCCGGGGACCCCCGAGTCCCCCAGAACCACTCCGTCGGGGGCCACCAGGGTGACCCGGAGCTCCAGGAGTCGGCCCAGCTCCACGGCGGCCACGTCGGGGGCGGCGCCGGCCAGGACGCCCCCCTGTGCCTCCAGGAGGAGGACGGCGAGCTCCAGGCCGCGCTCCACCCGGTCCTGCTCCACCTGCTGGGCACGGGCACCGGGGCCCTGGCGGACCAGGACGAAGGCCCCCAGCAGGACCAGGACCAGGATGGCACCCGAGAGGATCAGGTGCCCACGGGAAGGCTTCAGCGGTCCCCCTCGGGCATGCGGAGCCGGTAGCCGAAACCCCGGACGGTCTCTATGGCGTCGCCCAGCTCACCCAGCTTGCTCCGGAGCCTCCGGATGTGCATGTCCACCGTGCGGGTCTGGATCCGCTCCGCCACGTCGGACTCCACATCCCAGGCCCGCTCCAGGAGCTGGCGGCGGCTCTGGGTCCGACCCCGTCGCTCGAGGAGGGTCTGGAGGAGACGGAACTCCGTGGGGGTGAGGTTCAGCTGCTCCCCGCCCATCCGCACCTCGTGGCTCGTCACGTCCAGGGCCAGGGTCCCGGCCTTCAGGACGCGGCCACCGGCCTCCGAGCCCGTGCCCTCGGCCCGGCGGAGGATGGAGCGGACCCGGAGGACCAGCTCCCGGGGGGAGAAGGGCTTCGTGAGGTAGTCATCGGCCCCCAGCTCCAGCCCCTCGATGCGGTCCTCCTGCTCCCGGCGCGCCGTGAGGACCAGAACAGGGAGCCCCTGGGTGGCGGCCTCGCTGCGGAGAGAGCGGAGGACCTCGTCGCCGGTGAGCCCTGGGAGCATCCGGTCCAGGACCACCAGGTCCGGGATCTCCCGGTTCACCGCGGTGAGGCCCTCCTCGCCGTCCGACGCCGTCTCCACCCGGAAGCCCTCCCGGGTTAGCTGGTAGGCGATGAGGGCGGCGATGTCCGGCTCGTCCTCCACCACCAGGACCCGGGGGTTCGAGGTGCGGGCTGCGGTCTCTTCCATGGGGTTCCTCTGCAGAACGAGGGCGGCACGGTTTCCGGGAGACGTCCGGCCGCCACGGTCGGGACCCGGGCCTCAGCCCGCCTCCGTCCCCGTCTCCCCATGGATGAGGTGCTTCACCTCCTCGTCCTCGAGGGTGTGAGAACTCCTCTTCGCATGATCGAAGATCTTCCTGCACAGGGCTTCGTCCCCGGCATCGTACCCCCGAGCCCGAAGCCAGTACCGCACGTTGGACAGCCCCGACATGGGACCGATCCCGATCTCCTGCTCCCGCCCGACCCGGGCGGCCGGAACGCCGGAGTAGATGGCGTCTGCCAGCCCCGCGTCCCCCTTCTCCTCCGCCTTCATGATGGCTGCCGCGTGGACACCCGTGGACGTCCGGAAGGCATCGCGGCCCACCACCGGGTACCCCGGCGGGATGGGCGTGTCCGTGGCCTCGGAGACCCGCCGGCAGTAGTCCGGGAGTCGGCCCAGATCCCCGTCGTGGAGGCCCAGGAGGCACAGGTTCACCAGGAGGAGGTCCATCTCCACGTTCCCCACTCGCTCCCCGATCCCCAGCGCCGTCCCGTGGATCCGGTCCGCCCCCGCCTCCACGGCGGCCAGGGCGTTGGCCATCCCCAGCCCCCGATCCCGGTGGCCGTGCCAGTCCACCTTCACGTCCTCGCCGGAGGGGGCCACGATCTCCTCCTTCACGAAACGCACCAGGGCCCGCACCCCCGAGGGCGTGGCGTGACCCACCGTGTCGGCCAGGCAGAGCCGCCGGGCGCCCCACTCGATGGCCCGTCCGTAGAGGGCCCGGAGGGTCTCCGGGCGGGCCCGGGTGGTGTCCTCGGTGACGAACATGACCGGGAGCCCCTCCTTCACCGCGAAGGTCACGGCGGCCTCCGAGGTCTCCAGCATCTTGTCCAGCGTCCAGTCCTCCGCGTACTGGCGGATGGGCGAGGACCCGATGAAGGTGGACGCCTCGATGGGGAGCCCCGCCTCCTGCGAGATCCGGGCGATGGGCTCCACGTCGCGCACCATGGTCCGGGCGGCGCAGTTGGGCCGGATGGCCATCCCCTCCCGGGCAATCTCCAGGGCCAGGAGCCGGACGTCGGCCACGGCCCGGGGACCTGCACCGGGAAGGCCGATGTCGGCGGAGTGGATCCCCAGGGCCTCCATGAGGTGGAGGATCTCCACCTTCTCCTCCGGCGAGGGGTCCGTCACGGAAGGGCTCTGCAGCCCGTCCCGGAGGGTCTCGTCGTCCAGCTCCACTGGTCGGAGGCCGTGACCGGCCCCGGAGGCCACGTTCCAGTCGTGGATGAGGTCGTCCAGTCCGCTTGCGCCCATGGCCCCTCCCGGGTGGCAGCTCAGTGGTCATGACCCGTACCGCAGCCGGGGCCAATCACCCCCGGCACGGGGCGGCAACAGGCCGCCGGAGTCCGGGAGTCAAGGGAAGGCCGGGGGGCATCTGCCGCAAGAGTCCTCCGGGGAGGCCTGCAGGGTCTGCCCTTGTGGCCCTGAAGTTGGGAGCCTTGCGTAACGGCCTCGGGCAGGCCCGTGTCACGGGAGGGTAACGACCCCGGTCAGTCGTCCACCACCATCCGGGTGTGGGGCCCGGCGTTCACGATGCCCCGGGCACCCAGGAGCTCGCTCTGGGGCCCCACGATGGAGTCGTGGATCCGGCAGTCCCGGAGGTGGGCGCCGGCCCCCACGATGCAGTCCCGCAGGGTGGAGTTCTCCACCCGGGCCCCGGCCTCCAGGGTGACGTTGGGCCCGATGCGGGAGTCCTTCACCCGGACCCCGGCCTCGATGCGGACGGGCTCGTCCACCTCGCTCCCGCTGATCCGGGCCTCGTCGGAGACCAGGGCCCGGCCCCCGCCCACCAGCCAGGCGTTCGTCTCCAGGAGGGCATCCACCTTCCCGCAGTCGTACCACCCGGCCACCGGCGCCGTCCGGATCCGCCCTCCCCGGTCCACCATGTACTGGAAGGCGTCCGTCAGGTAGTACTCGCCGGAGGCCCCCTTCTCCGACGCCAGGACGTGGTTGATCCCCTCGAAGAGGAGGGTCGTGTCGCGGATGTAGTAGAGGCCGATGTTGGCCAGCCGGGAGATGGGCTCGGAGGGCTTTTCCACGATGCGGGTCATGGCCCCGTCCTCGTCGGTGACGATGACCCCGAAGCGCTGGTAGTCCTCCACCTCCTTCGCCCAGATCACCCCGGCCCACTGCGGGTCCAGCGCCCCGGTGACGGAGAGGTCCGCCTCGAACAGGGTGTCCACGAAGAGGATGAGGACGTCGTCGTCCACCCACGGCTCGGCCAGCTTGATGGCCCCCGCCGTCCCGTCCTGCACCTCCTGCACCACGAAATGGGCCCGGATCTGCGGGTATTCCCGTGCGATGTAGTCCCGGGCCACGTCCTGCAGGTAGCCCACCACGAAGACCATCTCGTCGATGCCCAACTCCAGGAGCTCGTCCAGGATGTAGCTCATGACCGGACGCCCGCCCACGTGGACCAGGGGCTTGGGGGTGGTGAGGGTGTGGGGGCGCAGGCGAGTGCCCTTGCCGGCCAGGGGGATGATCGCTTTCATGGGCAGGCGCTTCGGAAGGGAGTGGGATGGGAGGCGGGGCCAGGAGGAGCCCGGGGGCATCGAGGCTGCCGGGCCGACCCTACGCTACGGGGGGAGCCCCCCCCGATCAACTCCGGGAACCCGGGAACCCCCCGGCCCCGGCACCGCTACAACCCGGAGGCAGGAGCTCCT
>REBX01000177.1 GCA_007692505.1 Gemmatimonadales bacterium | reverse complement strand
TGTTCGGCTCCTGGTCCCAACCTGTCGAGATCCTGCGGCCGGGGCAAGGGGAGGGGCACCGTGGGGAATGACCCGAGCCGGAGCCGGATCGTCCGGGACCCCCTCTGGAACACGATCCGGCTGGACCCGGTGGCCGTCCGCATCGTGGACACGGGGGCGTTCCAGCGCCTTCGGTACATTCGTCAGCTGGGATTCGCCCACCTGGTCTATCCCGGGGCCACCCACACCCGATTCGACCACGCGCTGGGCGTGTACCACCTGGCCTCCACGGCCCTGTCGAACCTGGAGTCCAGGGGAGAGCTGGAGCAGGTCCGATCGGCGCGGGTCGACCTGGTCCCCTACGCAGCCCTTCTGCACGACATCGGGCACTACGCCTTTTCCCACGCCCTGGAGGAGCTGGAGGGTGACCAGCTTCCCGGGGACCACGAGGCCATGAGCCTTCGTTTCTTCCGATCGCCGGAGCTGGCCTCGGCGCTGGACGGGCTGGGCCCCGGTGCCCCCGAGGAGATCCACGACATGATACGGGGGGACTCCAGCCACCCCCTCAGGGGTCTGGTGAGTGGAGGCCTGGACCTGGACAAGATGGAGTACCTTCGACGGGATGCCCGGTTCTGTGGGGTGCCCTATGGGGAGGTGGACGTGGACCGGCTCATTCAGGGGCTCGTCCTCCTGGAGGATCCGGGGGGGAGAGGGCTCGAGGTGGGCATCGAGGAGAAGGCACTCTCGGCGCTGGAGTCCCTCCTCTTCGCCAAGTACCAGATGTTCCGGAACGTTTACTGGCACCACGCTGTCCGTTCGGCCACGGCGCTCTACAAACGCATCGTGGACGAGGCGGTCCGCTCCGGCCTCCTGGGAGCCGAAGACCTGGTGGGGCCAACGGACGAGGCGCTCCTCCTGGAGATCCGGCGCCGAGGGGAATCGGCTCCCGGCGAGGTGGCCCGCCGGATCTCCAGGGAGTGGCTCCCGGCGCTCCGGGAGCGGCGCCTTCCCAAGCGGGCCTGCGAGCTCACCGGGAGCGACCTGGCCGGCGTCCGGGTGCCGGCCTGGCTGGGGCACGACTCTCCGGGCCGGCGGCAGGTGGAGGAGCGGCTGGCCCTCCGGGAGGGGCTCGAGCCCCGGGAGGTCTTCGTGGACTGGCCCACCAAGGCCCGGATGCTGGACCCGGACGTCCCGGTGCGCAGGAGGGATGGTCGGGTGGAGCGCCTCGGGGAGGGCGGCATCCCCGGGGTCATGGACCTCCTGCGGGTGGCTGGTGATCTCTACCGCTCCAGCCGGGTCCTCCGGGTGTTTACCGTGGTCCGGTGCACGATCCGGCCCGAGGCGGTCCTGGGGATTGTGGCGGAGGTGGAGGCCGATGGGGTGGGAGCCGCTGGACCTGATGCAAGGTGAGACGTAGCTTGAAGGGCTGTGGAGTCCCGGCCGGATCCCGAAGGGGTCCATCGGGTACCCCTCGAGAGCCCGCCTCCCCGACTCGGGTCCCGACGCTTCCTCTCCGGTTTGGAGGGGTGTACCCGGGGCCGGACCTTCCGGCGGGACCAAAGTACCAAAATCGAAACACACTCACGGATCCCCGCTTCTTCGGAGGCAGGGATGCGACCGACGGCAGCGCGAGTCTGCCTAGCATATCCGCCAGGTCCCGAGTGGACACCCGATTCCAGGCCCCCGGTCCAGGGGGCTCTGCCACGGGCCCACCGTTGACTTGGCAAGGAGACCTAACCGAATGGCCAGCACGGCAAGCAAGAAGAAGGGACGACGCAAGAAGTCCGGGGGCCGGTCCGGCTCCCTGGGGGGGTTCGATGCCAGCCTCGATGAGCAGTCCGCCCTCGACCAGTACCTCCGGGACGTGAGCCGTCATGAGCTCATCACCCCGGATCGGGAGAAGGAGCTGGGGGCCCGGGCGCAGGCCGGTGACGAGGACGCCGTCCAGGAGCTGGCCCGCGCCAACCTGCGTTTCGTGATCAGTGTGGCCAAGAAGTACCAGAACCGCGGTGTCTCCCTCACGGACCTGATCCAGGAGGGGAATGTGGGACTGGTCACGGCGGCCCGAAAGTTCGATCCGGAGCAGGGAGTGAAGTTCATCTCCTACGCCGTCTGGTGGATCCGCCAGGCGATCCTGGCAGCTTTGGCCAACCACGGTCGTTCGGTCCGGGTGCCCCTGAACCGGGCTTCGGATCTGGCCAGGATCTTCCGGGAGAAGGAGCGGCTGAAGCAGGAGCTGGGACGGGACCCGAACCCGGAGGAGCTCTCGGCAGCCACCGACCTGACCCCCGAGCTCATCGAGTCGCTGCAGACGCTGAACGCTGCCGAGATCCGTCTCGACGCGCCCATCGGCGATTCGGAGGATTCCCAGCTGGTGGAGCGTTTCATCAACGAGGAGGCTGCGGAGCCCGAGCAGGACGTGGAGTCCCGCCTCCTCTCCGAGGCCGTCCGGGGAGCCCTGGATACCCTGGAGCCCCGGGACGCCAAGGTGCTGCGCCTCTACTTCGGCCTGGAGGGCGAGCGTGAGCACACCCTGGAGGAGATCGGAAACATGCTGGGAGTGACCCGGGAGCGCATTCGTCAGCTCCGGGATCGGGCGCTTCGCCGACTCCGCGAGGGCGGGAAGGGCGATGCGCTGGAGTCCTTTGCAGCCTGACCCGGATGCGTAGCCCGTGACCTCGTCCCGTCGTGAGGCGGACGTCGGGTCCGGACCCCCGGAGCTCCGGGGCCGGGTGCTGGAAGGTGTCGGCGGTGTTTACCGCGTCCGTCTGGACGCGGGGGGCACCGCCGACTGCGTTCTGAGGGGGCGCCTCAAGCAGGATGGCTCCTCCGGGGGGCGCCGGGGACGCGGGGAGCCGCCGACGCCTCCGGTGGACCGGCGCCAGCCTCGGCGCCTGGTGGCCGGAGACCGGGTCCGGATTGCGCCCCCGGGAGACCCGGATGCCCCCCGAACCATCGAGGAGGTGGAGGAACGCGGCACGGAGCTGGTGCGGGCCTCCATGGGCGGGCGGACCCGGAAGGTCGTGGCGGCCAATGTGGATCGCGTGGCCGTGGTGGTGGCAGCCGCCCGCCCCGAACTCCGGCCCGAGCTGGTGGACCGGTTCCTGGTCCTGGTGGAGACCTCGGGCCTGGACCCGCTGGTCCTGGTGAACAAGGTGGACCTGGCCCCCGATGGGGAGGCCCTTTGCAGGCTGGAGGAACGCCTGGCTGCCGCCGACGTGCCCGTCCTGGGAGTCAGTGCGCTATCCGGGGAGGGCATGGACGCCCTTTCCCGCATCCTCTTCGACGGGATCACTGCGCTGGCTGGACCCTCGGGAGTGGGAAAGTCCACCTTACTGAATGCCGTCCAGCCGGGACTGGCCCTCCGCACCGGCGACGTGAGCCGGAGGCAGGGCCGGGGCCGCCACACCACTGTCAGCGCCCGCCTCCTGGAACTGGACGGAGGGGGATGGGTGGTGGACACGCCCGGGTTTTCCGATGTGGGGCTGGAGGGTGTGGACCTTGCGGAGCTGCCCCATGCCTGGCCCGAGTTCAGGGTCAGGGCCCACGACTGCCGGTTCCGGAACTGCACTCACCTCCACGAACCGGGCTGTGCAGTCATGGAGGCGGTGCAGGCCGGCGAGATCCCCCGGGAGCGGTGGACGAGCTACCGAGACCTCCATGGGGAGATCTCCGAAGCCCACTCCTGACCCCCGGCAGCCTCAGGAGCGAGGCGTCACCCTGGGCGACCCGGTGGCCGGGTCCGTCCGGACGTCCACCGGCCACCCGTAGACCCGCTCCAGGGTCTCCGCCCGCAGGACCTGGGCAGCGGTGCCCTCTGCGGCCACCTCGCCGCACGCCAGCAGAAGGAGCCGGTCGGCGAAGCGGGCCGCCAGGTCCAGGTGGTGGGTGATGAGCAGGACCGTGATCCCGTCGTCGGCAGAGCTCCGCAGGAGGCGGAGGATCTCCATCTCGTGGCGAATGTCCAGGCTGGCCGTTGGCTCATCCAGGACCAGGGCCGCAGGGGACTGGGCCAGCGCCCGGGCCACCCGGACACGCTGGAACTCTCCCCCCGACAGGGTGCCCACGTCCCGATGGGCCAGGCGCGCCGCATCGCAGCGGACCAGGGCGTCCTCCACGGCGGCCCGGTCCTCGGCCCCTTCGGCCCCCAGGAGGCCCAGGTGGGGGTAGCGGCCCATGGCCACCAGCTCCCGCACCGTGAGGGGGAAGGCCACGTGCTCCTGCTGGGGGACGGCTCCCACGGCCCGGGCCATCTCCTTCCGGCTCCAGGACTCCAGGCTCCGCTCGCCCAGCCGGATGCTCCCCGACTCTGCGGGCACCGAGCCGAGCACGGCTCGCATGAGGGTGGACTTCCCCGAACCGTTTGGGCCCAGGACGGCGTAGAGGGTCCCCGGCGCCACGTCCAGGGATACCCCCCGGAGAGCCGCGGCCGCCTGTCCTCCGTATCGCACCGTCAGGTCGGACACCTGGATCCTCATGGGCTCAGGCTCCGACGGAGGAGGAGGAGGAAGAAGGGCACCCCCACGAAGGCCGTGATGACGCCGATTGGAATCTCGGTGGGAGCCAGGGCCATCCGGGCCCCCAGGTCCGCCAGGACCAGGAACCCGGCTCCTGCCACGAAGGAGAGCGGAAGGAGGGCCCTGTGGTCGGGTCCCACCAGGAGGCGCACGGAGTGGGGGATGATGAGGCCCACGAACCCGATGACCCCGGCAAACGCCACACCGGCCGCGGCCACCAGGCTGGCCACCCCGTATGCGAGCCGCTTCGTCTGCTCCACCTCGGTTCCCAGGTATCCGGCGGTCTCCTCGCCGATGGCCATGAGGTTCAGGGGCCGGGCCAAAGCCAGGAGGAGGAGGCCTGCCGGGATGGTGTAGGCCGCAGTGATCCCCACGGTGGCCCAGGTGGCCCCCGAGAGGCTCCCCATCATCCAGAGGACGGCGCTCCGCACCGTGGGAGCATCCGAGACGGAGATGACCAGGGCGATGAAGGCCGAGAAGAAGGCCCCCACCACGACTCCCGACAGGAGGAGGACCCGGACGTCCAGCCGTCGATCTGCCGAGATGGCCACGCCGAACACGAGCCCGATGGCCACCAGGGCACCGGCGAAGGCCGCCGCCGGGAGGTGCCAGGAGGTAGCGGCGGCGAGGCCCAGGCTGAGGACGGTTACGGCGCCGGCGGCTGCGCCGCCGGACACCCCCAGGATGTAGGGTTCGGCTAGGGGGTTCCTCAGGAGCGCCTGGAAGACGGCGCCGGCCAGGGCCAGTCCGCCCCCCACCAGGAGTCCCAGGAGGACCCTGGGGGCCCGTAGCTCCAGCACCAGGAGGCGGTGCATGTCCGAGCCCCTGCCCCGGAGGACCTCCAGGAACTCCCCTGCCGGGATGGCCACGGATCCCAGCGCCAGCCCCAGGAGGGCCACTCCCAGGGTGCCGGCCACCACCAGTCCCGAAACCAGGACCGTCCGCCGCCTCCGGCCCCCCGACTCGGTCAAGGTCGGACCCCGCCCTGTGGTGCCGGGGCCCGGGTCACCTCGGTCCCGTGGATGGCTTCGGCCAGGGCCCGTGCCGAGGCCGACACCTCCAGGCCGGGGGCCTGCACCTGGTCCGGGACCCGGCGGACGGGCAGTCGCTCCAGGATGCCGGGGATCCGGGCGCTCCGGGTGGCGAGGACGAGCTCGGGATCCCGACGGAGGATCTCCTCCACGGCCACGGGGGAGTATAGGGGCCCCTCCCCGGCAAAGATGTTCTCGGCCCCGGCCAGCTCGAGGAGTTCGTGGAGGAAGGTATCGGAGCCCACGACCCATGGAGGGTCTCCGCCCAGGACGAAGACGGTGCGGGGGCGGTCCAGTCCATCCACCGCGTCGGCCACAGCCCGGAGCTCCAGGTCCATGTCCCGGAGGAGGGCCTCGCCTGCTTCCTCGGTGCCCGTGGCCTGCGCAAGGAGCCTCACGATGCGCCGGATATCCCCCACCGTGTCGGGTCGGACGGCCAGGTGGGGGATCCCGTGGCGATCCAGCCGCTCGCCGGTGGCCCGGTCCGACTCCCCCTCGAACCGTATGACCAGGTCGGGCTCCAGGGATAGGAGGACCTCCTGCGAAGGATGGAGGCCTCCACCCACCGACGGGAGGTGGGCCAGCTCCGGGTCGTCGTCGTAGTCGGTGCGACCCACGATGCGGTCTCCCTGCCCCAGCGCCCGGAGGATGTTCGTGGCCGATGGCACCAGGGAGACAATACGGCCCGGGGGCACCTCCAGCGTCCAGCTCCGGCCGGCATCGTCGGTGACCTCCACCCGGGAGTCGGGCACGCTGTCCCGGAACGGCGCGTCCTCCGGCGACTCCGACGGATCGCACCCGGACAGGAGGAGGAAGGAGAGGAGGAGCGGGAGGAGGGCCGGCCGGGTCCAGCCGGCAGGGAGGAGGCGCACGGGCCCCCTCAGGGCCAGGGTCCGGCGGTACCGGACACAGGATCGATTCCACACCCGTCCCTGTGGATGGGCCGGAGCCCGTCGCCCCGATCCCCCAGAACCTGCAGCCAGCGGTCCTCCGCACCCACGACTTCCAGGAGCACATCGGACCGGTCTCCTGCCAGGATCCCGGAGGCCAGAACGAGGGGAGACGCTCTGGGTGCTCCTGCAGGCTGGTACCAGAGCCAGTCCGGGACCCAGTCGCCAGCCTCGTCGAGGCGGGCCAGGGTGAGGAAGGAGTATCCCGATCCCGTCAGTGGGCCCGTCTCGAGCCCTCCGCCGAAGACGAAGGTGGCGGCCAGGACGCCCTCGCCGGGGCCGTCCCCCTCCAGGCTCCAGGCCTGCAGGATGCCCGGTATGGAGGGTGGCCAGGGGATGTCGGTCCGGGGGATCACGTGGCGCCCCAGACCCTCGGCTGCGGCCTGGAGCCCGGCCGTCGACGGGACCTCGAGGGATGCGTGCCTCCGGGGCAGCCCGGCGGCGAAGGCCCCGGCCTCGGCGTCCTCCCTCCGGATGGCCAGGAAGGCGTCTGCATCGGCAGCATGGGAGTGGAGTTCCAGTGTTCCGGAAGTCCGGGGCCTGGCCAGGCATCGCTCCTCGGACCAGTCCACGGACCCGTCGGCGAGAAGGGTCCCGGCCCGTCCCCCCCGGGAGAGGAGGATGAACTCCGTGCCCTCCTCCCATCGGCCCAGGGGGAACCGCTCCTCCAGGTCGGGGGTGTCCTCGAGGGTCGGGAGCTCGGCGTAATCACCGGAGGCCCAGAGGGCCACGGGGACCAGCGTGGCGGACGCTTCGTCCACCCGCTCGGCCAGGTACACCATGGGCCCCAGGGGGAGGGGGCTGGGGGCGTCCTCCTCCTCCTCCCCGGGGGCATCGGCCTCCGGAGAGGGGGCGCGTTCAGGCACCCTCACCTCCACCTCCATCCCGCCCCACTCCACGTTGTCGCAGGCGGAAAGGACGGTTAACATCACGCACAGGCCCAGGAGGGCAAACCCCTTGATTCGCATTCCTTTTCGGAGGTCGGAGCCGGTGGGAGACACCCGTCGCTCGAGACAGGCAGGGCAGGCAGGAACGAACCGGCGAAAGCTACCGAGGCGCCCCCGCGAACGCAAAGTCCGGCCGGCGGATCCCGGTCATCCGGAATGAGTTCCACCGAGCAGGCCCACTTCCGGTCGGTGATGGGGCATTTCGCCACCGGGGTGACCGTGGTGGCAACGGACGGCCCGAAGGGAGGCCGGACCGGGCTCACGGCGAACTCCTTCGCCTCCGTGTCCCTGGATCCACTCCTGGTCCTGGTATGCCTGGACCGGGGTTCAGGTTCGGGGAGTGCCATCCTTGCCAACGGGTGCTTCTCGGTCTCGGTGCTCTCGGCCCGAGACGAGGGCCTGGCCCGCCGCTTTGCCCGGAGCCTGGGTGAGGAGGCCTTCGCCGATGTGGCCCTCCGCACGGAGGCAACCGGGGCTCCGGTCCTCCAGCGGGCCATGGCCTGGCTGGACTGCCGAGTGGACCGGGTCATGGATGCCGGGGACCACCACGTGGTGATCGGCCGGGTGGAGGCCTGTGGGCAGAACCCCGACGCCCACCCCGACCCCCTCCTCTACTTTCGTGGGAAGTACCGGACCCTGGGGCCGTGACGGTTCACTGGAAGCACCGACTTCCCCCCTTCCTGCTGGGAGGATCCCTGGGGATGGCCGGACTGGTGGCCGCCGGCCTCCTCCTCTACGGTGGCCCCGGCTTCCTCCCGGCCCTGGTCGTCATCCTGGCCATCCTCCTGGTAAGCCTGGGATCGGGGCTGGCATTTCCCGGGCCGTTGGTCCCGGGGACCGAGGTGGAGCAGATGCGTGGCCGGTGGTTCCGCCTCCTGGTCGTCCTGGCTGCTGCCGCCCTCTTCGCCGGGAGCTGGGAGGTCTTCAGGGGCTTCGGGGCCCACGGCGTCACCCAGGCCGTGGGGCTCGCCCTCCTGGTGGCCCTCCCCTTCCACTTCGGGGGCTCGGCGCTGGCAGCCATGGCCCGGGTCCATGCCGGGGAGGGCGCCCCCCCATCGGAGGTGGCTGCCGCCGCTCTCACCGGGAGTGCCGTGGGGCTCGTCCTCCTGGGGTACGTCCTCTTCCCGGTCCTCTCGCCCACGGCCATCCTCCTGGTGGCCCTCGTCTTCATCTCCTCGGGGGCGCTGGTCCACGGCTGGGCTCTGGATGAGATGATGCGGGTGGACCAGGTGGCCACCCGGACCGGCCCCGCCGGTCGGATCCGCACGGAGCGCTGGGTTCGGGGCACGCCCAGGACCGTACGTCGGGCCCTTCGGGAGAATGGACGTCTCCGGGCCCTGGTGGAGGACGCGGACGGACGCCCCGTCCTCCCGGAAGAGCTGGCCGTGGTTGAGGCATTCAGCGCCTGGGACGGATCGCCCGATGCCCCCCGCCGGATCCTGTGCATGGGCATGGGGGCCGCCGTCCTGGGCCGGTACCTCCAGTCGCTGCGACCCGGTTCGTCCCGCATCGTTCTGGACCGGGACCCGGAGGCCACCCGTCTGCTGGAGGAGGCGGTCTTCGGGGAGGGCCCGGGCCCGGCGGGGGACGAGGAAGGAGGACCGGACCGACCTCCGACACCGGATCGCCGCGTGGCCCTGAACCCCGTGACGGCACTGGCTGGCCGGATCCCGCCCCTCCCGGCGTCCTCTGCCGACTGGATCCTGGTGGACGCCCTCTCCCTGGGCGCCACGCCGGAGGGCACGGAGCTCCCCGCCGGGGGCTTCGAGCACCTCAGGCACCTCCTGGCCCCTGGAGGCCGGATCTGTGTTCTGCCCCTGGGCGAGCTCCAGGGTAGCCCGGCGCTCCTGGAGACCCTCCTGGAGAGGGCCCGCATCTTCCCCCTCCGGGCCCTCTACGTGGGGGGCGAGGCGTCTTCGGGATCCGGGGTGCCGCTGCAGGTCCCCCGGGGTCGGGGTGCGCCCCGTTTACCGGGCTCCGGTGGGGTCCGGCGAGCCCTCCTTTTGCTGGGGGATGGCCCAACGGAGGGCGATGCCCTCTGGCCCGAGCGTGCGGCGGGCTTCCTCCGGGTGTCCGGGCACGGGGGCTGACGGTGCGGGTGGCCCACCTGTCCGACCTGCACCTGGGGGCCCGGGCCTATCCCAGGAGGGAGGGAGGCTGGAACCTCCGGGAGCGGGACGTGGCCTCTGCTGTCCAGAACGCATTCCTGGCCGTGATCCGCCTGGAGCCCCGGGTGGTGATCCTCTCCGGAGATCTTTTCGACGACCCCGATCCTCCCTCGACAGCCTTCCTGAGCCTGCTACGGGGCCTGGACACACTCCGCCAGGGCCTCCCCGACGTGGTGGTGCTGGCCATTGCAGGGGGCCGGGACACCCCGGCAGTGGACGTGGAGCCCGGGCCCCTGGCCGTCCTGGATGCCCTTCCCGGCGTGGAGGCGGCAGCTGGCTCCCCGCGGTCCGTCCACCTGGAGTCACTGGGCCTCCACGCCCTCCTGGTGCCCCACCGGGCTGCCCGGGCCTCGCCCCGTCCGGAGCTCCGGCCCGACCCGTCGGCCCGCTGGAACCTCCTGGTGGTCCGGGGCATGACGGCCGACCGGGCCGGGGAGCACGACGATGCCCTGGTCATCGACCCGGCTCGCTGGGACTGGGTCGCCGTGGGTGGGGACCACGCCGGGGGCGTGCCCGCTCCCGGGGTTCGGGTGGCAGGCTCCCTGGAGCGGGTCGGTGTGGACCCCTGGAAGATGCAGTCCGACGACACCGGCTTCGTGATGGTGGATCTGGAGAAGGGGACCTCGGAGTTCCACTCCCTGCCCGGGCGCCCCGTGGTGGACCTGGCCCCCGTGTTGGTGGATCCCGGCGACCCCGCCGTGGGGACCCGGCGGCTCCGGGAGCTCCTGGAGGGGCTCCCCGGGGGCATTGACGGGAAGCTCCTCCGGGTCCGGCTGCAGGGCGACGTGATCCGGGCCGACGAGGCCATCGAGCCCGGTCTCCTCCGGGCGATCCGGGACCGGGCGGCCCACGTGGAAATCAGGCTGGATGCCGGTGTGCCCCAGGACCCTGGGGAGGAGATCCCGAGGCGGAGTGCCCCGGTGGGGCTTGCCTGGTCCCGCCACGGGAAGGAGGGGGGCACGCTGGCGCTGGATACCGGGATCTGGGCGCTGACGGCGGAGGCCGAGGCAGACCGGGTCGCCCTGGCCACGGCGCTGGCCCGACTGGACCCGTCGACCGGGGCAGCCCCCGCTCCCGGGAGCGGCCCTCCCTCGGGAGCGTTCGGTTTCCGATGGGTGGGGGACCCCGGGAACGCCGGGAACGCCGGGAGGCCCTCTCCCCGGCCCCTCCAGACGGAAAATGCCGGATCGAAGGCAGATGCCGGATCGGATGCGGATGCCGGCTCGGGGCAGGCTCCCGCCCCGGACCGGGCGGCGCTCAGGGCCGAGTGGGTGGAGCTGGCCGGTGAGGTGGAGGCGGGATCGCTGGAGTGGGTTCGGGATCGGCAGGCCGCCGAGTCGCGGCTGGAGTCGTGCCGGGAGCGGGCCCACGAGCTGAGGGCGCGGATCCGGCAGTTGGGGGAGCAGGGACCCCGGGCGCGGTGCCCCACCTGCAGGAAGCCGCTGGGGGAGGCCCATCCGGAGCTAATGGCCACCCTGGAGGACGAGTGGGAGGCGGTGGTGCAGGACGGGACCTGGTGGCGGCGTCGGCGCGAGCAGCTGGAGGACAAGCCGGCGGGGCTGAGGGAGATGGAGCGGGAGGTGCTCCGGCTGCAGGCGCGGCTCCAGGCCCGCGGAGTGGCCGGGTCGGGAGAGCCGGGGGCAGGAGGGGGCCGTGGTTCCGGCGTGGAGCGGGAGGTGAACCG
>REBX01000214.1 GCA_007692505.1 Gemmatimonadales bacterium | reverse complement strand
GCCGTGGTCGTCGAGGCGGAGACGGAGCGCGCGCTGTGTGTGGAATCCCTCATCTGCTTCTTTCTCCCGACTTCGTAGGTGCGGGCCACCAGGCCCGCCATGATGAAGAGGACGGCACTGTAGTAGATCCAGAGGAAGAGGACCACCGCAACCCCCAGACTACCGTACATGCTGGAGTAGTCTGCCACCGAGGTGACGTACCACGCAAAGCCCTGCTTGAGGAGTTCGAACCCCGCCGCGGCGATGGAGGCCGCCAGGACCGCGGTGCGAAAGGGGATTCCCTTCGCCGGCACGAACCGATACAGGAGGAAGAAGAGCACCCAGGCCGAGGCCAGCGCCAGCGCCATGGCCGCGCCTTGCTGCAGGAGGGCTGCCGCCGTTCCCTCCGGCCCCAGGAAGAGCGCCCCCAGGGCCTCCAACGCCTGGACGACCACCGTGATGGCCAGGTTCAGGAGGATGAGGAGCCCTCCCAGGAGCACCACCTGGAAGTCGAAGAGCTTCCCCATGAAGGCGCCCCGCTCCCGCTCCAGCTCGAAAACGTCCCGGAGGACGATGCGCAGCGTAGCCACCAAACGGGTGGAGAGCCAGGCCAGGACGAGGCCACCGGCAATGGAGAGGCTGGCCCGATCCTGCACCAGGCCCTCCAGGAAGCGGTCCACAAGGTCCCGGACTCCCAGTTCCCCGGTGGCGGGAAGGTACCCCAGCACGGTGTCCACGATGCGGGGACCTATTTCCTCGAATCGGCCCGAGACCACGAACCCCGCCAGGCCCGCCGTGAGGAGGACCAGGGGAATGACGGCAATCACCACGTTGAAGGTGATGGCTCCCGCCATGAAGAAGAGATCGATCCTGCCCGTTCTCCTCCCCAGGTCCCGGCCGAAGTCCCGGACCCCCCGCCAGGCCCCGCGGGCCCGGTCTCCGACGCCGCCGATGCTCAGGCCGGGTCGGTTCCGTCGTCCTCGGCGGCCTTTCGGGCAGCGTCGACGCCGGCCCGGGCCGCCTCCTTGGAGCGCTCGATGCGGTCCTCCAGGTCGTGGCGGGCCTTGTGGGCCGCGTCCTTCCCGGAATCCACGGCATCACGGACGGCCTCCACCCGCTCCATGAGCTCGGCGCGGGCCTGCTCAAGGCGATCCTCGACCTGGCGCTGGGCATCCCGGACCTTCTCCTCTGCCTGGTCCCGGAACTGGGTGGCCCGCTCCCGGATCTCCCTCTGGGTCTCCTCGCCGGACCGGGGGGCCAGGAGGAGGGCCGCCCCGGCGCCGAGCAGCGCTCCCAGGATGAAGGGTCCGACGCTGCTTCCGCTCTCACGTTCGATCACGAAGTACGGCCCGTCGTCCCGCTCGCTCATCATGCGGCTCCCTTCCTTGGGTGTGCACTTGGGTTCCCCCGGTCGAGCCGGAGGGCTTCAGGGGAGTACCTGTACAGGGGGGGGCGGGTTCCCCTCGCCGCCCCTTTCGTCCGGCGGGGCCCCGCTCCCGGACCCGGCCACACGGGGGCCACGAGGCAGAGTGAAGGGGAAGCCGGGATCACGGGTCAGGCCAGGTGGCGCCGCCCGTGTCCTCCGGCCGGAGGACATCGGGGCTCGGACCTGCGGCTCCCGCCAGCAGGCCGCCGGTGAGGCGCTTCCCCAGCTCCACTCCGGGCTGGCCCATGGGGTCCACTCCGTAGTGGGCCGCCGCGTGGAGGGTGGCGAGTTGCCAGAGCATGAAGAAGGCTCCCACCGATGCCTCGTCCACCGCCTCCAGGGCCAGGTGGAGGGACGGGCGGCCCGCCCGGCGGAGGGCCTCGGCGGTGGCCCGCCGCTCCACCTCCAGGAGCTCGCCCAACCCGTGGCCCGCCAGCTTGGCAGCCATCTCCTCTTCGGGGTAGCGGGAGGGGATCACCAGGTCGGGCCCGGCGTCGTCGGCGCTGACGAAGACCACAACCTTGTCATCGGGCCCCTCCATGAAAAGCTGGAGGAGGGAGTGCTGGTCGGCCGCGCCGGCCGCGGCCAGCGGGGTGGGGCCGGTCCCCTTCCCCTCCACCCGGTCCCGCTTCCCCAGAGACTCGGCCCAGAGCTGCTGCACCCAGAGGGCGAGGCGACGGAGGCGGTCCCCGTAGGGCATGACCACGTGGATGGGGCGGGCGGGCTGGCCGGCCGGGGCCTCATGGAGACGATGCAGGAGGAGGGCCAGGGTGGAGGCCGGGGGACCGGCTTCATCGTGGGCCTCCAGGACCTGCCGGGCCCCGGACAGGATCCGTTCCGGGTCCAGCCCCGCCATGGCCGCCGGAAAGAGGCCCACGGCGGAGAGAACGGAGAAGCGCCCTCCCACGGCCGGGGGGATGGGGAGTGTGGCGACTCCGTACCGCCGGGCAATGCGACGGAGCAGGCCGTCTTCCGGGTCCGTGGTGAAGAGGAGCCGGTCCCGCCAGCGGGACGGCGTCCCGCCTTCGGGGTCCAGCGCACGGGCCAGCGCCTCCTCGAGGACGAGGAAGCCGGCCAGGGTCTCCGCCGTGCCCCCGGACTTGCTTACCACGTTCACCACCGTGTGCTCCAGCTCGAGCTCGTCCAGGAGGGCCCGGGCGGAGTGGGGATCCGGGTTGTCCAGGACGTGGATCCGGATCCCGTCGGGGACCGGGGGGCTGCTCCCCCGAAGTACCCCGGGGGCCAGGGCGCTCAGGAGGGCCTCCGTTCCCAGCGACGAGCCCCCGATGCCCACCACCACCAGGTGCCGGGTGCCGGGTCGGAGGAGGCGGGCCTGCTCCTTCACGGCGGCCAGCGCCGCCCGGTCGCCGGGGAGGTCCCGGAAACCGGGGACGCCGGGGCCCGCCGACTCCGCCACCTTCCGCCGGGCCTGCCGGGCCCTCTCCAGGAGGTCGCCTCCCAGCTCCACCGGGTCGATGCCGGTGGCGCCCAGGGCTGGCCGGAGGGTATTCGCCCAGGAGAGTCGCAGGTGGGTCACGGTGACGCTCCTTCTTCGGGGGTGGGCGGGAGGGACTGGAAGGGGCCGAAGTGCTCATTCCCCCCCTCTTCCCCCGTCCCGGATTCCCGGATTCCGTCGGGACCCAGCTCCACGGTGAGGCCGTCCCGAGCCGGGTGCACGCCGGGGGGCAGGGTGTCCACCAGCTCCTGGTGGGACAGCCGGTGGGTGAGGTGGGTGAGGTACGTCCTCCGGGCCCCGATGCGCTCCGCCATGGCCACGGCCTCCTCCACGTTGAAGTGGGTGGGGTGGGGCCGTCCGCGCCAGAGGGCGTTCAGGACGAGGAGCCGGACTCCGGCGAGGCGCTCCATGGTGCGGTCCGGGAGGGTCTTCGCATCGGTGACGTAGCCCACGTCCCCCACCCGGAAGCCCAGGGGCTGCATGGCGCCGTGGGGCACCGGGAGGGGCATCACCGTCCGGCCGAGGATCTCTTCAGGCGTCTCCGGGTCCACCGTGCGGAGGTCCAGCTCGGGCTTGGAGGTGCCCTGCTGGGGCCTCACACCTCCGTCGAAGATGTACCGGAACCGGCTGAGGAGGAGGGGGACCGTGTCCGCCGGAGCCCAGACCGGGAGGGATCGGCGGCTCCGTAGGGAGAAGATCCGCAAGTCGTCGATGCCGTGCAGGTGGTCCGCATGCCCGTGGGTGAACCAGACCGCATCCACCGAGTCGATGCCCTCACGGAGGAGCTGGAGGCGGAGCTCCGGTGGGGTATCCACCAGGAAGCGGCCCCCGGACTCCCAGCTCACCAGGGCCCCGTGGCGGGACCGGCGGTCCCGGATGTCCGTGGAGGTACAGACCGAGCAGTCGCATCCCACCACGGGGATCCCGAAGGAGGTGCCGGTTCCCAGGAAGGTGAGGCGGATTCGCTCCACGGGTCAGAGGTGCTCCACCCGCATGGTGTTCGTGGTGCCGGGCACGTGGAACGGGACCCCCGCCGTCACCAGGATGCTGTCCCCCTCCCGGCCCACACCGGCCTGCCGCACCGCCTCCTTCCCGAACTCGGTGAGGGCCTCGTAGCTCACCTCCACCTCATCGGCCAGGACCGGGGTGACGCCCCAGACCACGGCCAGCTCCCGGTGGGTCCGGGCCTCGGTGGTCACTGCAAAGATGGGGACCGGGGGCCGGTGCGACGACACCAGCCGGGCCGAGAAACCGGAGCGGGTGATGACCAGGACGGCCGGCGTCTTCAGGTGGCGGGCCGCATCCACGGTGGCCGAAGCCACGGCGTGCTCCCGATCCGTGGCGCCGGAACGGAGGGCGTGGCCCACCCCGCCCAGGTAGCGGGGACCTGACTCCAGCACCCCGCTCCCCTCGATCTCGTCGATGATCCGCACCAGGGACCGGACCGCCTCCACCGGGTACCGGCCCACCGCCGTCTCGGCGGAGAGCATCACTGCGTCCGTCCCGTCCAGGACCGCGTTGGCCACATCGGAGGCCTCTGCCCGGGTGGGGCGAGGGTTCTCGATCATGGACTCCAGCATCTGGGTGGCCGTGATGACGGGGCGGGCATGGAAGTTCGCCTTCTGGATGATCTGCTTCTGGGCCAGGGGGACCTCCTCGAAGGGCAACTCCACCCCCAGGTCGCCCCGGGCCACCATGGCCAGGTCCGTGGCATCCAGGATGTCGTCCACCGAGCGCATGGCCCGGGCCATCTCGATCTTGGCCAGGATCAGGGCCCGCCCCTCCACCCGCTGCCGAAGCCCCTGGATGTCACCGGCTTCCCGGACGAAGGAAAGGCCGATGAACTCCACCCCCTGCTCCAGGGCAAAATCCAGGTCGGCCAGGTCCTTCTCGGTGAGGCTCGATGCAGAGAGGTTGCCGGTGGGGATGTTGATCCCCTTGTTCGAGTGGAGGAGTCCTCCCCGGATGACCTCGAAGCGGGCCCGGTCCCCCTCCGTTTGCAGGCAGCGGATCTCCAGGAGCCCGTCGTCCAGGAGCACCCGGTCGCCGGGTGCGAGGTCGCTGGCCAGAGCGCGGTAGGTGGTGGGGACATCGTCGCCCTCCGCGTCGGCTTCCGGGGCGAACACCACCTCCTGGCCCGGAGTGAGTGCAAGGGGCTCTTCCAGGCGCCCCACCCGGATCTTGGGTCCCTGCAGGTCAAGGAGGACGGCCACCGGACGCCGGACGCCCTCGGCCACGGTGCGAACGTCCTGGATGGCCTGGCGGTGGGTATCGTGGGAGCCATGGGACATGTTCACCCGGGCCACGTCCATCCCTGCATTCACGAGTTCACGGATGCGCTCCGGAGTGGAGGTGGCGGGGCCCAGGGTGCAGACGATCTTCGTTCGGCGCATGTGGTCCAGAGGGTGCGGGGCGGTGCCGAGGGTTCCGCCGTAGTGGCGGCGAGCCCGGAAGTTGCTCCCCCCCTTCTGCCGAGGCAAGGGACCCCGTCCTTCCTCCCCGCCCCCGTGACGCCGCGGTGACCGGGGAGACCCGGAGCCCGGCTTCGAGGCATGGAACTTTCCGCGCTTTCTGTTGTAAGGAGCCAACTTCGAGGCTTCGTCCGATCCCGGGCGACCTCCGCTGGCAATGCCCCCCGGGGCGCCCTGCGGGGGTTCCAAGCGGGTCGCGGGCCCTTTTTTATGGCTGCAACAGGCAACTCGGCCGCCGAGACGCTTCCCTCCGGGGAACTCCGGCCCGACCTTCTGCAGCCCGGTTCCAGAAACAGGGGTGCCTGTTCCGGCGTCCGCGCCGGCACCACTCCGCGGAGTATCGCTTCCACGTGACGGACAAGATCCGGCTCATCGACACCCCCGAAGGTCTGGACGAGGTACGGACGCTCACCGCGGGGATGACCCGGGTGGCCCTGGACCTGGAGGCCGCCGGGTTCCATCGGTACGACGACCGCCTCTCCCTGATCCAGCTCACGGCGGGGCCCTTCACCTTCCTCGTCGACCCCTTCGCCGTAGAGCCCGCTCCGGTCCTGGCCCCCCTGGTGGAGGACCCGGCGGTGGAGCTCGTCATGCACGGGGCCGACTACGACGTCCGCCTCCTGGACCGGGACCTGGGACTCCGTCCGAAGGGCCTCTTCGACACGCAGGTGGCCGCCCAGCTCCTGGGGCACCCGGGCATCGGACTCTCCTCCCTCCTGGAGGCCCACTTCGACGTCCGGCTCTCCAAGAAGTACCAGCGGGCCGACTGGGCCCGTCGCCCACTCCCCGAGGCCATGCTGGAGTACGCCGCCATGGATACCCTCCACCTGGAACCCCTCGCCGACCTCCTGGCAGCAGAGCTGGACGAGGCAGGACGGCAGGAGTGGGCAACGGAGGAGAACCGGGTCCTGGAGGCAATTCGCTGGGACCCGCCGGCGGAGGACGAGGACCCGGTGGTGCGGGTGAAGAAGACGAAGGGACTCTCGGACCGTGAGATCGACCGGCTCCGGGTGGCCCTCCAGTGGCGGGACGACATCGCGAAGGCGCGGGACCGGGCTCCCTTCCGGGTGGCCGGGGACCGGGCCCTGATGGATGTGGCCCGGGCAAACCCCGGGTCCGTGCAGGCCCTCTCTCAGGTAGGCGGGCTGAACGGCGCGCTGGTCCGGGAGGAGGGGCCGAGGCTCCTCGAGGCCCTGCGCGCCATAGAGGAGCTCTCCGACGAGGAGGTGCGGGGCTATCCCCGGCACCTCCACAACGGAGGGCGTGCCCGAATGGAGCCCGAGGTGGACGAGCTCTTCCAGCGGCTCCGGAACGTTCGGAACAAGACCGCCGGAACCCTGGGGATCGACCGGGGCGCATTCCTGCCCAACGCGGTCCTGCAGGCGCTGGCCGAGGCCCGGCCGGACACCATGGAGGGCATCCGGGCCATCCCCGACATCCGCCAGTGGCAGGTGGACGTGGCCGGGGAAGACCTGCTGGACGCCCTGCAGAACACCTGAACGAACAGCCGAATCTTCACAACCGGAGCCGGTCCGGTGGGCCGAACATCGGCCGCCGCGATGCCGGCTCCTCCAAGGAACCCCTCACGAGGGAGGTCGAATGGCTTCGGAAATGCTCCAGCGCGAAGATCTGTCCGTCTATGTCGTCGCCGGCGTTCCCAAGAGCTTCAAGAAGAAGTTGCAGAAGTTCGTCGGTTCCGAGTCCAAGTCCGACGGCGATGTCATGCTGCTGGACGAGGAGATGACGGACTGGGTCCTGGCCCGGGTCCGCGGCGAGAAGCGCCGGAGCCACGAGCAGACCCCGGCTTCGTCCGCCCTGTGGCGGGCGTACCGTGCGCTGAGCGCAGCCAGGTACCACCTCCAGGACCAGCCCATGGAGGAGGAAATCCGGGAGCTCAGGGACCGGATCGAGGAGCTCTGGAGGAATACGAGCCCCCTCTTCCGGGACGAGGAGGAGGAAGAGGAGCTGGAAGAGGCGAGCTGACTGACGGCGCTCTCCTGCCTCCTGCACGTGACAACGGCCCGGCTCCCCGGCGAGATGTGGGGGGTCGGGCCGAGGTCATCGCCCCCCCTTTGTCGGGGGGGGGGCGCCGAAGGGGACTCCGGGAGCCGGGGGAGGACGCACTCCGATGGCGGGACAGGGGGAGGGTCAGTCGTCCCCCTGTTCCTCCCGGATCTTGCAGGTCACGCAGTACCTGGCGTGGGGGAGGGCGTCCAGCCGCTCGAACCCCAGGGTGTCCCCGCAGGTGTGACAGGTGCCGAAGGTGTCGGGATCGTCGTAGAGGCGACGGAGCGCGCCTTCGATGCGGTAGAGGTAGCGGCCCTCCTTCGTGGCAAAGAGGGCTGCCTTCTCGCGCTCCATGGCCTCGGTACCCTGATCGGCCATGTGGTCCGTGTAGGAGGAGAGCGCGGAATCTCCGCCGGACTTGGACATCTCGTCGAAAAGCCCCAGAGACCGGAGGGCACGCCCCCGTTCCTCCATGAGCCGCTTTTCGATATGCTCCAGCTGTTCCTTGTTCAACATGGTTTCGTTCTCTCAAGGGAAAACGGACCCGAAATAGTCCCGAAAGATAAGGGCGTGTGGCGAAGACGTCCACACACGGCCCGTGCCTTCCTTTTTCGCCGTTGAAGCACCCCTCCCGGGAGACATCCCAATGACCGAAGAACTCGACGAGATCCACTGCCAGCGGTGCGATGACGCCCGGCCCCGGCTCCCCCGCCCTCCCTTCCGGAACGAGCGAGGGGAACGGATCCAACGGGAGATCTGCCAGATCTGCTGGGGAGAGTGGCTGGAGCACCAGACCCTCCTGATCAACCACTACGGCCTGGACCCCCGGGACCCCAAGGCCCGCGCCTTCCTCTACGAGCAGATCGACCAGGTGCTCCTGGGCGATGGCGACGGCGAGGAGATCGACACCTCGAAACAGGGCAGCATCCAGTGGTGACAGCCGTGGGCGTCAGGCGGTCCGGACGCCCTCGCCTTGGAGAACCGGGGCCAGCATCTCCAGCGCCTGGGTCAGCTCCTCACGGGTGATGGTGAGGGGCGGCGCCAGGCGGATGACCTGGCGCTTCGTCTCCTTGGCCAGTAGCCCCCGATCCAGGAGGGCCTCGCAAAAGGGCCGGGCCGGGCCCGACTCCTCCCGGATCACCACACCGATCATGAGGCCCTTGCCCCGGACGTGGTCCACGTGGGGAGACTCCAGGGCCCGGATCTCGTCCATGAACCAGGCGCCCAGCTCGGCGGAGCGGGCTGGCAGGTCCTCGTCCAGGACGACCCGAAGGGAAGCCCGACCCACGGCGGCCCCCAGGGGGTTTCCGCCGAAGGTCGAGCCGTGGTCGCCAGGGCGGAAGACGTCCATGAACTCTGCATCGGCCAGGGCGGCGGACACCGGGTAGACCCCGCCCCCCAAGGCCTTTCCCACTACCAGGACGTCGGGACGGACGTCCTCCCAGTCCGTGCAGAAGAGGCGACCCGTCCTGCCCAGCCCCGTCTGGATCTCGTCGGCCATGTAGGCCACGCCCCGGTCCCGGCAGATCTCCCGGGTGCAGGCCAGATAGCCCTCGGGGGGAACGACCACGCCCCCTTCCCCCTGGATGGGCTCCACCAGGAAACCGATGGTCCGATCCGTAATGGCCTGCTCCAGGGCCAGGGCGTCGCCGTAAGGCACGATGCGGAATCCCGGGGTGAAGGGCCCGAACCCCTTCCGATACTCCTCCTCCGAGGAAAACGAGATGATGGTGGTGGTGCGGCCGGCGAAGTTGTTCTCGCAGACGATGATCTCGCCCTCGTTCTCCGGCACGCCCTTCACCTCGTATCCCCACTTCCGCACCATCTTGAGCGCCGTCTCCACGGCCTCGGCCCCCGTGTTCATGGGGAGGGCCTTCTGGAAGCCCGTGGCCTGGCAGAGCTCCTCCAGGAAGGGGCCCATCTGGTCGTTGTGGAAGGCCCTGGAGGTCAGGGTGAGGCGGTCCAGCTGTGCCCTGGCCGCCTCCAGGATGGCCGGGTGGCGGTGCCCCTGGTTCAGCGCCGAATAGGCGGCCAACATGTCCAGGTACCGACGGCCGTCCACGTCCTGGACCCAGCACCCCTCCCCTCGGTCCAGGACCACCGGGAGGGGCTTGTAGTTCCGGGCGCTCCAGGTCTCTGCCACCTGAATGTGGCGTTCGGTCTCCGTGGGCGTCGTGGTGGAGGTCGGGGTCATGCAATCACCTTTCGGGTGGGGGCGGCGCGTCGGGGAGCTCCTGGAGGTGGGGCCAATCCCTATGGGGAGACCGGTCCACCTGGAGCCTGAAGATGTCGGGTCGTGCGTAGTGCCCGGCGGCATCGAACTCGTAGCGCTGCCGGGCCAGTTCTGCCGGGTCCAGCTCCACCAGGAGACGACCGGCCTCCCCATGGAGGGGCCCGGCCAGGAGCTCGCCTCCCGGTGCCCAGGCGGAGCTGCCCCCGGTGCACAGGACGTCCGGGGCGTCCCGGAGCTCGTCGGACAGGGGGAGGTCGTCCGGGTAGTGGTCGCGTCGGACGAACTGGTTCGCCCCCAGGACGAAGCAGCGTCCCTCGGTGGCAATGTGTCGGAGGGTGGCCTGCCAGCGGTCCCGGGAGTCTGCAGTGGGCGCCAGGTGGATCTCCACCCCCCGCTCCCACAGGTCCGCCCGAGCGAGGGGCATGTAGTTCTCCCAGCAGATCAGGCCACCCACGCGGCCTGCCGGGGTGTCCAGGACGGGAAGGGTGCTCCCGTCGCCCTCGCCCCAGATGAGGCGTTCGGCTGCCGTGGGCTTCACCTTCCGGTGGATCCCGGCGATCTGCCCCTCTGGCGAGTAGTACACCAGGGTGCAGTAGAGGGTGCTGGCCTGCCCCGGGAGGCGCTCGATGATGCCGACGGCCAGGGTCACCCCCCCGTCCCGGGCGGCCCGGGCCATCCGGTCGCTCTCCGGTCCCGGGAGGGTGATGGCGCTCCCCCAGTAGCGACGGAAGGTCTCGAGTCCCTCCGGCGACCGCCCCCCCACCCGGGTCCCGAAGGCCAGGCCCCAGGGGTATCCGCCCACGAAGGCCTCGGGGAAGAGGACGAGCTGGGCCCCGTCCTTCGCGGCGCAGGCCGTTTCCCGGACCACCACGTCCACGGCCTCCGTCGGCCGGAAGGGGCAGGCCTCGGGCTGCACGACTGCGACCCGATGGGGGCCGGAGGCAATTGAAGCATTCATGGGCCCGAATCCGTACGTTCGGTGAGAGGGGTCGGAAGAGCCCCAACCTGAACGAATCGGCCCGATCCGGGCAAGCCCCGTTCCACGTGCCAGGAAGACACCATGAACACCTACGACCCCGACTTCGACACCTCCGCCGGTGGCGCCGTGATTCCAAGGGAGGCCCGGACCTGGGCCATGCTCAGCCACGTGTCGGGGCTGCTCGGGTTCATCATCCCCATCGTGGGGAGCATCTTCGGACCCCTTGTGGTCTGGCTCCTTAAGCGGGAAACCCACCCCTTCGTGGATGATCAGGGCCGGGAGGCGCTGAACTTCCAGATCAACATCTTCATCTACTACTTCCTGGCCGGCCTCCTGGTCCTCCTCCTGGTGGGGATCCTGGTCCTCCTGTTGATCCCCGTCTACCAGGTAGTGATGATCCTGGTAGCCGCCATCAAGTCGCAGGAGGGAGAGACCTTTCGATACCCCCTCATCCTGCGGTTCTTCTGACCGGGGCATCCTACCCCGCCCCGGGGGAGCGCACTTCGCCTCCCCCGATCCAGCGTTCGGGTCGCGTGCGGGTCTGGGTATGACGGGCGCCCTGCGTAATGCGCCTCCTGGCTGCGGGGACCTATTAGTCTTTGACATATACTGCCCGGCAAAGCCCGGCGTGATGGCTCACCGGCGGCCTCGGCACGGGCCGGGGCCGGGGCCCGCCCTGACGGGATCGCGTGGGCACTTGCGGCCGATAGTGGGCCAAAGTGCACACGCAGCGCCGGTGTTGCCTGG
>REBX01000167.1 GCA_007692505.1 Gemmatimonadales bacterium | reverse complement strand
GCCAGCGCGCCCATCCGCACGCCTCTGAGAGACATCTATTCCTCCATGATGAATCGGAACAGCCCCACTCCGGCGGTGAGGGCCAGGAGGGCATAGGCCGACAGGATCCTGAAACTGCCACCCACCTCGGCGGCGGGAAAGCCCGCCAGCAGGAGCGAGGTGGCGGAGGCCCCGAAAACCACCAGGGGCACGAGGAGCGGGAAGAGGAGCACGGGGAGGAGGGTCTCGCCCATTCGGGTGCCGGCGGTGATCCCGCTGAAGAGGGTCCCCAGGGCGCTGAAGCCCGTGACCCCCAGGAGGAGCACCCCCAGGAGGGGGAGGGGGTTCCGGGGCAGCGTCACCTGGTAGAAGAAGGCGAAGACCCCCAGGGTGAGGGCCGTCACCGCCACCAGGAGGATCGTGTTCGCCAACACCTTCCCCATGTAGATGGCCGAGTGGGGGATGGGGGCCGAGAGGAGCCCCTGCAGCGCGCCGTCCTCCTTCTCCAGCTCGAAGGTGCGGCCGAGCCCAAGGAGGCCGGCCAGGAGGAATGTGATCCAGACGAGGCCCGCAGCCAGGTCCCGGGGGTGCACCGTGGTGCGGTCCACGGCGTAGTTGTAGAGGAGGGCCACCAGGACCACGAAGGCCCCCATGGCCACCACCCGCTCCCGGGTCCGGAACTCCACCCGGAGGTCCTTGCCCGCAACCACCCCCACCTGCCGAAGCCAGCTCCTCATGGGACGCTCTCCCCGGGACGGGCCACCCGGGCCCGGTAGAAGGCCTCCTCCTCGCCGGCGGGGATCTCGCCCCGGCTCCCCAGGAAGACGAAGCGGCCCCGGGCCTGGATCGCCACCCGGTCCGCAAGCGCAAGCCCCTCCCCGATCTGGTGGGTCACCAGGACCACTGTGCGCCGGCCATCCCGGAGGCCTTCCAGGACCTCCCTGAGGAGGCCGGCGGCGTGGAGGTCCAGCCCGGTGAAGGGCTCGTCCAGGAGGACCAGGGTGGGATCGTGGAGGAGGGTGCGGGCCAGGGCCAGGCGCTGCCGCATCCCCCGGCTGAAGCCCCGCACCGACCGGTCTGCATCGGCCTGGAGGCCCACCTCCCGGATCCGGGCCTCCAGCCGGGCCTCCCGGTGGGGGATCCCGTGGAGCTTCCCCCAGAACCGAAGGTTTTCCCGGGCGGTGAGGGCGCCGTAGAGGAAGCTCCGGTGGGAGAGGACGCCCAGCCGGCTCCGCCACTCCACGGCGCCGGAAACCACGGGCTCGCCGTCCACCAGGAGGGTGCCTGCCGTGGGCCGGAGGGCCCCGGAGAGGAGGCCCAGAAGGGTGCTCTTTCCTGCCCCGTTCGGGCCCAGGATGGTGAGGAGCTCACCGGACTCCAGGGAGAAGGTCACCCCGTCCACCGCCCGGACGGGACCGAAGGTGCGCTCCAGCTCCCGGGCCTCCAGGACAGGGGGCGCCTCGCCGGGAGGAGGGGGGACCGGAGGCCGGGCGCCCCGGGCGGATGCCACCGGGGATCAGCCCGTGGCCGGCGTGGGGGAGGCGGGGGTGCCCCGACCCAGCTCGGTACCGCAGTCCGAGCAGTACCGGGCGTTTCGGGCGTTCGGGAGCCCGCACGACGGACAGATCTTTCCTTCCCGGAGCTCGGCCCGGAGCTCCGCGATCTCGGCCTCGATCTCGGCCCGTCTGCCAGCCCGACCCTCCGGGCCAGTGGAGGCCCGCTGGGCCAGGAGGCGCGCCTCCTCGTCCATGGCGGCCAGGGCCTCGGTGGCCAGGGAGCCCTTGAGCGCCCGGTAGTCCTCCTCCTCCAGCTTTCCGGACTGGAAATCGTACTCGGCGTCCCGGAGCCCGAGGAGGGCCACCTTCTTCCGGTGGAGGAGCTCGTTCAGCTCCACGTCGTCGCCACTCATGGGGGCCTCGAGACCCTTCAGGAGGGGGAAGAGGATCCAGAGCACCACCAGACCCGCCAGGGAGATGGCGGCGATCAGTGCCGTCATGACGGGGCCCCGGCAGGCACAGGTTCACGCTCCCGGTCGGTGGGAGCCGGTCCTCCATCGGGTCCCTCCTGCGTACCGGGCCCCGTTTCACCCGGGCCGGACGAAGGGCCGTCCGGACCGCCGTCCGGGTCCGGGTCCGGA
The DNA here is from genome assembly GCA_007692505.1 of Gemmatimonadales bacterium. GTDB lineage: Bacteria > Gemmatimonadota > Gemmatimonadetes > Longimicrobiales > Gaopeijiaceae > REBX01. Next base: position 9,320 of record REBX01000167.1, on the reverse strand, counting down.
TCCCGTCGAGAGCCCCCGGCGCCGCCTGCGGCCACGGCCCTGCTCGGGGCCGAACCGGCTCCGGGCCAGAGGGCGATGAGCGTCCCCAGGGCAAGGACGAGCCCGCCGTACCAGATCCAGGGGACCAGGGGGTTCACCAGGATCTGGAAGGTGGCCCGCTGGTGGTCCGGGTTGTTCCCGATCCCCACCTGCTCGTCCAGGTTGGAGAGGATCACGTAGAGGTCCTCCCCCAGGGTGGAGCGGATCCCCACCTGGGTGACGGGCTGGGGCGGCGCCGTGTAGAGGCGGCGCTCCGTGGTGATGGTCCCGTCGGGCACCCCGTCCTTCTCCACGCTGAACAGGGCGATCATCTGCCACATGTTCTGCCCCTGCTGCGTCGAGAGGCCGTCGTAGCGGAGGGAGTAGGTGTGACCGAAGGGGGACTGGATCTCCACGGTGTCGCCGGGCTCCATGGACTGGCGGACCTCCTGGTCGAAGGCCGCCCCCCCGAAGCCCACGAACATGATGACCACGCCGATGTGGACGATGTAGCCGCCCCAGCGCCGGCGGTTCCTCCGCACCAGGTGGATGAAGGCGGTGAACGGGTTCTCTCCCTCGATGCGGGCTCGGGCCCTCGTGCCCTTCACGAACTCGTTCACGATGATGAAGAGGACGAAGGCCGCGATGCTGAAGGTCAGGAGCGCGTACATGTGGCGCATCCCGCTGGCCAGTAGGGCCAGGAACACCCCCAGGCCGATGACCGTGGGCCAGATGAAGTTCTTCCGCAGGTTCCGTCGGCTGGCCCGCCGCCAGGCGATGACGGGGCCGATCCCCATGAGGGCCAGGAGGACCAGGCCGATGGGGATGTTTACCTGGTTGAAGAAGGGCGGTCCCACCGCCACTTTCGAGCCCGTGAGCCCCTCGGTGAGGAGGGGGAAGAGGGTTCCCCACGTCACGGCAAAGGCGGCCCCCAGGAGGACCAGGTTGTTCAGGAGGAAGGCGGACTCCCTGGAGAAGAAGGACTCGAACTGTCGCTCGCTGACCATCTCCTTTCGCCGGGACCAGATGAGCGCAGCACAGATTGCGCCCACCACCGCCATGAAGCCCAGGAAGGTGAAGGCGATGGTCAGGTCCTGGGCGAACGAGTGCACGGACTCGATGAGCCCGGACCGGGTCAGGAAGGTGGCAAAGATCGTCAGGAGGAACGTGAGGCAGAGGAGCGACATGTTCCAGACCTTCAGCATCCCCCGATTCTCCTGGATCATGATGGAGTGGAGGAATGCGGTGGCCGTGAGCCAGGGGAGGAGAGAGGCGTTCTCCACCGGGTCCCAGAACCAGTATCCGCCCCAGCCCAACTCCTCGTAGGCCCAGCGCATGCCGAAGATGATCCCCACCGAGAGGAAGAACCAGCTGGTGAGGATCCACTTCCGGGTGAGCTGGATCCAGCGGGCGTCCAGCCGCCCGGAGAGGAGGGAGGCCAGCCCGAATGCGAACGGGACCGTGAAGGCGGTGAAACCCAGGTAGAGGGTCGGCGGGTGAATCGTCATCCAGTAGTTCTGGAGCTGAGGATTCAGGCCGCGCCCGTCCGTGGGCGTGAAGGCAAGCTGTTCGAAGGGGGGGGTAATGAACAGCGTAATGGTGAGGAAGAATGCCAGAACCGACAGGAGGATCCCGCTCACCCAGGGCATGAACTCCCGGTTCTTCGCCCGGTTCATCCAGACCGTGATGGCCGAGAAGAAGGCCAGGTTCAGGGCCCAGAAGAGGAGGGATCCCCGCTGGCCCGCCCACAGACCCGAGAACTTGAAGAAGGGGTCGAGCTCGCGACTGGAGTAGTTGTAGACGTACCAGTACTGGAAGGCATCCGTCATGAACGCGTAGATGAGGGCGGCCGAGGCCAGCGTCACCAGCGCGAACACTGCGTAGACGCTCCGCTCGGCGCTCAGGACCAGGTCACCCCGACCCTGCTTTCCTCCGGCGAACCCCATGACCGCGCCCCAGATCGCCACGGGGAGGGCGATCCATGCAGCGAACTCCCCCAGTGCGATCACCCTCCGTACGCCTCCCCGGCGTAGTCATGGTCATCGCCATATCCGCCGTCTCCGTAGCCGTCACTTCCGTACCCGTCGCCTCCGTCGTCCGGCCCCACGTCCACGTAGTCCGCCTCGTCGGGCATGGCCTCGTAGCGGCTCCCGCACTTGGTGAGGACCTCGGTGGCCTCGAAGATCCCGTCGCCCATGTAGCGTCCCTCCATGACGACCTCGGCCTCGTCGTTGAAGGTGTCGGGGATGGGATGCCGGAAGTGGACCGTGATCTGGACCTCTGCGTCGTCGGGGTCCGACACCACGAAGGTGTGGAGGAGTTCGGCGGTGGAGCTGGCGTAACTGCCTGGCACCACGTTCCCGCTCACCTTGACGCCCCGCTCCTGCATGAGCTCGTCCGCATGGGCCTTCTGGATGAGTTCGGAGGGGGTGAGGTAGTAGACCATGGTGCTGGAGACACCGGTCCAGATGAGCCACGTGACCACGGCGGTCACGCCGGCGAGACCTGCGAAGAAGCGATGATCCCGGCGCATGAGTCGTCTCCGAGGGGAGAGGCCATTGGGGTGGGTCGTCCGGACCCGGCCAGCGCCCGGTCTGTGAGAGGCGGGGCAGCTGGATGGGGATGGGTCGGATTCGGCGATGGTCATAAAGTAGGGGATCGGCCCCTGCCGTTCAATAAAGCACCCGGGGCGAGCCGCCCGGTTCCCCCTGGCCCGGAGGGCTCCTACCCCCCGTTGGACCCCAGTTGGCGGGAGGCCTCCAGCGCCCGGGTCCAGCCGGCCCGGAGCCGCTCCCTCCGGTCGTCGGCCATGCGGGGTTCGAAGCGCCGGGGCTGGCCCAGGGCGCCGAGGAAATCCGCCGGCTCCTCCCAGACCCCGGTGTGGACCCCGGCGAGCCCTGCCGCCCCCAGGGCCGTGGTCTCCACCTGTGCCGGCCGACGGACCGGACAGTCCAGGATCCCGGCCTGGAAATGCATGAGCCAGTCGTTGGCCGATGCGCCTCCGTCCACCCGGAGCTCCTGCGCCCGGACGCCGGAATCGGCCTCCATGGCCTCCAGGACCTCGGCGGTGGAGTACGCCATGGCCTCCAGGGCTGCCCGGGCCAGGTGGGCCCGGGTCGTGCCCCGGGTGAGCCCGGTGAGGAGCCCCCGGGCCTCCGGATCCCAGTGGGGGGCCCCGAGGCCCACGAAGGCCGGGACCAGGTACACCCCGTCGTTGTCGTCCAGGGAGCGGGCCAGGGCCTCGGAGTCGTCGGCCCGCTCCAGCACGCCCAGCTGGTCCCGGAGCCACTGGATGGCGGCCCCGGCCACAAAGACGGAGCCCTCCAGGGCGTGGACCCGCCCCCCCCGGGCATCGCAGGCCACCGTGGTGAGGAGGCCGTGGCTCGAGTGCACCGGGTCGGGGCCCGTGTTCAGGAGGAGGAAGGCCCCGGTGCCGTAGGTGTTCTTGGCGAGTCCCGCCTCCCAGCACCCCTGCCCCCACAGGGCGGCCTGCTGGTCGCCGGCCACCCCGGCCACGGGGACCTCCACCCCCAGGGCCTCCCCGGTGGAGACCCCGAAGTCGCCGGCGGACCTCCGGATCTCGGGGAGAATCCCCCGGGGAACGCCCAGGAGGTCGAGGAGGTCGGGGTGCCAGTCCCCGGTGTCCAGGTCGTGGAGGAGGGTCCGGGACGCGTTCGTGGGGTCCGTGGCGTGCACCTCCCCCCCGGTGAGCTTCCAGATGAGCCAGCTGTCGATGGTTCCGCAGGCCAGTTCGCCGGCCTGGGCCCGCCTGAGGAGCTCGGGCTCCTCCCGGAAGATCCAGGTGAGCTTCGTCCCGGTGAAGTACGGGTCCAGGAGGAGGCCGGTGCGCCGCCGGACTTCCTCCTCGTGCCCGGCCTCCTTCAGCTCCCGGCAGAGGGCGGCGGTGCGGCGGTCCTGCCAGACGATGGCCCGGTGCACGGGGCGACCCGTCTGTCGGTCCCAGAGGACCAGGGTCTCGCGCTGGTTCGTGATCCCTACTGCCGCGGCCTGGAAGGGCTCCTGGTTCCGGGCCGCCTCCAGCGCCTCCCGGGCCACCCGCTGGGTCGTCTCCCAGATCTCCTCCGCGTCGTGCTCCACCCACCCCGACCGCGGGAAGTGCTGGGTGAACTCGGAATAGGCCCGGCCCAGGATCCTGCCGTCCCGGGCCAGGACCAGCGCGGTGCTCCCCGTGGTCCCCTGGTCCAGCGCCAGGACTGCGATGGTTCGACTCATGGACGGCCCCTCAGGCCGGGGAGGCGGAGAGGAACCCGACGCTCCCGGCCAGAGCGAGGAAGAGGACGGAGAGGCCGAAGACCACGACGATGAGGAGGAGCCAGGCCTGGCAGAAACGCTTCCTGTGGATGTTCGCGCTGGCGAAGGCCCAGTAGACGTACACAACGAGGCCCACCAGGGGGATCACCTGAACCAGGAGGGTGAGCAGCCATTCGCCGACGGAAAGGGGGCGGGTTTCGAGCTCCATGGAAACCTCCGGTGGGGGTGGGGTGCAGGCAGGACCCCCGCCACGGGGGCCGCACCGAGGGGCAACGTACGGTCCGGCCCCCCGGGGTCTCAAGGACGGGCGGCGCCCCCCCCGACTTTTGGGGGTCCCCGCGTCAGCCTTGCCCCGCCCCGAACCGATACGGCGTCCCCCGCTCCGCCAGGAGCCGCACCAGGAGGGACACGGGCAGCCCCACCACTCCCGAGTAGTCTCCCTCCAACCCGCGGACCAGCGCCGCCCCCCGGCCCTGGATCCCGTAGGCCCCGGCCTTGTCCATGGGCTCGCCGGTGGCCACGTAGGCCCGGATCTCCTCCGCATCCAGTTCCCGGAAGGTGACCCGGGTGGCCTCCACCCCGGAGCGCACGGCACCGTCGGGCTCCACCAGGGCCAGGCTGGAAAGGACCCGGTGGCTCCGCCCCGACAGGGCCAGGAGCATGGCCACGGCCTCGTCGGCATCTGCAGGCTTCCCCAGGACCCGTCCGTCCACCACCACCACGGTGTCGCCCGCCAGGACGGGGGCGTCGGCCCCGGGGGCCACGGCCGCCGACTTCTCCCGGGCAAGCCGCTCCACCAGGGCCGGGGGGGACTCGCCGGGACGGGGGGTCTCGTCGATGTCCGCCACCTGCACCCGGAAGGCGATCCCCAGAGTGCTCAGGATCTCGGCCCGCCGGGGCGAGCCCGACGCCAGGACCAGGGAGGGAACCGGGCCGCCAGCCTTGCCCCTCCCGGCCTCGCCACTCTCGCCACTCATTCGGCCTCCCGCTCCAGAAACAGCGTCACCGGGCCGTCGTTCACCAGCGACACCTCCATCATGGCGCCGAACTCCCCCGACGCCAGGGCCCCGGGAGCCCGGGCCTCCAGCATCTCCAGGAATGCCTCGTAGAGCTCTTCTGCCCGCTCCGGCCCGGCGGCACCCCCGAAGGACGGGCGCCGGCCCTTCCGGGCATCCCCGTAGAGGGTGAACTGACTCACAAGGAGGAGGTCCCCCCCGGTCTCCGCCAGCGAGAGGTTCATCCGCCCCTCGCCGTCGTTGAAGACCCGGAGCCCCACGAGCTTGTCCGCCATCCACCCAAGCACCGCCTCGTCGTCGGCGTCGGCGAAGCCCGCCAGCACCAGGAGCCCGGGCCCGATGGCCCCGGTGGTCCGGCCCTCCACCGTCACCCCTGCCTTCGAGACCCGCTGGATCACCACCCTCACGCCGGCCTCACTCCACCGTGACGGACTTGGCCAGGTTCCGGGGCTGGTCCACGTCGGACCCCCGGAGGACAGCCACGTGGTAGGCCAGGAGCTGGAGGGGGATCACGGTGAGGATGGGGAGGAGGGCGGTGTGGGTCTCCGGCACCCGAATGAAGTGGTCCACCTTCCCCTCGAGCTCCGCCGCCCCGTCGTTCACCACGGCGATGACCTGGCCCGCCCTCGCCTTCACCTCCTCGATGTTCGCCACCACCTTCGAGTACACCGGGTCCTTGGGCGCCAGGAAGACCACGGGCATCTTCTCGTCGATGAGGGCGATGGGCCCGTGCTTCATCTCGGCGGCAGGATACCCCTCCGCGTGGATGTAGCTCACCTCCTTGAGCTTGAGCGCCCCCTCCAGCGCCACCGGAAACTGGAAGCCCCGGCCCAGGTAGAGGAAGTTGGGTGCGTCCACGTACTGCTCCGCCAGCTCCCGGATCGCCTCGTCCTGCTCCAGGATCTCCTCCACCTGAGCCGGCAGGGCCTGCAGCGCCTTCACGATCCGGCGCCCCTCCAGGACCGAGAGGTTCCGCCGCCGCGCCAGGTAGAGGGTGAAAAGGGCCAGCGCCGCCACCTGGCTGGTGAAGGCCTTTGTGGAGGCCACCCCGATCTCGGGCCCGGCGTGGAGGTACACCCCGAAGTCCGTCTCCCGGGCAATGGTGGAGCCCACCACGTTCACGATCCCCATGACCTTCGCCCCCCGCTGCTTCGCCTCCCGGAGGGCCGCCAGGGTGTCCGCCGTCTCACCGGACTGGGACACGGCGATGACCAGGGTCTTCGAGTCCACCACCGGGTTCTTGTACCGGAACTCGGAGGCGTACTCCACCTTGGTGGGGATCCGGGCCAGCTCCTCCAGCATGTACTCCCCGATGAGGGCCGAATGCCAGGAGGTCCCGCACGCCGTGATCACGATGCGGTCGATGTCCAGGAGTTCCCCGTCGCTCACCGTGATCCCCCCCAGCCGCGCCGACCCCTCCTCCTCCAGGAGCCGCCCCCGGGTCACGTCCTCCAGGGTCCGGGGCTGCTCGAAGATCTCCTTCAGCATGAAGTGGTCGTAGCCGCCCTTCTCGATGGCCGCCAGGTCCCACGTCACCTCGTGGACCTTCCGCCGCACCGGCCCCTGCTGCAGCCCGTACGTCCGGTACCCCTCGGGGGTCAGGACCGCGTAGTCCCCGTCGTCCAGGTAGACCACGTTCCGGGTGTGGGCGATGACCGCCGCTGCGTCCGATCCCACCAGGACCTCGCCCCCGTTCCCTACCCCCAGGAGGAGGGGGGAGCCATTCCGGGCCACCACCACCTTGTCCGGGTCCCGGGAGCTCACCACCGCGATCCCGTAGGCCCCGATGACCTGCCGGAGGGCCGCCGCCACCGCCTCCTCCAGCGTGCCCCCCTCGGGCCAGAGCCGGTCCACCAGGTGGACCACGGCCTCCGTGTCGGTGTCGCTGGTGAAGACCACGCCCTCCGATTCCAGCTTCCGGCGGAGCACCCCGGCGTTCTCGATGATCCCGTTGTGGACCAGCGAGATCGTCCCGTCGGTGCTCCGGTGGGGATGGGCGTTCTCCAGGGTGGGGGGGCCGTGGGTGGCCCACCGGGTGTGCCCGATCCCGCAGGTGCCCGAAAGGGGGCTCTCCTCCACCGCTGCCTCCAGCCGGTCCAGCTTCCCCGCCCGACGCACCGTGTGGAGCGTGCCATCCTCCGCCACCACTGCGAGCCCCGCCGAGTCGTACCCCCGATACTCCAGGCGCCTCAGGCCCTCCAGCAGGAGGGGCGCTGCCTGTCTGGGTCCGACGTAGCCGACGATTCCGCACATGATTCAGGAGTCTCCGAAAAAGGGCATTTGCTTGGGATGAGGGCCACCCGGCTCCTCAAGTTCGCGGAACCGGGCCGGCAGGGGGGACCCCGGAGGTTCCGGGGAGGGCCCGGACTCAGGCAGCGGCGGCCGACAGGGCAGTGAGACCTTGCTCAACCAGGTCCCGTGCTCGCTCTCCTGTCCTGGCCTCGGCAATGAACCGGACCACGGGCTCGGTGCCCGAGGGGCGGACGTGGAGCCACTCCCCCCGCTCGGGCCAGGCCAGGCGGAGGCCGTCGGACGTATCCGTCTCCGGCGCCGGGAGGGCCTTCGCCAGGTGGGCGTAGCCCTGGTCCATCCGGCTTCGGTCGAAGGTGGCCTTCTCCTTCACGATGACGTACTCCGGCCACCGCCGCACCGCCCCGGAGAGCTTCGTGTCCTCTTCCAGGAGGTGCTGCAGGATGAGGGCGATCCCCAGGGGGGCGTCCCGGGTGAGGTGGAGGGAAGGGAGGATCACCCCGCCGTTCCCCTCGCCGCCCACCACGGCCCCTTCCGCCTCCATGCGGCGGGCCACGTTGATCTCGCCCACCGGGGCCCGATGGCAGACCACCCCGGCCTTCCGGGCCACGTCCTCCACCACCTGGCTCGTGGAGAGGTTCGTCACCACCGGGCCGGACCGGACGCCCAGCACGGTGGCGGCGCAGAGGGCCAGGGTCAGGTCCTCGCCCACCGGGGTCCCCGTCTCGTCCACCAGGGAGAGCCGGTCCACGTCGGGGTCCACCGCGAAGCCCACGTCCACCCCCGACTCCCGGGCCAGCCGACCCAGGTCGCCCAGGTTGTCCGCCCGGGGCTCCGGGTCACGGGGGAACCGCCCGTCCGGCGTCATCCCGATGCCGGTGTACCGGCAGCCCAGCGCATCCAGGAGGGCGGGGAGCATGCGGCCTCCGGCGCCGTGGACGCAGTCCACCGCCACCTTGAAGCCCCGCTGTCGGATGGCCTCCACGTCCAGAAGGGGGAGGGAGAGGATGGCATCCACGTGGCGCTCGATGGCCCCGTCGTCCCGCTCCAGCCCGCCCAGGGCGTCCCAGGGGGCCCGCACCGGATCCCGCTCCCGGAGGAAGGCCTGGAAGCGGGCCATGCGCCCCGAGTCCAGGAAGACCCCGTCGGGCCCGCCGAACTTGAGCGCGTTCCACTCTGCCGGGTTGTGGGAGGCGGTGACCCCCAGGGCTCCGGCCGCCCCCCGGTCCCGACACGCCATGAGGAGGGTCGGGGTGGGAACGACGCCCAGGTCCACCACGTCCACCCCCACCGAGGCAAGGCCCGCCGTGGCGGCGCTGGAGAACATGGGGCCGCTGGTCCGGGAGTCGCGGCCCAGGACCACGGTGTCTCCCGCACCCTCCTCCATGAGGAAGGCCCCGAACCCGGCGGCCAGAGAAGCCATGAGTTCGGGGACCAGGGGAGCGCCGACCCGACCGCGGAAGCCGGAGACGCTGACCATCAGATCGTCGGGGAGGTGGAGGGGCATGGGCATTCGAGGGGGTGCGGGGAGGGTCCGGAGGACTCGCGAGGAGTGGGGCACCGGCTCGACGACCATACTCGTGCATCCCCGTTGGACGTGTCAACGCAGGGGAACACTCCCCCGCCAGGAGCAGGTGGACCTCCCACCACCGGAGCCGGGTGGATACCTTCCGGGTCGCCGACGCCCCTTCCCACTCCGCGAACGCCTGGAAATCCGCCGCGTGGCCGACAGCATTACTGTGCTGCGCGACGGGGCGACTGTCT
>REBX01000104.1 GCA_007692505.1 Gemmatimonadales bacterium | reverse complement strand
GTGCGACAGCGGGTGCTACGGCGAGTACGACGGCGGGGGCCGCGGGCTGGCGGGGGCGCGGGGGGCTGCGGGAGAGGTGTAGGCGCGGGGGCTGCGGGCTGCCGGGGTCGATGCCTTCTACGGCCGCTCGATGAACAGGCGCACGGCGTAGCTCACGTCCAGGTCGTCCGTGGCGCGGCCGTACATGTGGTCCCCCTTCACGTGGTGGATCCACATTCGGTCGAAGTCGTCCGGCACTTGGGCGCTGCCCAGGTAGTGGCCGTCTGCCGAGAAGACATCCAGGGCCGTCTCGCCATTTTCGCGTTGGCTGTTCACCCAGACCGTGCCATCGCCGTCGATGAAGAATCGATCGAAGGGAGGGTGCACGGTGGGCACATCCCCTTCGGAAAAGCTCGGTTCCGCCGTGAACCCCTCCAGGACGAAGGCGTCGATGGCCTCGGCGCGTTCGTCCTCGGAAACGGGCACGGGGACGAAGGATCGCTCCATGACCAGGAGGGTGTCCCCGGCAAGCGACTGGCGGCGGATCTTGTACGCCCCCGGCTCGTCGGCGACGAAGAAGTCTCCCGAGGGGCCCAGGACCCAGCGGGGCCGATGGGCGAAGGGGATCGAACTGCCGATCCGGCGGATCCCGTCCGTCTCGGTCCACAGGATGTCGTGCTCGAAGGTGAGCTCGGGGGGCGAGATGGTGTCGCCCGGCACGAGTTCGCCCTCCTCGGAGAACGTGTTGCTCAGGAAGAATGTCTGGCGCGTCCCGTCCATCATGCTCCCCTCCGTGAGCACCACCAGGAAACGGCCGTCCGGGGTCCATTGGCGATTCCCGCACCCCAGGTTGTTCGTGACGGGGTGCGACTCGATGAGGTCGCCCTCCAGGTCGAACCGCTGCCACCGCCGCCGGGCATCTTCGACCCAGATCTCTCCTGGCGGCCCGGGAAACGCACAGGAGTTCCCGATAAACTCCCCGGGGCCCTCCCCCATGCCCCCCACCGTCTGGACGAACGCTCCTTCCGGGTCGAACACCCTGAGTTCGTGGGCCTGGGAATCCATCACCCAGATCCGGCCCAGGCTGTCCGGGATCACGTTCCTCACGGAGCCGAAGACCTCGGGGCCCTCGCCGTCCACCTGCCCGATGCGGAGGTCCTCCACGAGCCGCCAGGGCTGGGCGTCCGTGAGCTCCCAGAGCCCTTCGGCGGGGGTGGTCACATGGACGGCTCCGTTGGCCAGGGTGTCGACCACGACACCCTCCGCCATCACGGCCCCACCATCGGAGGAGCAGGAGGCGACGAGGAGGGCCGCCGGAGCCAGGAGGAGGAGACGGCACGAGGACAGGGTCTTCCCGAACATTCGTTCGCTCCCGATGGAGTGGGTGGAGCGGCTGGACCCGTGGGCCCGGCCGTGCTCGTCGCGCTCGTCGTGTTCGTCGTTTTCGTCGTGTTCGCCGCGCTCGTCGTTTTCGGCGGAGAGGGGTCTGCGACTGCACCGGTACCGAGAGAGTATGGGTCGGGCGGCGCCCCGGCAATTCGGGGCGGGGCCTGAGGCTCGTTCCAGGGGCTACCCGCGTCCGCCCTCATCGCTCACCCGTCCGCCTTCACCCCTCCTCCAGCTCGACCCGGTTCCAGTTGGGAGGGGTCACCCCCATGACGTGCTGGACCAGGAAGTCCCATCGCTTCCTCACGTGCTCCGGTCCCCGGGCGTGACCGCCGCCGGGCACCACGAAGAAATCGAACTCCTTTCCTGCCCGGATGAGGGCATCCGCCACCTGGTACGTGGAGGCAGGGTCCACGTTCGTGTCCATCTCGCCCACCGTGAGGAGGAGTCGGCCCTGGAGCCGATGGGCGTGGACGACGTTGGACGAGGCGTCGTAGTGGGAACCCAGCGGCCATCCCATCCAGAGCTCGTTCCACCAGATCTTGTCCATCCGGTTGTCGTGGCAGCCGTTGTGGGCCACTGCCACGTGGTAGAACTCAGGATGGAAGAGGAGGGCACCCAGGGCGTTCTGCCCACCTGCCGAGCCGCCGTAGATCCCCACGGTCTCCAGGTCGTACCAGTCGTGGGCCTCCGCCACGGCCTCGTGCCAGAGGATCCGGTCGGGGAAGCCGGCATCCCCCAGGTCCTTCCAGGCCACGTCGTGGAAGGCCTTGGAGCGCCCCGCCGTCCCCATCCCGTCGATCATGACGGTGATGAAGCCGAGCTCGGCCACCTCCAGCATCCCCCGGGGGGGCATGACCTGGAAGGAGGTGGGGACGTGGAAGTCGTGGGGGCCGGCGTAGATGGACTCCACCACGGGGTAGACCCGGTCCGGGTCGAAGTTCGAGGGCCGCTGGATGATGCCCCGGATGGGTGTTTCGCCGTCGCGGCCCATCGCCCAGAACACCTCCGGGGGATGCCAGCCGGCCGCAAGGAGGGCCGAGTGGTCTCCCTCGCCCGGCCGGGCCAGCACCTCGCCATCGGACATTCGGCGCAGCTCGGTGATGGGGGGCAGGTCCACCCTCGACCAGGTGGCCAGGTAGTACTCCCGGTCCGGCGAGAGGAGGATGGAGTGGTCCCCGTCGGCATCGGTGAGGGGGACCAGGTCCCCTCCGTCAAAGCCGATCCGGTAGAAGTGGACGAAGTAGGGGTCCTGCTCCGGGTCCACCCCGCTGGCGGCAAGGATGATCTCGCGGCGCTCCTCGTCCACCGTCACCACGTCCCGGACGAGCCAGTCGCCTTCGGTGATCGGGTTCAGGAGCTCGCCGGTCTCGCCGTCGTGGAGGTACAGGTGGGCCCAGCCGTCCCGCTCCGACATCCAGATGACCTGGCGGCCGTCCTCCACGTCGTGGCGGAAGTACTTCCCGTCCTGCGAGACGGGCCGGTAGTAGAAGAAGGTGTCCGGGTCCTCGTCGATGATGGCCCGGGCGCCGCCGGTTTCGGCATCCACCCCGATGACGCGGAACCGCTCGTGCCCCCGCTCGTTGTACTCCATGGTGAAGTCCCGGGAATCCTCCCTCCAACTGGGGGTGGAGAGGGAGTAGGGGTTGGGGAAGAGGGCCGGATCGACCTCCACCTTCTCCCCCCGGGCCGGATGGATGAGGACCGGGCTGGGTCGGTCCAGCACGTCGCCGGGCTTCGTGTAGTCGCGGGTGTGGAGGCGGGGCTGGAGCTGGTCCCGGGGAGAGCTCTCCACGAAATGGATCTGGCGACGATATCCCGGGACGATGCGGTGCACGGCCAGGGCCCGGGAGTCCGGCGACCAGCGGAGGGTGCCCGGCGCGTAGGCGTTGCCCTCGGACCCATCGTGGGTCCGGAATAGGATGGAGTCCTCCCCTGCCCTGCGGACCCGGATGTTGTGATCCTGGACCCAGGCCTCCATGGCGCCATCGGGGGAAGCCAGGGGATTCTCGGCGGTGGCCCGCCCGCCAGCAGCCCCACCCCAGCTCGCCCCTCCGCCCTGGCTCGCCCCCCCACCCTGTCCTGCCCCGTCGTGGCGGTCGCAGCGGACGGGGACGGGGGTGCAGCGGTACGGGGTGCCCCGGGCCGTGAAGAGGATGGGGTGTCGGGCCGGTGCCGCCAGGGGCTCTCCCCGGTCCTCGGGGGTGTCGGCCAGGTACCGGAAGCTGGAGAAGGGCAGGGCGTCCGGATCCAGGGACTCGTCCATGCGGGCCCCCAGGGCGCCGGCCACCGCCTCGTGGTCGAAGGCGGCGGCCTCCGTTCCCGACTCCGGGTCCAGGACCACGAACTCGTGGCCCCCCTCCACGGTGCGGCGGAGGACGAACGCCGATGCGACCTCGTCCCAGCGGGCATCGTCCACCACGTTCGTCACCAGCCCGGCGTACCGATCCTCCAGGGAGGCCGCACGGCGGTAGTCCTCCAGGGTCCCCTGGGCCAGGGCCGGAAGGGGAGACGTGGCGGCGATGCCCAGGGCCAGGGCCATCAGGACGAGGGGACGGACCATCGAAAAGGCTCCTTGCAGGAGGCGGGGAACGGGGCGCAGTCTCAGGGTAGACTCGGGCGCGGACCGAGGCCAGTTCCGGGGCGCGGGCCAGGCCGGCCCGGGACGAGGCTGGGCGGCCCAGGCCCCGTGCCAGGCCAAACGATCCGCATCATCCCATCTCCAGCTCACGCCACCGTGGGAGCGCTACACATGGCGGGGCGGGACCAGGTAACGCTCGGGGGGGACGGCAGAGGGGACGGATCCGGGCGCGGGGCCGCTGCACGAGGGGGTTCGGGGCCCGGGGATGGGCGGCCTGGCTTCCCCTCCTCATGCTGCCGGCCACCGCCCTCGCCCTCGTACCGGCGCACTGGCCCGGCTGGGCCCTCATGTGGACCCTGGCAGTGGCCATCTTTGCAGGGTGCAAATGGCTCACGTGGTGGGCCACGGGAGTGGGAAGCGGGGCAGGCGCCCTCTGGATCAGCTTCCTGGCCAGCGGGCTCGTCCACGACCTGGTCATCTCGTACCCGGCAGGAGGAGGCTACGGTGTCCCGACACTCTTCTTCCTCCTGCAGGCAGCCGGGATGTCGGTGGAGCGGAGTGCGGTCGGCAAGCGGATCGGGCTGGGCGGGGGTGGCCGCGGACGCCCTTCACCCTCCTCTGCCTGGTCGTCCCCCTCCCCCTCCTCTTCCACACCCCCTTCGTCGAGGATGTCATCGTGCCCTTCATGAACGCCGTGGGAGTCTTCCCATGACCCCGCTTTCGGGCCTGCTCCCCCCGCTTCCGCACGAACTCGTCCTCCTGGGTGGGGTGGCCCACCTCCTCATCCTCACGGCCTCCGCCATGGTGCCCTTCCGGCTCAAATGGAAGGAGGCGCTGGCGCCCCTCCCCCGTCTCCATCGGCAGATGTACATGTTACACGTGGGGTAGATCGTCCTCTCCATCTTGACCTTTGCGGCCCTGAGCTTCGGCCTTGCGGAGGAGATGGCGGGAGGCACCCCCCTGGCCCGGGCGGTGAACGGCTACATCGCGGTCTTCTGGGGCGTGCGGGTGGCCCTCCAGGGGGTCATGGACGTGAAGCCGTACCTGAGCGGCCGCCTGGACCACCTCGGATATCACGGCCTGACCCTGGTCTTCCTCTTCCTGACCCTCCTCCACGCCTGGGCCGCGCTGGGGTGAGGCGGAGGGGCCGGCCCGTTCTGCCATGGTGGCGCCCCGCGCCAGGGCCGAGGGTGCAGCCGACCAGCCGCACCGACGCCCCGCCCCCGCCGAGGGCCACGCCCCCACCTCCCCGCCCAGGCGAACCATGTCGAGATCCGGCTCCGCTGCAGGCCCACCCGAGTCCGGCGCTGGCCCGCCTGCCCGCGCCGGCGGTGGAGCCACGGTTTGCCCCGCCCCCGCCGAGACCCATGAGCGAGCGACAGCCCCCGAGAGTCCCGAAGCGAGGATCCGTACACTGGCACTCCGCCAGCACGGGGTCGCCACCAGGCGGCAGCTCCTGGATTCCGGGATGTCTTCATCGGCTCTGGGACGCCGCGTCGACTCCGGGCGATTCGTGCCCCTGCACCGGGGGGTCTACCTCATCAGCGCCGTGGATCCGGGGCGCGCGCAGGAGATGGCTGCGGTCCTGTCAGGCGGCCCCTCGGCCCTCCTGAGCCACACCAGCGCGCTGGTCTTGTGGGAGGTCCTCCGGGCCGAGCCTCCGATGCCGTTCCATGTCACTGTGCCGGGACGCTCTCGGGTCGGAAGGACCGGGATCACGTTTCATCGCCCGGAGGGGGTGGAGAGCGACGAACGTGGGGTGGTGGAGGGGATCCCGGTCACCTCACCGGCGCGTTCCCTCGTGGATGCCGCCGGACTGCTTGGCCGAAGGGAGGTGGCACAGGTGGTCGCTGCGGTCGAGCGAAGGGGGCTCATCCCCCGGGAGGAGCTGGCCGGCCTGCCCCGTCGCTACGCCGGGCACCGGGGGATCCCCGTCCTGCGCCACGTCCTGAAGGGGGTGGGGGATCGGCCCTTCACCCGGTCGGAAGCCGAGCGCAGGTGCCTTCAGCTGATCCGGTCCGCCGGACTTCCCCGACCGGAGACGAACGTGACCGTGGGCCCCTACGAGCTGGACCTGTTCTGGCCCGGCGAGAACATCGCAATCGAGATCGATGGGTGGGCCCACCACTCTTCCAGGGGGCGGTTCGAGGGAGATCGCCGCAAGGACAGCTGGCTCAAGGCGCGAGGCATCGAGGTGATCCGCCTCTCGTGGCGCCAGATCACCCGGCGATCCACCGAAACGGCAGTGCAGGTCGGGCAGGCGCTGGCGCTGGCTCAGTCCTCGCGGGCTCAGTCGGCTCAGTACTCGCCGGCTCAGTCGGCTCAGTACTCGCCGGCTCATTCCCGTCCCTGCGCTCGCGCCCGCGACCGCGGCCGCGCCGATGCGGGAAAAAGGCAGAGGTGAAGGGGTGCCGGAGGAGATGCATCTGTGTTCTTCCCGGTCTCCGGGAAGAACCAAGATGTGTTTGGCGGCGTCGGCCGGATCCATCCGGCTTCGTCCCGGCAAGCGGGAAGAAATCAGATTTCGATTCCGGAAAAACCTTGGGATCCGGGTCTTTCCCGCTCCTGGAGGCGAGGGTGCGGACCCGGGCGATCCAGGCGGGGGGCAGGCGCATGGCCGGACAAGACCCCGACCGATCCAGGCAGGGGGCCGGCCGCATCCCCGGCGAGAGCCCTCCGGACTACAACGGCTTCATGCCCCGGACACTCGCGGCACACCCGAAGAAATGGGACACCGCCGAGACCTCGAGTCCGGCCTCCCGGAGGTAGCCCGCCATGGTCCCACAGCCTCCGAACCGCTGGGGGTAGACACCCAGGAGCCGGTAGCTGTCGGGGTTTCCCAGGAAGGCCCGTCCCAGGAGAGGAATGGCGTACTTCAGGTACGCCATGTAGGGGATCCGCATGATGGGCGTCCGGGGAACCGAGACCTCCAGCAGGGAGAACGTTCCTCCCGGACGGAGCATGCGGGCCACCTCGAAGGCCAGTCTGCGCCGCTGGGCCTCGGAGAAGGTCTTCAGGCCGAAAGCGGAAACGACCGAGTCGGCCGAACCATCCGGAAGGCTGTTCTCCAGAGCGTCTCCCTCGATCACCTCGATGGAAAGGCCGTCGAAGGCGCGCCGGCGTTCCCGGGCCCGCCGGCACATCACCGGGGAGATGTCCAGGGCCACGATCTCCCCCCGGCCCTCGAGTGCCTCCGCAATGAACCCCCAGCATTCGTCCATGCCCGTCATCAGGTCGTAGACACGCATCCCGGGGGAGATCTGCCCGCCCGCCACGCATGCCCGCCACGCATGCCCGCCGCCAGCGCTCCGTGAACCCGAAGGAAGAGATGTAGTTCACCGTGCCGTAGGTTTCCGACATCTCGTTGAACAGTCCTGCCACGAACCTCGGGTCGTAGAGCTGCTCGGATGTTCGGCTCAAGGACTCGACCCTTTCACCCTGCCCTCCAGAGCCCCAGAAGGAGCGTCAGGATGACGAGGAGGACCCCGACAGCCGTGCCCGCATGTCCGACGAATTTGTGGACCATCGATCTCTCCAGCGTGAGCCTGGCGCCAGGGAAGGGGCGCCACCAAGCCTCCTGTTTCAAACGATGTTGAATCGCTCCGAAAAGATTCGGGAGGCGGGGACCCCCCTGCTCCGGAGGTGCTGCTCTACAGCGTCCATCATGGGAGGCGGTCCGCACACGAAGTACTCCCATTCTGCCAGCCCATCTTCGGGGAGATGCCGGTCCAGGACTTCCGGTGTCACCAGTCCGCGCTCTCCCTCCCAGCTGTCGGGCGCCTCTTCCAGTACGTGAACGGTCTTGAAGTCCAACATCCCAGAAAGTGCCTCCACTTCGTCCCGGAAGAGCGCCCGGTCCTCCGACGGTGCCCCATGGACAAGGACGATGGGTCGGGAATCCCCACGATCACGGAAGGTGCGAAGCATGCTCATGACCGGGGTGATCCCGACCCCTCCGACGATGAAGACGGCCCCGGCAGCCCCGGGTTCCCCGTCCTCTCCTTCCTCCGCTTCCTCGGGAACAAAAGCCCCGTAGGGCCCCTCCAGGAACGCGGTCGTACCGGAAGGAACCGACGAGATCCCGGATGTAAAGTCACCAAGCTCCGCAATGGTCAGCTCCACACGCCCCGGCTCCTCCGCACTGGACGAGATGGAAAAGGGGTGCTGCTGGAGCGAAAACGGGCTCGACCCCAGGGTAAGCCAGACGAACTGGCCCGGGCGGAAGTCCACTCCTCCGTGTCCCCGAGGCTCCAGCGCCAGCGTCCAGACACCCGGGGACTCCTCCCGGACCTCCACGACCTGAAATGGTCTCTTCTTGAGCCTGAGGGGGCGGATGACCCGATTCTTCAGGAGGAGCCCCACCGCTGCCAGGGTCAGGACCACCCAGATGACCTGCTTCCAGACGGGCGACAGGTAGTGCCCCACCTGGAGGCCGTGGACGAGACCGATGAGGATGACGAAGAGGGCGAGCACTCCGTGTCCGGTCCGCCACCACTCGTAGGAGATCTTCAGCTCCTGCCGCCAGAGCGTCGTGACCACCAGGAGGACCAGGGCAGCAAGTACCGAAGAAAGGGCGAGCGCCCGGGGCAGGTTGACCCGGGGATCCAGGAACTCCAGGTACGTGGGGTCCGTCGCGAAGAGGATGACCGGGTGGGCCAGGATGAGGAGGAACGCCACGATCCCCACCTCCCTGTGGAACTGAAGCATGAGGTCCAGTCCCACGGAGGACGCCACATTCCTGAACCGCCCGGTGAGGAGGAACTGGAGCCCCAGGACTCCCATTCCCACGAACCCCAGACCGACCCCGAACTCGACCCAGAACGGGCGAGGTTCGGGAAGGGGCCCGAGGTAGGCAAGCAGGAGGGGGGCCGCCGCCAGGAGGAGGTAGCCCAGGACCATCCCCACTGCCTGCCTGAAACTGAAACGCATTCACCGCTCCATCCGTTGAGTCCCATCCCTGGAGATCTCCTTCAGGGAAGTTCAAATGGGCGGTGGGCCCGCACAAGACCGGGGTGCGGGTGGTCCGGGGAGGAAGGCCGGGCCCCGGGGGCGGCCTTGCATCATGCAACCGTGCTTGCTCCCTGCATGGATCTGCCGGGAGCGAGGAGAAACCGTATCAACGTCTGGCGCTCGCGAGGCAGGGTTGAGAAGAACGGTCGCGGGTCAAGGCACGAGCCAGCCCAGTCCCTTCAATCCGGACCCGAAGGATCGGGTGGCGTGTTTTTTGCCATGAATCCATGTGGAATTCGGGGCCTGTTTGACTTCATCAAACGCAACTCGACGACCCAACCCCGTCGAATCCGTTCAGCTGGCTGACCAGGTGAGTATAGATCAGTGAAACGACATAGACTCCCGACAGGGCTTCCACGGCGCACCAACAACCCAGTGCGACGGCACCAGCTCCCCGGGAGCTGCGTCAGCGAGCTTCCCATCGCCCCCGACCGGGCCGGGATCGGGAGGCGGGGATCAGTTGCGCACTGGGGACTTGGCATCGTGGTGGGACTGCTCCTGGCGAGCGCGGCGCCCGCCGCTGCCATCCCCTTGGCAACCCCGCTCGATGATTGGGGGCACTCGTCGCCCACACCTGCTGGGGGGGTGCACTCGGGACTCGTCCAGTCAGTCCCGCAGGGTGCTCATGATCGCGGTCCCGATGATCGGGAACGGGCTGTCAGGATCGCCCGGGAGGGCCGCTACGACGAGGCCCTCGAGATCCTCACGGCGCTCCACGAAGAGGACCCCGACGACCTGCCGCTCAAGGCAGATCTGGTGGCAGTACTGAGCTGGGCCGGAGAGGACGAGGAGGCAGTCCGCCTCGGGGAGCACCTCCCCTTCCATGCCCTTGACCCCTTCGTGTCGGAGGCCGTGGCGCGGTCCTCCCGGAACCTGGGGGACCCGGTCTTCGCCTCACGACTTTACATGGATGTCCTCTTCCGGGATCCGACCCGCGTCCAGAGCCATGTCGGGGTGGTCCTCTCCCTCCTGGAACGGGGAGCGTGGGACGAGGCCGAGGCGCGCTTCGACGAGGCCGTGAGGCGGTTCCCGGAGAGCGCTGATGTCCACCTGGCCGGCGGGCACCTGTACCTTGCCCTGGATCGACCCTCCTGGGCCGCCCGCCACTACCGGCGGGCCGAGACACTCGGAGCCGACCCCGCCGAGGCCCGCAGGCTGGAAGTCCTCAGTCTCCTGAACCAGGGGGCCGCCTTCCTGGCAGTGGAACGGATGGCGCCCAATCCGGAATTCCTGGATGCAGGGGAGAGGGGCCGAACCCTGTCGGAGCGGGGCTCCCGGGCGGTGCAGTGGAGCATTGCGGCTCCTCCGACCCCCCATCCCGACGACCGCTTCGTGGCAGTGGACCGCGCCCTGGCCGTCCTGGACTCAGCTCTTGTCGAGGTCCAGCCAGCCGACGGGTATCCGTGGGAGCGCCTCCGCTTCGATCGGGTCGTGGCACTGCGGGAGCGTATGGAGATGGAGACCGTGCTCACCGAGATCCGAGAGCTCGAGGAGGACCTGGGCCTCGAACTCCCCCCCTACGTCCTCCGCATGGCAGGCGATGCTCACCTGTACCTCCGGAATGCGGAGGAAGCCGAGGAACGCTATCGGGCGGCGCTGGAGGGTTGGCCGGGGCATCCGGAACTCCTCGTAGGCCTCTTCTACGCCCTGGTTCAGGGCGAGCGTCACGACAAGGCAGCTGAGGTGGCCCGGGAACTCGTTGGTTCCCAGCCCGAAGTCCGGAGTGCCGAGGGGCTCGCCGAGAGCCTCCCGAACCCCGACCGCCTTTCCGGGGAGCTCGCCCGGCATCTGGGGATGGCCTTTGCCGGGGACCTGAAGGGCGCACAGGCAGGGCTTGACGAACTTGTGGGCCGCGCTCCCATGAACCTCTCGCTTCGCCAGGAGCTGGCCTCGGTCTACCTCTGGCGGGGTTGGCCCCGCCTCGCCCTCGACGAGTACGCTCGGATCCTGGCTCTGGATCCCCATCACGTGAGGGCTCGAATCGGACGCGCATCGGCCCACATGGACCTCCATGAACGAGAGGCCGCCTACGCAGCGCTTGACACCCTCCTCGTCCTGGCTCCGGAGCACGAGCAGGTCAGGCGTGAGCTGGAGCGGTTCCGGGTTGATGGCCTCTGGGAGCTCGACATTTCCGGGCAGGGAGCCAGGAGCTCGGGTGGTGCCCTCGGCGTCCGCGACGACCTCGTGGAGGGTCGCTTCTTTACCCCGCTTCTGAGGGACCACCACCGTCTTTTTGCAGGGTGGACCCGGAACCGAGCCGATTTCCCGGACCAGGCCGGTCGGCACGACCGGATGGCGGCCGGCCTCGAACGGAGGGGACGGACCCTCCGCTGGTGGGGCGAAGTCACCGCCGACCGAAACGATCTGGGCCGGGTCGGAGGAGGAGGGCGGATCGAGGTTCGCCCCGGAGACCGCTGGACACTCCACCTCGACGGAGAATCGTACTCTACGCGTGTACCGTTGCAGGCAACCCGCCTCGACATCGATGGATGGCACGTCGGGAGCGGCGTCGGCTACCGATAAAACAAA
>REBX01000077.1 GCA_007692505.1 Gemmatimonadales bacterium | reverse complement strand
CCTTTTAGCGGTTCGGTTTCCCGGGTCGCAATACGCCGCAAATCACCCCGAGCTCACAAGCTCGAACCACGAAAGTACGAGACCCCGGGGGCAATTGGAAAGCCCCCCGGGGGTGGTGGGAGGGCTCGGGCTACTCGGTCCGCTCCCACGCCGACCGGAGGTGCGTCCTGCCGGCCGGGCCCTCCTCCCGGCCCGCAAGGATCAGGGTGGCGGTCCAGCGGTAAGTGGCAGGCCACCTCCGGAATGTGGGGACCAATCGAAACATGAGCCTGGCCATCCAGGGCACCTCTCCCGGAGTCCACCCTCCAGCCGGGACCGCCTCCATGTGGACCTCGCCACCTCGACGCTCCACCACCCAGGTCCCCCTCACCATCCCGACGGAGGGGTCGGCGGTGATCCGGAAGGTCCCGGACACCTCCACCCCATCCCGGAGGACCAGGACGTCCGGGAACGCCGGGAAGAACTCCACCTGTACCTCGTGGTCTCCCTCGCTCCGGGACATCCTCCGGATCTCGAGACGCCCCTCTCGGGCTTCCAGTTCGTACTGCACACCCCGGTCCTCCGCGGTGCCTGTTTCACCTTGGGCATCCAGCTCCACCTGGAGGAGGTTGACCGGCCCCTCGAAGTTCGGGTTCCAGGTCACGATGAAGGGATCGGGAGAGTAGCGGAGAAAGTGGACGCGAGCCCGGTCCAGCGGAAGGGGAAAGGGATCTCCCCGATGGCTCCTCCCGTCGATCTCGATGAGGACCTCGCTTCCTGCCCGCCGCACGAAGTAGAAGTCGTGCACGTACACGAGGGGGAGGGCAGGTGGTGAGGTGGTGGCGCTCCCCATGGGCGCCAGGAGCCCGAAGGGACGCCGTGGGCGGGTGTCCGTCTCCCGGACCACGATCCGGACGAGGCGATCCTCCAGGTCACGAAAGGCCAGGTCGACCTGCGCTCCCGCCGGTCCCAGTTCGAAGTGCCCGTCCGACAGGCTGCGCTCCGCCATCCGGTTCATTCCCTTCCCCGCAATCCCGTAGGTGGCCGGATCCAGCTCCAGCCCCGGGTCGTGGAAGACGTCCACCCGCCCATCCACCCGCCAGCCCAGGACCAGGAGCCCCTGCCCATGGACCGCGTCGTCAAAGGCCTGGGGCTCGAACCCCACGTACACCCGGTCCGGGTCCTTCTCGAAATTTGCCAGGAGGAGGCCCGCCATGGGGTCGGCATGGAGGTGGAAGGGCGAGACTGCAGTGGGCATGGAAGTTAGAGCCCCGCGTCCAGGGCCCGGGCCACCTGGTCCCGGGCGTCCTCCAGGTGGGCCCGGGTGTAGGCATCGAGCCCGCTCCCTGCGGAGATCGCGGATTCCAGCTGCCGGTTCAGCTCCCGGAGCTGGTGGCGGGCCACGGAGCGGGCGTCGGAGGGCATGCGGGCCGGCGGGTCCAGCACGAGGCCCGTCACCTGCTCCAGGTGCACCCTCTGGAGCTCCCGCCTCAGGGAGTTGATGGCCCGGGGGCTCCCCTCCCACACCTCGGCCCACACGGTGGAGGTCACCACGTCCATGAGCTCGGGGATGGTGAGGACCCGGTCCGAGCCGTAGCGGAGCTCGCCGTCCCGGATCCGGGCCAGCCGCAGGGGCTGGAAGAGCTGCCCCAGGAGCGTGGTCTGGAGCCCGATGATCCGCTCGTGGAAGGGGAAGTCCACCCGTCCCGAGTACGTGTTCGTGAAGCCCCAGTGGCTCCAGCGGTCGGGCCCCATCTGCGCCAGCACCTCCGGCGAGAGGGCGAAGGCCTCCTCGGAAAAGGCCGACCGGGCCAGGAACTCCAGGGCCTCCAGCTGTCGGTCCCGCTCCACCGGCACGAAGGGACCCACGTCGGCGGGGTCACCGGGCCGGGTGCGGTAGACCATTTCGCCCCCGATGTACTTCACCGCCGGGGCCATGGCCTGCGAGTACTGCCCCAGGAGCGACTGGAAGGCCGAGGTCAGGTCCGCGTAGCGGGCATTGTCCTCCAGCACCGTTTCCGGAAGCTGCTCCAGGAGCCCGGCGATCATCTCCGTGCGCTCCATCCCCCAGGCCAGGGGGTCGTCGCTCAGGTCGTAGATGTTCACCGTGGGGTCCATGGCCCCGGCGCCGCTCGAGTCCTCGTCCGTTCCGTACGTGCGGCCCTCCGTCTCGGCCAGCCGGGCCAGCTCCCGGGCCTCCTCCGGGTCCGCCGTGTACCCGTAGGCGATCTTCCAGATGTCGGCGGTCCCCACCCCCGGGCTGTAGAAGTACCCCTGCTCCTCCCCGTCGTGGGCGATGTTCGGCGCATGGTAGTCCATGACCGAACTCACCAGGCCCCGATCCCGGGCCCACTCCCGATCGTGGAGACGATCCAGGGGCGTGTCCATGGAGGAGCGGAAGTTGTGTCGGAGCCCCAGGGTGTGCCCCACCTCGTGCATGACGACCCAGCGCACGGCCTCGTGGACGTACTCCTCCGGGAGGGGGTCGGAGGGCGCCAGCTCTCCCCGGGAGGCCAGGAGGGCCCTCAGCATGAGCCCCTGGTCCGAGAAGATTCCGGCCATGTGGGTGTGGTTCTGGAGAGCCTTGAGCCCCAGCTCGGCATCCCCGTCCAGGAGCCCCAGGGAGAGTTCGAAGGCGGTGCCCGGCTCCACCAGGTTCCGCCAGCCGCTCCGGAACCCCAGGATCATGTTCGCCTCGTAGAGCTGGTTCGCGTCCAGGATCTCGCCGGTGCGGGGGTCCACCACCGAGGGCCCGATGGCCGAGTAGCCCGGCTGGTCCGAGGTATTCCAGCGAAGGGTCGGGAAGCGGATGTCATCCGGATCCGCATCCTCCGGGAGCATCTCCGCCTGGATGGCATCCCGGAAGCCCGCCTCCTCGAAGGCAGGCTGCCAGGCCTCGATCCCCTCCCGGAAGGCATCCAGGAACTCCTCGGGAATCGTGCGGTCCAGGTAGTACACGATGGGCTCGGCCGGGTACACGAGTCCGTCTCCCGCCGGCTCCCCGGGCTCCAGGCGCCACCGGTTCACGTAGCGGACGAAGTAGGTGTCCTCCCCTTCGGTGAAGTCCTTGTGGGCCGTGATGAAGTACCCGACCCGGTCATCGGCCAGGCGGGGCTCCATGGGCTCCTCCGGGAGGGCCGCCAGGGTGTGGTGCACGGACACGGTGAGGAACCGGCCGTCGGGGATGGCGTTCGCACCCACCGGCTGGGGGGCCCGGTAGGTGAGCACGGTGCGGATGTTCAGGTTCAGGGGAAACGCCTTCACCTCGTCCAGGTAGCTCCGGCTCCCGTCGAAATTCGGCGCAGGCCCGGGGCCCTGCCCGGTGGAGGTGAGGCTCCGGAGGCGTTGGCTCATCCCGGAGATGTCGCCCACAAACCATCCGGTGACATCCACCAGGTGCAGGTCCTCCTCCAGGTCGTCGTGCCCCTCTGCGTCTCGGGTCGCCTCGATGCCCGCCGTCTCCATGATGGATGGGGTGAAGGAGAGCTCCACCGCTGCGGCCTGCGGCGTGCCCTCCCGTGCCCGGAACCGGTGGGGCTGCTTCATGAGGTAGAGCCGTTCGCCCCGGCGCTCCAGGGTCACGACCTCGGCCTCGAAGATGGAGAGCATGGTGCCCCCGTAGAGGCCGCCCGTCCCCAGCCCCCGGGCCAGCTTGTACTCCATGAGGAACTCCCGGCCCAGCATCCCCTCGGGGACGGCCATGAGGAGCTGGTCGTCCGTCCGGTAGAGGTCCATGAAGCCGGGGAGGTGCTCCGCCTCTGCCGTGAGCTCCTGGAAGCGGTCGTCCGTGGCCACCTCGGCCTCCGGATCCGCCTCTGCAGAGGGCGTGGGGGCCTCCGACCCCGATCCACCACCCAGGGCCCGGCAACCGGGCAGAGCCAGGAGGGCCAGGGCGAGGAGGAGGGGCAGGAAGGCAGAGGTGGAGCGTCGCATGGGGTCACCGTTTGGGTTGATGGAGTCCGGAACGGCGCCGCCTCACCGGGCGATGGCCGTCCCCAGCAGATAGACCAGGTCGAAGAAGTCCTGGGACCGGCACTCCTCGCAGAGCACCTGGCGCCCGCTCACCGCCTCCCCCGTCTCCGTGTCGATGATGCGGGCACTGAGGGTGTGGCTCGACCCGAACGCGCCAATGCTTCCCAGGAGGACGTAGTCGGCATTCAGGATGCGCCCCAGCCGGATCCCGTCCTCCTCGGTGAGGCCCTGCCGAGAGAGCTCCTGCTCGTCGAGGATCGCATCGATGCGGAGCCGTTCCACGAGGCGCACGTCCGACGTGTTCGCCAGCTGGGTCACCAGGAGCTCGGCCACCAGCGAGGGGAAGTCCGTGTCTCCCTGCCGGTCCTCGAAGGGGAGGACGGCCAGTGTCACGGGCACATCCATGGCCTCGGACCGGATGGCAGGCCGGTCCTCTCCCAGCACCCGGATGCGTCCAGCGAGTCCCGGGACGGTCTCGGCCAGCTCGTCGGAGGCCGCGCGCTCGCGATAGGCCAGGGTCCAGAGACCCACGTGCCCCTGGCTGGTTCCAATGGCGAGGCGCCCATCATCGGGGGCCACCAGCATCTGCCGAACCGGCGCCGGGGCATCCACGCGGGCCCCCTTCGCACCGGCCCTCAGGTCCATGACGGACACCTGGGTTCCGTTGGCCACCAGGGCGTGGTCGTTGCCCGGTCCCACGGCGAGCCCCTCGATCATTCCGTCGGGCACCGGGACGGCCCGGATGGCGCTCCCGCTGTGCCAGTCGTGGACCAGGACCTGGTCCCGCCGCTCCAGGTCGCCGGGACGGGCCTGCCCCCGGAGCCCTCCCCGGGGAAGCGCGACCTCCTCCAGTCCGGCCACCAGGATGTTGGCACTCCGGTCCGACCCCACCGAGTGGACCACCGAGCGCGACCCGGCGAGCTCGTCGCCCCGGAGCTCCACCCGACGAAGGACGCTCCGGGTGGACGGATCCCACACGGTGATGTGGCCGGCACGGGTCACGGCCATGAGCTGTCCGCCCAGCCGATCGAAGCCCAGGTGGAGGAGATCGTCCAGCGCATCCCCGGCCTCGATGCGCCCCAGGACCTGCCGGGTGGGAAGGTCCACCAGCTCCAGGTCCCCGTCCCGGGTGGCCACGGCCAGGATCCGGCGCCCGGCGTCCAGGGCGGCCGAAGCCGCATCCGTCCCCAGCTCCAGGAGGTCCACCGGGTCGTCCTCGTCCAGTCGGAAGAACCGGAGGATGCCGTTGTCGGACAGGGTCACCGCCGCGGTGTCGCCTGACAGGAAGGAGGCGAAGCGGAGGTCTTCGTGCCCCGATCCGTGGGTCCGGGAGATCCGCCCCAACTGGGGATCCACCTGCATGAGCAGGCCCTCTTCGGTGGCCACCAGGAGGTTGCTGCCCGACGAGGAGAAGGCCAGGGCCACCACGGACCCGGACACTTCCACCATGTGCTCGGGGGTCACGGTGACCGCCTGCTCGGCCTGGAGGGGCGGGGCTGCGGCAAGGCTCGACACCAGCAGCGCCAGGAGGAGGAGAGGCGCTGCGAACCGGGCGGAGGCGGAGGGAGGGGACATGGCGGGCACGGCGGTCAGAAGAGGACACCCAGGCCCGTCTGGAAGAGGACCAGGGCTCCTCCGCCATCGCCCAGTCCAACCAGGTAGTTCCCCCCCATGTCCAGGGCCAGCGACCGGCTCAGGTACACCTTCACGCCCCCGCTCACGCCCAGCCACCCCGTCTCGTCGGAGTCGGTGAGGTCGATGCGGTAGAACTGTCCCCCCACGTAGGGGACGGTCATGGCATCCTCTGCCAGGAAGGAGTAGTTCGCGAAAAGGCCCATCCCCAGGCGGGTGTCCGACTCCCGGATCCACTGCCCCCCCACCTCCACCTCGGTCCGGCCGTAGAGGAGGCTGGGGAAGGCGCCCACCTGCACCCGCTCCGTCACGAAGTAGCCCCCCTTGGCCTGGACGATGGCGCTGGCGAAGGAGGCCCGGTCCGTGCCCACTGTCGAGAGGAGGGAGGCAGTGAGCTGGAGCTCCACGTCGCCCTGGACCTGCTGCGCTTCCAGGGAGGACACCCCGGGGCCCCAGACGAGCAGGGCCAGGAGGCACGCGAGGCAGCCGGAAAGCCGGCGGGTTGGCGAGGACCTTGGCATGCTGCGACTCCGGCCTGGAGAGGGACGCTGCGTACAGTCCCACACTATGCATGTCCGGAGGGGGAAGGCAAGCAGGTCGGCGCTTCGGATCGAGGCCGCCGATCCCGGAAATCCCTTCGACCGCCCCGGAAATATTTTCCGCTCAAGGCAGGACTGTCTGCCTTTGCCTTTCCACGTGCCCGATCCCCACCCGGCCCGCTGGATTCCCTGCGGTCATTGGCTCACAGGCGATTCTCCCTGCCGATGGCACGGGACTTTCAACTCGGAGCGTACCGATCATTAATGCGTCGATGACCGTATGGCCGGCGCGGACATCGATGGAGACGAACCAGCTCGGCCCACAACCTCGAGGAGACATCCCATGAGCAACCTGCGTCTGACCCCCAGGGTTCGGAGCTGTGCGCTTCTGACGGCCATTGCCCTCCTTCCCCTCGCCGCCTGCGGAAGCGACTCGCCCACCACCCCGAACGAAGGAGAGGGGACCATGGAGATGGTGGTTCGCGACGGACCCAACGCGGAATCGGAGGGCCCCATGGCCCGGACGCTCTCCAGCGAGGGCGAAGTGAGTGGGGCCTTCCAGGGGGAGGTCCGCCTCGAGGCCGAGGTGGATGGCGCCTGGCAGACCGTGACGGGGCTGGGCAACCTGGATGCCGAGGTCGAGCTCCGGGGAGGAGAGTCCCTGGCCGGGTCCGCCACCGTGGAGGCCCGCACCTGGGACCGGGTCCGGGTCGTGGTGAGCGATGCCAATGCCGAGGTGGATGCCGGCTCCCAGATCGGGATCGGACCCATCGAGGTGGGGGTCACCCTGACCATCGCCGGGGGAAGCCAGGTGGTGCTGGAGCACGACCAGCCCGTGTCGGTCCAGGCCGACGGGACCACCCGGATCGTCCTGGACCTGAACTCCGAGGCCTGGCTCACGGAAAGTGCAGTGGGCGCAGAGGCCGTGACGGCTGCAGCCTTCGAAGGGGCCGCCGCCGTTGTGGTGCAGTAGGCGTCGGGTCGGCCGGTAGTCCCATGCACCCGGGGGGGGTGGGAACGTGGCTCCTGCAGAGCCGCGGCCTGCCCCCCCTTTATCGGTAGTTCCCGAACCCCAGCTCCACCCCGTAGTCCCGGGAGCGCAGGAACTTCATGACCTCCTGGAGGTCGTCCCTGGACGGACTGCTCACCCGGAGCTCCTCGCCCTGGATCGCCACCTGGACCTTCTTGAAGCCCTCGGCCTTCACGTCCTTCACGATCTTCTTGGCCGTCTCCTGGTCGATCCCCTGCTTGAGCCCGATGCGCTGCCGGTGCCGCCCCATGGTGCCTGCCTCGGGGGTGCCCTCGTCGAGGTTCTTGAGCGGCACCTTCCGCTTGGCCAGCTTCTGCCTCAGGACCTCCTTCAGCGCCTCGAGACGATATGCGTCATCCGCCTCCAGGAGCACCGCCGCCTCCTCCCGCCGGAAGTCCAGCGAGCAGTCGGTGCCCTTGAAGTCGTAGCGCTGCCCGATCTCCTTGGCCGCCTGGTTCACGGCGTTGTCCACCTCCTGGAGGTCGACGCTGGTGCTGATATCGAAGGAGTTGGTCTTGGCCATGGGCGGTACCGGGTTGTTGGAGCGGGATTGATGGGGCCGAAACGGGGCCACCAGGCGGACGCGCCCGGGGCCCCGCAACTCGTTGTATTGCAGTATC
Organism: Gemmatimonadales bacterium; assembly: GCA_007692505.1. GTDB lineage: Bacteria > Gemmatimonadota > Gemmatimonadetes > Longimicrobiales > Gaopeijiaceae > REBX01. Next base: position 3,792 of record REBX01000077.1, on the reverse strand, counting down.
ATGCCGGGAGCGGGAGTCGAACCCGCAAGAGCCTAAGGCTCAGAGGTTTTTGAGACCTCCGCGTCTACCGATTCCGCCATCCCGGCGTGTTCTGTGAATCCCTTGTGGCACAAGGATTAGAGCGACTATCGCTCGTTGCTGTTCGTGGAATCTCTTTATCGAGCGCAGATTCTATGCAGATTTTTTGCAGCACCTGCCTACTACCGGGGCAGTCGGATCTCCGGCTCGTCGGGATCCGGGCGGTAGCAGACGATGGTCTTGCCGATGGTCTGCACCACATGGACCTCCGGGAGCCCTTCCCGGATCCCCGCCGCAGCCTCCTTCACATCCAGGTCCGACGTGTCGATGACCTTCACCTTGAGGAGCTCCCGGTTGTTGAAGGCCTCCTCCAGGGACTCCAGGAAGGCCGCACTGGTCCCGTCGGACCCCACCTGCAGGATGGGCTTGAGGGAGTGGGCCAGGGACCGGAGGTGCGCTCTCTGCTTCGAGGTGAGTTTCGTCATCAGAAGATGAGCCATCCGCCGTAGGCGGCGATGAGGGGAGCAAAGATGAGGGCCACCGTGTTGATCACCTTGATCAGGGGGTTGATGGCCGGGCCGGCGGTGTCCTTGTAGGGATCCCCCACCGTGTCACCCACGATGGCGGCCTCGTGGGCGGCGCTTCCCTTCCCCCCGTGGTTTCCGTCCTCGATGTACTTCTTGGCGTTGTCCCATGCCCCGCCCCCGTTGGACATCATGAGGGCGACCATGAGCCCGCTGGCAATCACGCCGATGAGAAGCCCGCCCAGCGCCAGGGGCCCCAGGAGGAAGCCCACCAGGAGGGGGGCAAAGACCGAGATCATCCCGGGGAGGATCATCTCCCGGAGGGCGGCCTTCGTCACGATGTCCACGCAGGTGTCGTACTCGGGCTTCCCGGTGCCCTCCATGATCCCGGGGATCTCCCGGAACTGCCGGCGGACCTCCTCGATGACGGCCCCTGCCGCCTTCCCCACCGAGTCCATGAGGAACGCCGAGAAGAGGAAGGGGAGCATGGCACCGATGAGCACGCCGATGAGGACGATGGGGTCGTTCAGCCGGAAGGCATCCATCCCCAGGTCCAGCCGGAAGACGTAGTCGGCGAAGAGGACCAGGGCCGCCAGCGCCGCCGATCCGATGGCGTACCCCTTGGTGGTGGCCTTCGTGGTGTTCCCCACCGCGTCCAGGGCGTCCGTGTTCACCCGGGTCTCGGGGGGCAGCTCCGCCATCTCGGCAATTCCCCCGGCGTTGTCCGTGATGGGGCCGTAGGTGTCCATGGCCACGATCATCCCCGTCACGCTCAGCATGGCCACCGCCGCGACCCCGATTCCGTAGAGCCCGGCAAAGAGGAAGGAGAGGAACATGGCCAGGACCAGAATTACGGTGGGGACCAGGGTGCTCTGGAGCCCCACGGCGAGCCCGGCAATGATGTTCGTGGCCGCCCCCGTCTCCGAGGCCTTGGCGATCTTCCGCACCGGCCCGTAGCGGGTGCTCGTGTAGTACTCGGTGATGAAGATCATCCCGATGACGACCACGATGCCCACGATGGAGGCCAGGAAGATGTCCACCCAGGTGGTGTCGGCGGACAGCATCCCGCCCACGGCGGCAAAGTCGAAGCCCGAGAACATCCACCAGGTCACCCCGGCGAAGCCCACCACGCTGAGGATCGCACTGGCAAACACCCCCCGGTACAGGGCCGGCATGATCCGGCCATCCTTGCCCAGCTTCACGAAGAACACCCCCAGAATGCTGGCCACGATGGCCACCGCACCCAGGTAGAGGGGGTACGTGACGAGCTCCGTCACGGCCTTCACGTCGGGGAGGAGGTAGCCCAGGAAGATGGCTCCGATCACCGTCACCGCGTACGTCTCGAAGAGGTCCGCACCCATCCCGGCGCAGTCGCCCACGTTGTCGCCCACATTGTCGGCAATCACGGCGGGGTTCCGGGGATCATCCTCGGGAATCCCGGCCTCCACCTTCCCCACCAGGTCGGCCCCCACGTCGGCGGCCTTCGTGTAGATCCCCCCGCCTACCCGGGCAAAGAGGCTGATGAGGCTGGCCCCGAAGGCAAAGCCCACCAGGGGCTCCACCGGGTTGTGGAGGTCGAACACGCCCCAGAACAGCCAGAAGAACCCCGCCACCCCCAGGAGGGCCAGCCCCGCCACGGCCAGCCCGGCCACGGCCCCACCGTTGAAGGCGATCTTGAGCGCTCCGGGCAGCCCCCGGCTCGCCGCCTGCGCCACTCGCACGTTGGCCCGCACGGCCACGTTCATCCCGGCGTATCCGCTGAGCCCCGAGAAGAGGGCCCCCACCGCGAAGCCCACCGTGGTCCACCACCAGATCGTGGCCTCGTCCCCGCTCTGGGCCAGGGCCACCAGGGCGAAGATGGCCACGATGGCCAGCGCCACGTAGGTGATCGTCCGGTACTGGCGGTTCATGTACGCGCTGGCACCCTCCCGCACCGCGTCGGAGATCTCGACCATGCGGGCACTGCCCGTGTCGGCACGAAGAACGCCGCGGGCCAGGAGGCCGGCGGCAAGGAGGGCCACGATGGCAGCCAGGGGAGTCAGAACGAGATACGGATCCACGGCAGCGTTTCCCGGTTTCCGGTGGAGGGGCCGCACGGTTTCCGGCCCCGGGGGTGGACTCGACGAACGGCCCAAAAAGGAGGGCGATTGCCCCCGGGCCGCAAGGCCTGCTCCCCGGACGGAGCCAGGACGGGGTCAGGGCGAGGCCCCTGCCAGCCCCTCCAGCCGCTCCCACGCCCGATCCGTGGCCGGGTGCCCCGAGCCCCGCCCGGTCACCACCCCCGTCTCCAGGTTCCGGTTCTCGAAGCCGTCCACCCCACCCTCCACCAGCGCCCCGAACCGATGGGCGAAGCCCCCGGAGGCCTCCTCGAACTCCTCCAGGATCCAGGCCCGGGGCGCGAACGCCTCCAGGAAACCCCGGGGCGCTGTCCCCTCGGCGAAGGGCCGCCGGGCGGCAGAGAGGGCTCGGGCCAGGAGGGGATGGCGGCGGGGTCCCATCCCCAGCCCCCGCCCGGCGGCCACCACCTGGAGGAGCCTGGGCCACCAGGCCACCATCCCGCTCGCCCTCCGGTGCTCCGCCAGGAGGTGCTCCGACGGCAGCTCCACCCCGTACGTGTGCCGGAGCGCCCGCCTGAGCTGCTCCACGCTCACGTCGGACAGGTGGGGCCCCCGGGGCGGCCGAGGCGCCGGATAGCCCTGGAGCACCCGCACGTCGAGTCCCACCTCCAGCGCCACGTGAACGGCCTCGTCCTCCATGGCGTCCACCCGCCGGTTCCGGTCTCCGTGGAGGAGTTCGCCCACCCCCCGTCCCACCAGGGGGTGCAGGTCCACGTCCACCACCACGTGGTGGAACCAGCCCCAGGCGAACGCCTCGTCCGTCTCGCTCCGGGCCTCCGCCAGGAGGGCCCGGGCCAGGTCGGCAGGCCGGATGTAGTGGGCCAGCTCCGAAACGGTCCGATCCGTCCCGGGCACGAAGCCGCTGTCCGGCGCCAGGGCGCCGTGGAGGAAGGCATGGCGCACCTCCGGCAACCCCACGTTCACAGGTGAACGGACGGGGTGGCGACGCCAGTCGGTGAGGACCCGACCGGCCAGGTGCATGTGGACTGTGGCGCAGGGCATGGATGGTCGAACCCCGACCCCCTCCTCCGGGATCCAGCCCCCACACCTCCCACGGCAGCATCGACCCGCCCCCCGTCCCCGCCGCCCGCCCGTCCCCCTCCATCCTTTATCCCCACCCCACCTCTTCGTAT
>REBX01000122.1 GCA_007692505.1 Gemmatimonadales bacterium | reverse complement strand
CTCCGCCCCCGGGAAGGAAGAGGACGTGACGGTAGTGCTGGGGGTGAACGAGGGGGACTACGACCCGGCCTCCCACCACGTGATCTCCAATGCGTCCTGCACCACGAACTGCCTGGCCCCCGTGGTCAAGGTCCTCTCGGACGCCTTCGGGTTCGAGCGTGGCCTCATGACCACGGTCCATGCCTACACGAATGACCAGCCCACCCTGGACTCTCCTCACAAGGACCTTCGCCGGGCCCGTGCGGCAGCGGTCTCCATGATCCCCACCACCACAGGCGCAGCCCGAGCCACGTCCCTGGTGCTCCCCCAGGTGGCGGGCCGCATCGACGGCATGGCGATCCGGGTGCCCACTCCGGATGTGTCCCTGGTGGACCTCACCTGCACCCTTTCCAGGGAGGTCACGGCGGAGGAGGTGAACCAGGCGTTCCGGAAGGCGGCCCGAGGGGCCCTCGAGGGTATCCTGGGGGTCTCGGACGCCCCCCTGGTCTCGGTGGACTTCACCGGGGACTCCCGCTCGTCCGTGGTGGATGCGGGCTCCACGGCCGCCCTGGAGGGGGGCATGGTCAAGGTGCTCTCCTGGTACGATAACGAGTGGGGCTACTCCTGCCGGGTCGTGGACCTGGTGCGGTACGTGGGAGAGCGGCTCGATGCCGGCTCCTGATGCGGGAGTTGCCGGGGTCAGGACCCTGTCCGGCCTGACCCCGGCCTCCCTGGCCGGGACCACGGTCCTGGTCCGGTCCGACCTGAACGTCCCCCTGGACGACGACGGGGGTGTCGGGGACCGGACCCGCATCGATGCGTCCGTCCCCACCCTCCGGCACCTCGTGGGAGCCGGGGCAAAGGTGGTGGTCATGTCCCACCTGGGACGGCCGAAGGGAGAGGTCCGACCCGAGCTGAGCCTGGCCCCGGTGGCGCGGGCCCTGTCGGAAGCCCTGGGCCGCGACGTGCTCCTGGCCAGGGAGTCTCCGGGGGACCCGGCGCTCAGGACCCGAGTGGCGGGTTTGCCGGAGGGGGCTGTGCTCCTCCTGGAGAACCTCCGCTTCCTCCCCGGGGAGACCGCAAACGATGCCGGACTCGTCGAGGCCCTGGCGGCGTTGGGGGACCTCTACGTTCAGGACGCCTTCGGCACGGCCCACAGGGCGCACGCCTCCACCGAGGGGGTGCCGAAGCAGGTCCGGGCCAGGGGCGGCGCCGCCGTGGCCGGGCTCCTGGTGGAGCGCGAGCTCCGCTACCTGGGTGAGGCCCTGGCGGATCCGGAGCGGCCCTTCGTCGCAGTCATGGGGGGGGCCAAGATCTCGGGGAAGATCGATGTCATCGAGGCCATCCTCCCCCGGGTGGACCGCCTCCTGGTCGGGGGCGCAATGGCGAATACCTTCTTCCGGGCCCTGGGTCTGGACACCGGAAAGTCCCTGGTGGAGGAGGATCGGGTATCCATGGCGGCGGACCTCATGGAGGAGGCAGGGGACCGGCTGATCCTCCCCGTGGACTGCAGGGTGGCGGAGGATCTGGACTCGGGGCGGACACCCCGGGTCACCGGTCGCGACGAGGTGGGGGCCGAAGACGTGATCGGAGACATGGGCCCCGAGTCCGAGGCCCTGTTCGCGTCGGAGATCGAGTCGGCGGCCACCGTGGTCTGGAACGGCCCCATGGGGGTCTTCGAGTCGGCTCCTTTCGCCGATGGAACGCTGGCCATTGCCCGGGCCATGGCGGCGCGGGCCGAGAGGGGTGGGACCTCCATCGTGGGAGGCGGGGACTCGGCCGCCGCCGTGGAGGGGGCCGGGCTCACCGGCCAGATGACCCACGTGTCCACGGGGGGCGGAGCCTCACTGGACCTCATGGCAGGCCGCGAGCTTCCGGGCATCCAGGCGCTGGATCCGGCGTCCGCCGATGGGGGGAAGGCCCCCTCTCACGCATCAGAGGTGGAGTGAGTTGGAGATGAGACCCATCATCGCAGGCAACTGGAAGATGCACCACGGCCCCGAGGAAGCGGCTCGGTTCGGGGAGGCCCTGGGCATTGCGGATCTCCCCCCGGTCGAGCTGGTCCTCTTCCCCCCGGCCATCTCCCTGGCGGCGCTCCGGAAGGCAGTGCCGGAGGGAGTGGCCCTGGGGTGCCAGAACGTGCATTGGGAGGACCGGGGTGCCTTCACCGGCGAGACCTCCGTGGAGATGGTCCGAGGCGCCGGCGCCGAATTCGTCCTGGTAGGCCACTCCGAGCGAAGGCATGTATTCGGGGAGACGGACGACCAGGTGGCGAAGAAGATGGCAGCCGTGCTCCGTGCCGACCTGGTTCCCGTCCTCTGTGTGGGCGAAACCCTGGGCGAGCGTCGGGATGGGCGACTGGAGGAGGTGCTTCTCCGTCAGCTGGATGCGGTCCTGGATCCTCCCGAACTCAGGTCCCTCCTCAGGGACGGCGGGCAGCGTATGGTCCTGGCCTACGAGCCGGTCTGGGCCATCGGGACCGGCGAGACCGCCACCCCTGCAGATGCGACGGAGGCCCACGGGATCCTCGCCCGTCGCCTCCTTGAGCGCCTGGGGAAGGAGGGGACAAACCCGGTGCCCATCCTCTACGGCGGATCCGTGAAGCCCGGAAATGCAGGCGAGCTCATGGGGGCGGATCGTGTGGATGGCGTGCTGGTCGGGGGCGCTTCCCTGGACTCGAAGTCCTTCCTGGCCATTGCACGGAGTGTGGCCTGACGGATTGACAGGGCGGCCCCACTCCCCGAACTTTTCCTGCTTGTCAGTCCTCCCGAACCGCGCCATCGGAACGGTCGAACGTCATGTATGCATTCTTCCTGACACTCCTCGTCCTCGACGGGATCTTCCTGGGCATCGTCATCCTCCTCCAGCAGGGGAAGGGCGGCGGCCTCGCTGCCATGGGTGGTGGCGGTGGCACGGCCATTGACGGTGCCATGGGAGGGCGCCAGGCCTCCGAGTTCCTGGTCCGTTCCACCTGGGCGGCTGGTGCGGCCTTCATGGTCCTGGCCCTCATCCTCGCCATCATGTCCTCCCGGGGCGCCGACACCGGTTCGATCCTGCAGCAGGAGTTCGAGCAGGCGCCGGCTCCCGTCCTCCCCGACGCCGGGGCCGGGCAGGGTGGCCAGGAGGGCGGTGGCGTGATTCCCGACGGGTCGTGACCCCGGGGATCTCCCACATGGACGGTGAGGCCGGCTCCAGCCCGCCTGCTGTCCCCCTTCCGGACCTCGTCCGGGTCCTGCAGCAGCTCTTCCTCTCCCGGGCCCTGACCCGGGCCGTGCCCGAGCACGGCCTCCGGGCCTGGCCCGTACCCCGCTCATCTGCGGTGCCCCTCGCAGAGGGGATCCTGGATGCGGCAGCCGTGTGTGCCGCCACCATGATGCGTGCCCCTTCCCGGGAGCACGGAGGGGGTTCGTCGGAGTTCCTGGCCACCTCCCCCCACCTTCCCGGTGGGGCCCTGGCCAGGGGTGTCACCGCCCAACGCTGGCTCGCAGGAGCCGTGGGGCCGCCCGTCCCGGGATCCGATCCCGCCCCTCCCTGGGGTCCGATTCCCTCCCTGGGGCTTCCTGGACCCTTCCCCTTCCCCGGGATCGCCGTCCAGGTGCTGGCGGGGATGACCCTCCCGCAGCAGGACCCCGACGGCTCCCCGGGCACCCTGCACTGGCCCGCCGTCGGCGTTGTGGTGGCCCATCGCTCCGCCCTGACCTCCGGCGCCGTGCACGAGGGTTTCAACCTGGCCGCCGTTCGGCGGTCCGCACTGGTCCTGGTGCTTGGCTCCACGGAGGATGGCCCCCCGGGAGAGGGCTCCCCACCCCGACCCGAGCTGGACGATGTGGCGGAGGCCTACGGTGTCCGTGCGGTCCGGGCCTCGGCGCTGGACATTCCCATTCTCCTGGGCGAGCTGGGCAGGGGGCTGGCTTCCGTCCGTCGCGGCGAGGGCCCCCTCCTCATGGAGGTGGATGCCCGACCGGGGGAGGATGGCATCCGGGATCCCCTCACGGTCCTCCGGGACCGGGTCATCCGGGCCCGGGAAGCCGATGCTGCCACGGTGGCCGAGCTGGAGGAGGACGCCCGTCTGGAGCTGGACGAGGCGATCCGCCGCATTTCGAATCCCACGTCGGGCTACATCGGTGGCACGGGGCCCGCCTCCCCCCCTCCGGAAGGAGCTTCTCCATGACCGAGGACGCTGCTACCCCTCCGACCCCCGAGCATGCCTCCCGGACCTCCCGCGGGGAGCCCTCGACCTTCCTGGAGGCCATTGCAGAGGCGCTCTTCGAGGAGATGATCCGCGACGAGGCGGTCCTCCTCCTGGGGGAGGACATCGGGGAGTACGGGGGGGCCTTCAAGGTGACCCGGGGGTTCCTGGACCGGTTCGGTCCGGACAGGGTCGTGGACACCCCCATCGCCGAGGCGGGGTTCACGGGGCTCGCCGCAGGTGCGGCCCATGTGGGGCTGCGGCCGGTGGTGGAGATGCAGTTCATGGACTTCATCTCGCCGGCCTACGACGTGATCACGAACTACATTGCGACCTCACGGTATCGGGGGGCCGGTGCCCAGCCCCTGGTCATCCGTGGGCCGGTGGGAGGCGGGGGCCGGGCGGGACCCTTCCACTCCCAGAACGTGGAGATGGCGTTCTTCCACACACCGGGGCTGAACATCGTCTACCCCTCCACTGCCCGGGATGCCAAGGGCCTCCTGAAGGCGGCGATCCGGTCCGACGAGCCGGTGATCTTCGAGGAGCACAAGGGGCTGTACAGGGCGCCCTTCCTCCGAGAGGTCCTGCCGGTGGACGACCTGGTCATTCCCCTGGGAAAGGCCCGGACGGCCAGGGAAGGCGAAGACGTGACCGTGGTCACCTATGGGATGATGGTCCATCGGTGCCTCGCCGCCGCCCGAAGCCTGGAGGAGGAGGGTGTCTCCGTGGAGGTTGTGGATCTCAGGACCCTCCTCCCCCTGGACGACGACCACATCATGGAGAGTGTCCGGAAGACCGGCCGTCTCCTCATCGTGCACGAGGACACCCGGACAGGGGGGATCGCCGGCGAGATCGCCATCCGGGTGAACGAGCAGGCCTTCGAGTGGCTGGACGCTCCCATTGCCCGTGTGACCGCTCCCGACGCACCCGTTCCATACGCTCCCGACCTGGAGGATGCCTTTCTCCCGGACGAGGCCGAGATCGCCCGGGCCGTCCGATACCTTGCCAAGTACTGAGGCCCGGGTAGGTTTCAGAGGCCCCAGGCCGAACCCCTTCCAACCGGAATCACGGAGAATCGAACGTGGCCCGTATCGAAGTCCCCATGCCCCAGATGGGCGAGTCCATCGCCGAGGGCACCGTCTCCCGCTGGCTCAAGAAGGTCGGCGACACCGTCGAGCGAGACGAGCCCATCCTGGAGATCTCCACCGACAAGGTCGATGCCGAGATCCCCGCACCGCAGGCGGGCACCCTGGTCGAGGTTGCCGTGGAGGAGGGCGAGACGGTTGAGGTCGGGACCATCGTCGCCTACCTGGACACCGAAGGAGGTGCCCCGGAGGCAGCGGAGGATCAGGAAGAGGATGATGGGGAGGACGAGGCCCCGTCCGGCGACGCTGCCACTGCAGTCGATGACGAGGTCGAGGCCGAGGCGTCCACCGAACGGGAGGAGCAGGAGTCTGCACCTGCCGCGGAGTCCGCGGGCCCCGAGTCTGCCGAGGAGCGTCTGAAGCGCAGGTCCACCCCGGTGGTCCGTCGGATGGCCGAAGAGCACGGTGTCGACCTTTCCAGGGTGGAAGGCACCGGACATGCAGGCCGTGTCACCAAGCAGGACCTGGAGGCCTGGCTCGAGTCCGGGGGCGACGATGCTCCCGAAGCCGAGCCGGAGGCGGCACCTGCGCCGAAGAAGGCGCCGGTGCAGCAGCCCTCGGCGGCTCCTTCGGGCAGCCCGGACGACCTCTGGAAGCGGTTCTACAGCGAGGTGGAGAACCCGGAGTTCCCCGTGCGGGAGGCGGACCGGGTGGAGTCCATGGACAAGATCCGTCGCCTCACCTCCGACCACATGGTGGTTGCCAAGCGCACTGCTGCCCATGTCCACTCCTTCATCGAGATCGACTTCACCCGGGTCGACGCCGTGCGCCGGGCGAACCGGCAGAAGTGGAAGGACCAGGGAGCACGGGTCTCCTTCACGGCCTTCGTCACCTGGGCTCTTTCCCGGATCCTCCGCGAGTACCCGACGCTGAATGGCACGGCATCGGGGAACAACGTCATCTACCGCGGGAACGTGAACCTGGGCATTGCGGTGGACCTGGATCCCGGACTCATTGTCCCGGTGATCCGCGATGCGGACCACCTTTCCCTGGTGGGAATCGGGAAGCAGATCATGGACCTGGCCGAGCGGGCCCGGAACCGCAAGCTCGGTCCCCAGGAGATCCAGGGCGCCACGTTCTCCATCACGAACCCCGGAGTGCTGGGCACCATGGTGGGTCTGCCGGTGATCCCCAAGGGCACCTCGGGCATCCTGGGCACCGGTGCCATCGAGAAGAAGGTGGTCGTGGTGGAGGATCCGGAGACGGGTACCGACTCCATGGCCATCCGGAAGCGGTCCATCTTCTCACTGGGCTACGACCACCGCATCGTGGACGGGGCGGATGCCGCTCGATTCCTGGCTCGACTCAAGGAGATGCTGGAGAACTTCCCGGACGACGCCTGACCCACGCCCTCAGGGTAGTTGTCAACAGGCCCGTCGGCGGCCGGGGTCGCCTCCCTTGCGGAGGTTGGCCCCGGCCGTTTTGCCTCCATTCCCCGCCCCGTCCCCCCTTCGCCATGAGTCCTCCTGGTTCGTCTCCTTCCAATGCTCCCGGCCGGGTCCTGGAGGCCCGCTGGCTGGGCCTGGTGGAATACGGCCGGGCCGTCGGGCTTCAGGAGCGCCTCGTCCCCCTCAGACGGAGCTGCCGCATCCCCGACCAGCTCCTCCTTCTGGAGCACCCCCACGTGATCACCCTGGGGACGGGGTCCTCAGACGGTCATATCCTGGTGACGGAGGAGGACCGGAGCCGACTGGGTATCGAGATCCATCGGAGTCGCCGGGGGGGCGACGTCACGTACCACGGCCCCGGCCAGCTGGTGGGCTATCCCATCCTGGACCTCAAGCCGGACCGGAAAGACCTCCACGGCTACCTCAGGGACCTGGAGGAGGTACTCATCCGCACCCTGAGGCGGTGGGGGATCCGGGGGCGGAGGGTGGAGGGGCTGACCGGAGTGTGGACGGAGGCGGGGAAGGTGGCGGCGCTGGGGGTCCGTGTGTCCTCGGGATGGATCACGTCCCATGGATTCGCACTGAACGTTCACACCAACCTGGACTACTTCGGGACCATTGTCCCCTGTGGCATCCCAGACCGGGCCGTCGCATCCATGGAAGGGCTTCTCGGGACCGCTCCACCCATGTCGGAGGTGCGCCTGGAGGTGGCCCGGCAGCTCGCCGAGGTCCTGGGGGCGGCGGTGGAGGAGGCAGAGGGCCTTCCGGGGGAGCTGGACGGGGAAGGGGAGGACTGAGCAGCCTCAGATACCTTCCGGCGGTGCGAATTCGAAGACGTCCATGAACCGGTCCCGTTCCCGCTGCTCTTCCAGCCAGGCCTCGAAGCCCGACGGGACGAAGCCGTCGGATCGGTCCTGGTTCCGGGCGGCCTGCACGGCCAGGTGGTCCACGTACTCGTTCCGGGGGTTTCCGTCGTGCCCCCGTACCCATGTCCAGACGAGTTCATGGCGGTCGGCCACCTGGTCCAGTTCCTGCCAGAGCTCGAGGTTCTCTATGGCGCCCCCCTTCCGTTTCCACCCCCGCCGCTTCCATCCGTGGATCCATTCGCTCATCCCCTTCACCAGGTACTGGGAATCGGAAACGAACTCCACCCGGCAGGAATCCTTGAGGCCGCGGAGACCCTCGATGGCACTTCGGAGGGCCATCCGGTTGTTTGTCGTTCCCGGCTCCGAGACCCAGTAATCCCGACGGACCCATCGCTCGCCATCCCAGAACTCCACGAGCCCGGCTGCACCCCCCGGGTTCTCCCGGCCTCGGTTCTGGTTCCCCAGGCAGGACTCGTCTGCATGGATCGTGACGGTGGGAGGGGCAAAATCGGACATGGAAGGCGGTCTTGGGAGCAGGTGGGGAGAAATATGGGCGAGGGGATCCGGCTACGATGGGGGAGCAAGGTAGCGCCCCGTCGAGCCCATCGGAACCGGAGGCCTGTCCTTGACCCTCCGGGACCGGCCTCTAGATTCCCGACGGCTGCACCTCCAGCCCCACACCACTCCCTCCAGCCCCGGAACTGACGTGCTCACCAACGCTACCCGCCGTCCCAGAGCCCTCCTGCTCCTGGAGGATGGCCGAGTCTTCCACGGACGGTCCTTCGGTGCCCCCGGCCCAGCTTTCGGGGAGGTCGTGTTCAACACCAGCATGACCGGCTATCAGGAGATCCTCACGGACCCTTCCTATACCGGCCAGCTCGTGGCCATGACTTACCCCCTCATCGGGAACTACGGGGTGACCGAGGAGGACATGGAGTCGCACCGGCCCGCTGCCGCGGGATTTCTGGTCCGGGAGCTGGCCCGCCTGCCCTCCTCCTGGCGGAGCGAGGGCGACCTGGAGGCCTACCTCTCCGAGCATGGGGTTGTGGGCCTCACCGAGGTGGACACCCGCGCCCTGACCCGCCACATCCGGGATCGGGGGCCATGCGGGGGGCCATCGCCTCGGCGGACGTCGATGTGGACGAGCTCCTGGAGCAGGTCCGAGCACACCCCTCGATGGAGGGGCTGGACCTGGCATGTGGCGTCTCCACGACGGAGGAAAAGGTCCTTCCGGCCCGGGGGGAGGAGCGGTTCCATGTTGTGGCCTGGGACTTCGGGGTGAAGGCCCACTCTCCGAAGCTCCTGGCGGAACGGGGCTGCCGCGTCACCGTCGTGCCCGCCGACACGCCCCTTTCCCGGGTCCGGGAGCTGGAGCCCGACGGGTTCTTCATCTCCAACGGACCCGGTGACCCGGCGGCAGTGGCCTCGTCGCTGGATGTGATCCGGTCCCTGGCGGAATCCGGGGTGCCCACCTTCGGTATCTGCCTGGGCCACCAACTCATCGCCCGGGCCTTCGGGGCCGAGACCTGGAAGCTGCCCTTCGGTCACCATGGAGGGAACCATCCAGTCCGGGAGGTCTCGGGAGACCGGGTGGAGATCACCTCACAGAACCATGGCTTCGCCGTGAAGGAGGAGGGCGAGGGCACCATCGCCGGAGCTCCCGACCTGGAGGTGACCCACCGGAACCTCTACGACGGGACCGTGGAAGGTCTCCGCCACCGGGACCTCCCCGTCCTCGCTGTTCAGTACCATCCGGAGTCCGCTCCGGGGCCCCATGATTCCAGGTACCTCTTCGACCGGTTCGTGGCACTCATGGAGGAGCGGGTCCATGGAGGCACTCCGGCAGGTTCCCCTGCTTGACGGTTTCCGGAGGGGCGGGTTAGCGTAGCCGCCCAACGTCCCCCGGGGAGCCGGCCCCGGTGCCCGGATCGTCCATGTCACCGGCCCGACGGAACAGAGAGACTGAACAGGATGACGAAAGCGGATCTGGTTGAGCAGGTGGCCGATGCGATCGGGCCGGGAGTGACGAAGAAGGACTGTGCACTCATCGTGGATGGCTTTCTGAACGCCGTGAAGAAGGCGGTCTACGAGGGCGAGAACATCGAGATCCGGGGCTTCGGGACCTTTGGCACCCGGCTCCGGAAGTCGAGGACGGCGCGCAATCCCAGGACCGGTGAGGCAGTCCAGGTGCCAGCACGCCATGTCCCGGTCTTCAAGCCCTCGAGGCAGCTCCGGGAGAAGGTGGAGGAAAGGCTCCCCGTATCAGGGGATTGAACTCGGCTTCCCGAGTCTGGTCCCTCCCGGGCCAACCCATCGCTCTCGCCCACCCCTGCCCGGGTGGGAGCCCCTACCCGGATCCTTCTTCGGAAACAGTGCAGGCCCGGGTTTAACGTTTCTGTCCTGCCACCCGTCCCCCCCTCTTGAAAGGGACCTCGAGACCCATGGAGGAACACCCGGAGGGCTCTGGACCCGGCTCGGAAGAGGCGGGGCTCCTGGAACAGTGCAGGTCCGGCGACCACCGGGCCTTTGGCCGTCTGGTCCGGGAATTCGAGGGACCGGTCTTCCGCTTTGTTCTTTCTCGGACCGGGGACGAGGACCGGGCTGCAGACGTGACCCAGGAGACCTTCATCAAGGCCCTTCGGGCACTGGATGGCTTCCGGGGTGACTCCAGGGTCCTGACCTGGCTCCTGGCCATAGCCCGGAACGAGATCCGTGCAGGGTACCGGCAGGTTTCCCGGCGGCGGGAACAAACGCTGGAGAGCATGGCGGACCCCGAGGACCCCACGCCGGGGCCCGACGAACAGGCGGTGCAGAAGGACGAGGTCCGAAGGGTGTCGGGTGCCATCGAAAGGCTCCCGGACAAGCAGCGGATGAGCGTGTCGCTGAGGCTGTTCGACGGCCTGAGCTTCCGGGACATCGCGAAGGCCACCGGAACGACGGAAGGGTCTGCACGAGTAAATTTCTTCCACGGGCTTCGAAAGCTCAGGGAGTGGCTCCATGACCAGGAGGACAACGATGAATCGGACTGAGGCCTGCGGGGACATGCTCGCCCTGGCCAGTCTGCATCCGTCTGGTGCCCTGCGCCCCGAGGACGCCCGTCGTGTGGAGGGCCACGTGGAGGTGTGTCCCGAGTGTCGGGATGCCCTGGCCCTCATGGAGAGGGTGCACCAGGCCCGTCCCGCTCCCCCGATGGGTCTTCGGGACGAGATCGTGGCCGCCCTCGTTGCCGAGTCGGAGGTACGCCGCACGCCCCTGGCCCGTCGTGGCTGGAGCGCACTCCTGGCGGCCGCCGCCGTCCTGGCCCTCGCCCTCTCCACCGGGCTCCTCTTCCAGGCTGCGGATCCCTTCACGGGTGGATGGGATGACCTGGCCTCCGGGGACCCCTTCCACGAGCCGGCCGACGACTGGTACGTGGCAGGCGTGCCCCTCCTGGATGGCGTGTCCGAGGAGACCCTCCTGGCCCTCATGACGGACTTCGAGTGAAGATGAACGCCAGAAGCCTGCCCCTCGCCCTCCTCACCTTCCTGGTCCTGGGCGCTCCCCTGTCCGCCCAGCAGGAGGATCCGGAGCGCATGTCGCGTCAGGAGATGCAGCAGCGCATCATGGCCCAGTTCGACCGGCAGGTGCAGCGGGACCTGGAGCTCTCCGACTCGGAGCTGTCCTCCGTTCGGGAGATCAGCGTGAAGTTCTACGGGTACCGGGTCGAGGTCATGCGCGACCGGCGGATGCTGCAGCGGAGCATGGAACGCTTCATGGAGCAGGGTGGGAGCGAGATGGAGGCCCGGCGGATCCTCCGTCAGCTGAGGGCCTTCCGGGACCGGGAGGCCTCCATCGAGGACCAGGAGCGGGACGCCCTCCTGGAGGTGCTCTCCCATGCCCAGCTCCTCCGGCTCCACATGCTCAGGGAGGAATTCCGCGAGCGGATCCGGAATGTGGAGGGCCGTCGGGGACCGCCTGGAGGCTCCTCGGGCTCCAGTGGCGGCTCCGGGCTGGGCCAGGGGCTGCGGGGCC
>REBX01000082.1 GCA_007692505.1 Gemmatimonadales bacterium | reverse complement strand
CTCCGGGGGCACCGGGTCGTCCGGGGTCTCCACCACCAGGTCGTCGGGATCGGCAAGCTGGAAGTCGTCCAGCTCCTCCTCCACCTGGGCCACCACGTTGAGCTCCACCGCGATGTACTCCACCGGCTGGAAGGTGGCCCGGTGGACCCCCCACGCCGCCAGGACCACCATCGCGTGGAGCGCAACGGAGGCCAGGATGGGGCCACGGCCCGGACGGCGGACGGATCGGGAGGAGATGGTCATGGTCCGATCATGATACGACGGAGGGGGCAGGATGGGTCCCGTTCCCCGGGAGGGGGGGGCACCGTCAGTTCTGCGTATCGGGGTCCATGAGCTCCCAGATCCCCCCGCCCCGGTTCCGGGCCTCCGTCACCGCGATGCCCTTCACGAAGGCCACGTCGCCGTGCCGGGCGTCCCGGTCCGCCTTGATGTAGACGTCGGAGGCCCCCGCCAGATCCAGGAAACGGGGCAGTGCCGTCCGGAACTCGTCCCTGGGGACCTGCGTGTCCTCGCCGATCCAGATCAGTCCATCGGCATCCACCGACACGATGAAGGGGTCGTCCTGCGCCGTGATGGGCTGGATGTCCGTCTCGGGGAGCCGGAGCTCGATTCCGCCCTGGAGCGCCGGCGCCGTGATGATGAAGATCACCAGGAGGGTGAAGGCCACGTCGATGAGGGAGGTGACATTGATCTCGGCATTCTGGGCGAGTGCGTTCCTCTGCCGCCTGCGCCGACTCACACCCGCCCCTCTCGGGCCAGCGTCCCGATGAATTCGCTGGAGAAGCCCTCCAGCTCGCCGGCCACCATGTTCAGGCGGGCCACGTAGTAGTTGTAGCCGATGACGGCGGGAATGGCCACGGCGAGCCCCACCACGGTGGTCACCAGCGCTTCGGCCACACCGGGGGCCACGGCACCAATGTTCGTGGTGCCGGTGGCCACGATGCCCAGAAAGGCGTTCATGATCCCGATGACCGTGCCCAGGAGCCCCAGGAGAGGCGAGACGGTGCCGATGACCGCCAGCCAGGTGAGGCCCACGGCCAGCTCGTCACGTTCCTCCGACTCCTCCTTCTCCAGCACCATTCGCAGCGTTTCGAGCTGGGTCAGGGTGAGGCCCTCTCCGTTCTCGCCCCCCTCCCTGAGTGCCCCGGGCCGAAGCTCCGAGAAGAAGTTCACGCCCTGGCGGAAGACCCTTCCGTAGGGAGAGTCGGGCAGGGAGAGGATCACCTTGTAGGCGTCCTCCAGGCGCTTGGCCCGCCCCATGGCCTCCAGGAACTCGTCGCCCTGCCGGCGGACCAGCTTGAACTGGCGCCACTTCCAGACGATGAGGACCCAGCTGGCCACGGAGAAGGCCACCAGGACCAGGAGGACGATCTGGGTGGGAAGGGTCCCACCGAGGATGAGGTCCACGGCCGAGTCGGGGCGGCGGACGGACTGCAGGAGGAACATGGGCGTCATTCGGTGGACTCCGGCGTCCTTGCGGACGTCTGGGATTGGCGCTCGATGTATCGGAAGGTCTCCCTGAGCCCGTCGGCCAGGGAATGACGGGGGGACCAGCCCAGCTCCTGGATCCGGGAGGCGTCCAGTGCGCTGTTCCGGAGTTCGCCCTTTCGGGGTGCTCGGTAGCTCCTCCCCGGGCGACGTCCGGCCACGCCCTCCAGGGTGTCGGCCAGCCGGTTCACACTGGTTTCCACACCCGTTCCCACATTGAAGGCCCGGGCGTCGATGCCGGCCCGGTCCGGGAGGCGCACGTCTGCAGCCAGGAGGTTCGCCCGGACTACGTCCTCCACGTAGACGTAGTCCCGGGTCTGCTCCCCGTCCCCGAAGACCAGGAGTTCCTCCCCTGCAAGGAGCCGCTTGGAGAAGATCGCCACGACTCCCGCCTCACCGTGGGGGTCCTGCCTCGGTCCATACACGTTGGAGTACCGGAGGGTCACGGGGTCGAGCCCGTGCACCACCCGGTAGTAGTCCAGGTAGTACTCCCCGGTGAGCTTGCTCACCCCGTAGGGAGAGAGGGGCCGCTTGGGGGCCGACTCCGGGGTGGGACGCTCCTCCGGCTCCCCGTAGACAACCCCTCCACTGGAGATGTGGATGAATCGGGCCGTCCCCACCTCCCGGGCGCCCTCCAGAACATTCAGGAGACCCAGGATGTTCGTCTGTGCATCCCGTGCCGGCTCCGAAACCGACATCCGGACGTCGATCTGGGCGGCGTGATGGTTCACCAGGTCGAAGCGGACCTCCCGGAAGAGCTCCCGGAGGGCGGGATCGGCGACGTCCATGCGGACGAAGGTGGCTCCCTCCGGAAGGTTCTCCTCCTGCCCGCTGGAGAGGTCATCCACAACCCAGACATGGTCCCCCTGGCGCAGGTAAGCCTCCGCGACGTGACCCCCGATGAATCCGGCTCCACCCGTCACCAGGACACGACGCGGTGCATCATCCGCCGGGAGCTCCGGCGCAGGCGGACTCCTTCGGCCCTCCGGACCCTCCGGCTCGACACTGGTCATTCCCCTGCTCCTTTCTTGATGTCCACACGGGACGACCCCGAATCGGATCGCTCCCCCTCTTCCTCCTCCTCTCGAACCTCCAACCCGTACAGGAACCGCACTGCATCCACAAGGTCGGCTCCCCCTCCCCTGGCCATTCCCTTCCTGAGCTGCACGGTGGGATCGTGGAGTAACTTGTTCAGGAGGCGCCGGGAGAACTCCTCGACCCGCTCCCGGTCGCCGTCCTCCAGGTCCTCCCACCCCTGGAAGAGGCGATCCAGCTCGGACCGGCGGTGGACCTCGGCCCGGGACCGCATTCGGCGGATCACGGGGACCACCTGGAGCGAGGCGTACCATGTGTGGAAGTCGTCGGAGCGGGAACGGATGATCCGGGCCGCATCGGGCAGGGCCTCGGACCTGAGCTCCACGTGCTGGTCCACGATGGCCCGAAGGTCGTCCACGTTGTAGAGGAAGACGTCCGGCTCCTCGCCCATGGCGGGATCCACGTCCCGGGGGATCCCGATGTCGATCATGAGGATCGGGTGACGGGGTCCATCCGGGAAGGCCTGGCGGAAGATCGGACGGGTCAGGATCGGGTACGGCGCCGCCGTGGACGAGAGTACTATGTCCGCCAGGGGGAGGGCTTCGTGGAGGCGCTCCATGTGGACAGCGTGACCGTGGAGGCGCTCTGCCAGCTGGACGGCCCGGTCGTGGGTCCGATTGGCCACCAGGATCCCCCGGACCCCCTGGCGGGCCAGGGCCTCAACCATCCGCTCCGCCGTCTCGCCGGCGCCAAGGATCAGGACCCGCCGATCCTTGAGGTTCCCGAAGAGCTTTCGTGCCAGCTCCACGGCCACGGAAGCCACCGACGCAGTCCCCTCCCCGATGCGGGTTTCGGCTCTTACCTGGCCTCCCACCGAGAGGGCGGTCTGGAAGAGCCGGTTCAGGACCGGGCCGGCCATGGGCGGGTCCAGGGGAAGGCCGGAGGCCAGCTCGTAGGCCTCCCGGACCTGGCCCTGGATCTCGGCCTCCCCCGTGACCATGGAGTCCAGTCCGGCCGACACGTGGAACAGGTGCTCCACGGCCTGGTCCCCGAGGCGGTGGAAGAACACCCGGCTCAGGTCCACCCCGACCTTGCCGGCCCGGACAGACAGGAGTTCTCTGGCGTGCTCCAGGGTCCGGGGGGAGTGGGACGGGAAAAGGTACAGCTCCGTCCGGTTGCAGGTGGACAGGAGCACGGCCTCCCGGATCCCGATCCGCTCCCGGAGCTCCAGGAGTGCACGACCGGCCTCCGATGGCCCGAAGGCCATCCGCTCCCGAACTTCCACGGGGGCGGTTCGGTGGCTGACCCCTATGACGGAGAGGGGTAGGTCCCTGGATACTGGTTCCCGGGGCATGACCGCCTCCTCAGAGGAAGAGACCGTCGCCGCCGGCGGTGAGCCGGAGGACGAGGTAGCTCCCGATGACCAGGGCAAAGCCCACCACGGAGGCAACGGCCCCCCGGTACTCCCGTCGACCCCGGCGGCGCCGGGCACCGATGATCCCCACGAAGATGAACCACGAGAGGACGGCCCAGAGCACCTTGGGGTCGTCGAAGGCCAGGGATCCTCGATTCTGCACATTCCAGGCCCATCCGAAGGCCAGGGCCAGGGAGAGGGTTCCAAACCCCACCCAGAGACCCACTCGACCCAGGGCATCCAGGGTGGAGAGGGGGGGGATGAAGTTCGCCACCTTGCCCAGGCGCCGGGACTTGAGCTCATGGTGCTGGATGAGGTACAGGATCCCGGAGGCAAAGGCCAGGGCCAGACCCTGGTACCCGAAGAAGGCAAGGGTCACGTGGAGGACGAAGCCCGTACCCTGGAAGTCGATGGAGAGGGGCGAGGGCTGGATGCCCAAAACCAGTGCGACCCCCAGGCAGACGATGCTGAACGGGAGCAGGGCGATGCCCACCCGGGACGCATCCCTCAGGGGGAGTGTGGCCAGGAGGGCGAGCCCGCCCACGAAGGCCAGGGAGGACAGGGCCGCCCCCGGGCCCACCAGGGGCAGCTCCCCGAACTGGAGCCAGAAGTCCCCCAGGGCCACGGCATGGGTCACCACAGCCAGACCTGCCAGGAGGGAGGCCAGGGTGGGACCCTCGTCCCGGGCGCCGCTCATGAGGAAGCGGACCCAGAACCCCAGGGCACCGAGGTAGAGGAGAAGAGCCAGAAGGTGAATCACGCCACCCGCTCGGGGGAGGTTGGGGTCCGTCCGGTCAGGGCATCGATCCCGTGAGGGTCACGACGAGGCCCCGGCGGATCACCTGGGGGATCTCCGCATGGACGATGCGCAGGGTCGCTGTCCGATCTCGAACCCCCACTACCTGGAATCGGCCGGCCAGGGCACCCTCCCATCCACCGTCCGCCCCGGCATACCCGGCGAACTCGTCGCCCACGGCAATCCCGTGCTCACGACCCGCGTTGATGAAGAGCCGATCGCCGGGGAGGTAGACCTCCTTCCTGTCCTCGAAGGCGAGGACGGTGGCCTCCAGGTCCCGTGCAGGTTCACCGGGGTATACTCCCGGCTCCAGGGGGAAGATCCGCTCCGGGAAGGCCAGGTTCCCGAGTTCGGCCTTGGCGAACTCGTCCACCAACCGGGCCACCACCCCTGCATCATCCACACGTCGGACCTCCACGACCCCCGTGGGCAGGAGGATCCGGCCCAGGTCCTCCACCGACCGGGCATCCCGGGCCAGAAGGACGCGGTCGCCTACCGAGAAGGATGCACCCTCGACGGGAGCGATGCGGATGTCGTCGAAGGGGTGGATCGTGGTCCGACCCGAACGGGCATCCCCACCACCGGTGAAGGAGCGGACCCGCCCCAGCTCGGTGACCTCCTCGTCCTCCAGGACCAGCCATCCGGCGCCCCGGAAGACCCCGCGTGCCACGGTGGGGACCTCCGACAAGGGGGCCAGGAGCACCTGGCTGCCGGGCTCGGCCCCCTGGTGAGCCGCTCCGTAGAAGACGGTCCGTGACCCATCGTACTCAGGGGCGGGGGCGGGCTCGAAGGGGCGGCCACGGAGGAGTTCGCGGCGTTCCTCCAGCGAGAGGGTGTCCGCCCGGGGCCGATCCGGTGCATCGGGACCGGTCGCCAGGTGGACCCCGGTGACGCGGGCGCCCCTGGAGGCATCGGGGATCCGGAGCTCCATCCCGGGCTGGATACGGTCCGGATCCTGAAGACCGTTCCGGTTCGCTTCGAAGATCTGGCGCCAGGCCCCCACGGTGCCGTAGTACTCAAGGGCAATGGACCCCAGCGTCTCCCCGGACTGGACGACGTGCACGACCTCGCCCGTGGTCACGGGCGGGTCCTGGGCCCCGATCCCCTGGGGGACGAGGAGGAGGAGGGACAGGACGAACGATGCGGCTGCCGAGCGAACCATGACAGCTCCCGGGTTCACGGGGAGTTGGAAGCGGGCCGGATCGCACCGCCTCCGGGCAAGATATGGGCCTGCACGTGGAAGATCAACGTGGAGACGTCAGATGTTTCCGGCCCGACGTCGGGCCAGATCCCGGGCCGCATAGGTGAGGATGAAGTCCGCGCCGGCGCGGCGGATGGACAGGAGCGCCTCCTCCATGGCCCGATCTCCGTCGAGCCACCCCTGCCGGTGGGCGGCCAGGATGGCGGCGTACTCCCCGGACACGTGGTAGGCACCGGTGGGGATCCCGAAGGTGTCCTTCACCTGGCGGAGAATGTCCAGGTACGGGAGGGCCGGCTTCACCATGACCATGTCAGCCCCCTCCTCCAGGTCCGCGGCCACCTCCCTCAGGGCCTCGTCGGCATTCGCCGGGTCCATCTGGTATCCCCGGCGGTCGCCGTGGGCCGGGGTCGAATCCGCCGCATCCCGGAAGGGTCCGTAGAAGGCGGAGGCATACTTGGCTGCGTAGGAGAGGATGGGCACCTCCGCAAATCCATCGTCGTCCAGCGCCCCCCGGATGGCGGCCACCCGGCCGTCCATCATGTCCGAGGGTGCCACGATTCCGGCGCCGGCCCGGGCATGGCTCACTGCCGTGCGGGCCAGCAGGTCCAGGGTGGGGTCGTTCCGAACCCTCCCGTCCGTGGAGAGGAGACCGCAGTGGCCATGGTCCGTGTACTCGCAGAGGCAGACATCGGTGACCAGGAGGAGCTCGGGAAGCTCCCGGGCCAGGAGCCGGAGGGTCGTCTGGATGATCCCGTCGTCTGCCCATGCGCCACTGCCCCGTTCGTCCTTTCCTTCGGGGATGCCGAAGAGGATGACGCCCGCCACGCCCAACTCGGCCAGCTCCTCCGCATCCCTCAGCGCCTCGTCGGGGGAGGTCCGCTCCACCCCGGGCATGGATCCCACGGGCTGGCGGATCCCCTTTCCAGGTGTCACGAAGAGGGGCTGGATCAGGTTCCCGGGGGAGAGGGTGGTTTCCCGGACCAGGGATCGGATGGCCTCGGTTCGACGCAGCCGGCGTCCGCGGTGGAAGGGGGGGGGTGTCATGGGGCATCCAGTTCGAGTTCGAGGACCCGGGCGTCTTCCCGGGGGTGACGGTAGTAGTCGCGCCGACGGCCCACATCCCGGAACCCACGAGACGAATAGAGGCTCCGGGCGGGAGCGTTGCCCTCCCGAACCTCCAGGAAGACCCGCCGTATCCCCTGCCCGGCCAGGTCGGCCAGCACCCGGTCCAGGAGGCGGCCGCCCAGACCCCGCCCCCGGTGGGTCGGGGCCACGGCAAGATTGGCCAGCTCAGCTTCCGTGTCCACCCACCAGACCACCGCGTGGCCGGCCAGGACACCTCGCTCTTCCGCCAGCAGCAGCAGGCTGGAAGATCGCTCCATCACGGCCCGGAAGGAGCCGGCACTCCACGGCGTGGAGTAGGAGGCCTGCTCCAGCTCCAGGACCCTGGGGAGGTCGGCCGGACCTGCAGGCCGGATCCGGAGATGGGGAGCACGCCCCTCCTGCGGCGAGGTCAGGACGCCTCCGGGCGAAGCGCCTCCCTCTCGGGCTGCGAGGGCCGGAGGTAGTCCGGACTCCACCGGCTCCCCGGTGGCTGGAGTGGACCCTTGGGAAGACCCCGACGGAGGGCCAGGAGACCGGGAGCAGAGGGCAGCCCTTCCGGCCAAGGAGCCACATCCAGCCCGAGGCGCCGGAGGACGTCGGCATGTCGAAGGGCGCCGCCGCCACAGGCGACGACTTCCTCGGGGAGGTCCAGGGCTGCCAGGTCCTCCACAAGGGCGGCTCTTGGCTCCAGGAGGACCTCCACCCTTCCGGCCCGTGTGGCCACGCAGCCCATCCAGAGCCGGTTCCCGCGGGCATCCAGGAGCACCAGGCGAGGTCGATCCGGCGCCGGGGCTTCCACTTTGTCCGGGGTAGGCCCCCCGGCGGGCATGGCTTGGAGGACCGCGTTCGGCAGGTGGGTCCCTGTGCCCGTTCCTGCGGCCAGGATGGAGGAGAGGGGCCGGACGGGACACCCACTCCCCATGGAGAGCCCCCGGGCGGTGGCGATGCCGATGCGAACCCCGGTGAAGGAGCCTGGCCCCTTCCCCACCACGATCTCGGAGAGGTCCTGGACCCGGACCCCCGCACGGGCCAGGACGGTCCGGATCATGGGAACCAGATCGGCGGCCTGCCGGCGGCGCTCGTTGGCCACCAGGACCGCGGCGAGCTCCCCGTCCACCTCCACGGCCACGGACCCGAACTCGGACCCGGCCTCCAGAGCCAGGACCACGGAGGCCTCCTGATCCGATGCAGCCATCATCAGGAGGACTCCAGCTGCACCGGGAACCCGGGGAGGTGGGGAGGGGCCCCGGAGCGGTGGACCTGGACCCGCCGGAAGGCGGAGCCCGGATCCGGCAGGGTGAGGTGGATGTCCCAACGGTCCTCCGGGAGGTGGTCCCCTGCCCTCTCGGGCCACTCCACCAGCACCAGCTCCGGGCCGTGGCCCAGCTCCTCCCACCCCAGCTCCCACAGCTCTTCGGGGTCCCGGAGGCGGTAGAGGTCCATGTGGACCACCTCCTGCCCATCCCGCCCCTCGTACCGGAAGAGGAGATTGAAGGTGGGGGAGGGCATGGTCCCCTCCACTCCGGCTCCCCTGGCGATGGCACGGGCCAGCACGGATTTTCCGGCGCCCAGCTGGCCCCGGAGCCCCAGGAACACGGGGCGCTCCACTTCTCCTCCGATCCGTTCCCCCCAGAGGATGAGGTCCCCCTCGGAGAGGATCACGGCTTCCCCCCCCCGGCGGCACTCCGGGACGACGTCCCGCGGCCCGAGCCCCCGGACGCCTTGCCCTTCTTCCCCCCCTTCCCGTCCAGGCGAGCCCGGACCTCGAATACCTCGTCCCGCAGGAGTGCAGCCCGCTCGAAATCCATGGCCTCTGCCGCCTCGTTCATCTCCGCCTCCAACGCCCGGACCCTCTGTTCCAGGTCCATCTCGTCACTGTAGCTGCCCGGGGCCTCGGCGGCCAGCTCCCCCGCCCCCGGCCGTCCACCGGGGAGGCCCGGAGCCTCCCTGGCGTCCGCCACCCGGGTGGAGAACTGGATCTCCTCCACACTCTTCCGGATCGTGGCCGGGGTGATGCCGTGCTCCTCGTTGTGGGCGATCTGGATCTCCCGCCGGCGTTCCGTCTCGTCGATGGCCCGGGCCATGGAGTCCGTCACTCGGTCTGCATAGAGGATCGCCGCCCCGTTCTGGTTCCGGGCCGCCCTCCCTATGGTCTGGATGAGGGAGCGGGTGTTCCGGAGGAAGCCCTCCTTGTCCGCATCCAGGATGGCCACCAGGGAGACCTCCGGGAGGTCCAGCCCCTCCCGGAGGAGGTTGATGCCCACCAGAACGTCGAATTGACCCAGCCGGAGGCCCCGGAGGATCTCCATGCGGTCGATGGTCTCGATGTCCGAGTGCATGTACCGGACCCGGACTCCGACCCCCTCCAGGTACTCGGACAGGTCCTCCGACATCCGCTTCGTCAGGGTGGTCACCAGGACCCGCTCCTCCCGCTCCTCCCGGAGGCGGATCTCCGCCAGGAGGTCGTCCACCTGGCCAGCCACCGGCCGCACCTCCACCGAGGGGTCGACCAGGCCGGTGGGGCGGATGATCTGCTCCACCACCACACCCCCCGACAGTTCCAGCTCCTGCGTGCCCGGGGTGGCGGAGACGAAGATGGCCCGCTCCACCACGGACTCCCACTCCTCGTAGGTGAGGGGGCGGTTGTCCAGGGCCGATGGGAGGCGGAACCCGTGCTCCACCAGAGTCTGCTTCCGGGCCCGGTCCCCCTTGTACATCCCGCCGATCTGGGGGATGGACTGGTGGGATTCGTCCACGATGACCAGCCAGTCCTCCGGGAAATAGTCCAGGAGGCACGACGGGCGCTGACCCTCCTCCCTTCCCCCCATGTAGCGGGAGTAGTTCTCGATCCCCGGGCAGGTACCGATCTCCAGCATCATCTCGATGTCGAAGTTCGTCCGGGACTCGATGCGTTGGGCCTCCAGGAGGCGGCCGTGGCGCTGGAAGTGCTTCACCTGGGCATCGAGTTCCTCCCGGATCAGGGGGACGGCCTGCTCGATGGTCCGCCGGTGGGTGACGTAGTGGGAGGCCGGGTAGATGGCCGTCCGCTCCATGGGGGTGATGATTTCCCCGGTGAGGGGGTCGAAGCGGGTGATCCGCTCCACCTCGTCCCCCCAGAACTCCACGCGGATCGCCTGTTCCTCGTAGGCCGGGAGTACCTCCACCGTGTCACCCCGGACCCGGAAGTTCCCTCGCTCGAAGGCGATATCGTTCCGGCGGTACTGGATGTCCACCAGGGCCCGGAGGAGCTCGTCCCGCCCCATCTCCTGCCCGGTGCGGACCTCGTGCATGAGAGACTTGTAGTCGTCGGGATTCCCCAGTCCGTAGATGCACGAGATGGAGGCCACCACCACCACGTCCTCCCGTTCGAAGAGGGAGGAGGTGGCCCGGAGCCGGAGGCGGTCGATGTCCTCGTTGATCGCCGAGTCCTTCTCGATGTACGTGTCCGTGGCAGGGACGTACGCCTCGGGCTGGTAGTAGTCATAGTAGGAGACGAAGTACTCCACCGCGTTCCGGGGGAAGAGCTGCTTCATCTCCCCGTAGAGCTGGGCCGCCAGCGTCTTGTTGTGGGACATGATGAGGGCCGGCCGCCCAAGGTCCGCGATGACGTGGGCCATGGTCAGGGTCTTCCCCGTCCCCGTGGCCCCCAGGAGAGTCTGGAACCGGTCCCCCCGCCGGAGGCCCTCGGAGAGCTCCCGGATGGCCCGGGGCTGGTCCCCCTTGGGGTCGTAGGGGGCCTCGATGCGAAAGTCCGGCATGGGAACAGGTCAGTCCTTGTCCAGGTCCAGGAGTTCGGAGTCCCCGAAGGATTCCCGGCGTTCGACGGCCAGCACCCCCCGGATCCGGGAGATGTTCTTCACCACGCGGTTCAGGTGGGGCAGGTCCTCGACCTCCACGACGAACTCCCCGATCATCCCGTCCTCCACGGCCCGGATGTCCGCATGCTGGATGTCCGTCCCCGTATCGGTAATGGCCTTCGAGATGTCCGACAGGAGTCCCCGCCGGTCCGTCCCCCGGGTGTAGAGCTTCACGTAGAAACGCTCCCCCTTCTCGGCAGTCCATTCGATCTCCACCCTGCGATCGGGATCCTGAGAGAGGTTCAGGACGTTGGGGCAGTCCTTCCGGTGGATGGACACCCCCCGGCCTGCCGTGACGTACCCGATGACGTCGTCCCCGGGGACGGGCTGGCAGCACTGGGAGTAGCGCACCATGAGGTTGTCCACCCCCTGGATGCGGACGCCCCGATCCGACTTCCGGATCTTCCGGGCGATGCGCTGGAGGGGCGAATCCGCCTTCTTGCGGGCCTCGGTGACCTGCTCCTCCGGCACGACCTCCTTCAACACCGCCGAGGGCCCGATGTCCCCCCGCCCGAGCCCGGCATGGACGTGTTCCCAGTCCGGATACCCCAGCGCCTCCGCGGCCTCGTCCAGGCGCGCCTGGTCCGGGAGCTTCACCCGGAGCTTCTTCAGCTCACGGTCCAGGAATTCTCGTCCGAGCTTCACGGACTGCTCGTGCTCCTCCTTGCGGATCCACTGGCGAACCTTCTGCCGGGCCCGGGACGTCTTCACGAAGGAGAGCGAGTCCCTGGACGG
>REBX01000092.1 GCA_007692505.1 Gemmatimonadales bacterium | reverse complement strand
TGCCGATGGCTTCAGCGACATCTACCGCCTCGAGCTCGGTTCAGGCGAGGTCCTCCGTGTCACCGAACTGGCCACCGGAGTCAGTGGCATCACCGCCATGTCTCCGGCCATGTCCGTGGCATCGGAAACCGGCACGGTGGTCTTCTCCGTCTTCGACGAGTTCGAGTACCACGTGTACTCGGTGGATTCAAGGGACATGCCGGAGGAGGCCGTGCGGGTAGCGGAGCTGGACAGGTCGGCCCGTATGCTGCCCCCGAAGGACCCGGAAGTCCCGTCCAGGATCGCCCGTTTCCTTGATGACCCGGAGTCGACCCTCCCTGCACAGGGGACGTACCCCAGGGATGCCGCCCGGGACTATGACCGAAGCCTGAGCCTCGACTACATCACCCAGCCCACGGCCGCCGTGGGACAGGACCGCTTCGGGACCCTTGCAGCCGGCTCCGTGGCCGCCTTCTTCTCGGACATGCTGGGGAACCGGAACCTGGGCGTGGCCGTGCAGGCGCAGGGGACGCTGAGGGACCTGGGAGGACAGGTCGTCTACCAGAACCTGGAGCGCCGCTGGAACTGGGGCGCGGGAGGGGGCCGGGTCCCCCTGAGATTCTTCCAGCAGGGCATCGGCAGGACCCCTCAGGGGAACCTGGTGGTGCAGGAGGACCTCATCCGACTGAACCAGACCCAGGGCTTCGGACTCCTCTCGTACGCCATAAACCAGACCAGGCGTGTCGAGTTCTCCGCCGGACTCACCCGCTATTCCTTCGACCTGGAACGAATCACCCTGGAGTACAACCAGGCCGGACAGCTCGTACGGTTCTCCGAGACGTCTCCAGATGACCAGCTCCCGGCCCCCACCACCTTGGCAGAAGCCTCCGTGGCCTGGGTAGGCGACAACTCCTACTTCGGGTTCACCTCCCCGGTTCGGGGCGAGCGATTCCGGGTGGAGCTGGGCCGCACAGCCGGTACGGCGGACTTCGGGACGATCCTCCTGGACTACCGACGCTACATGAACCCGGCGTCCAACCTCACCTTCGCAGTGCGGGGGCTGCACGTGGGTCGGTACGGGAGCGAGCTGGACCGCAAGGTCACGGACCCGAACCGAAGTGGGCTGATCCAGCCCCAGTTCCTGGGTTGGCAGACCTTCATGCGCGGATACTCGGAGCATTCCTTCGAGCGGAGGGAGTGCATCGCGCCACGAGACGGGGAGGGGATCGGGTCGTGCCCGGCCTACGAGCGTCTACTGGGGAACCGGATCGCCGTGCTCAATACGGAGGTCCGGGTCCCGCTGGTGGGAACGGATCGCTACGGCATCGTCGACTTCGGTTTCCTGCCCACCGAAATCAGCTTCTTCGCCGATGCCGGACTCGCCTGGGACTCTGCCCGCCCGGCCAACCTGGAACTCACCCGCAGCTCCGCCGACCGCATCCCGGTCGTGAGCACCGGTGTGAGTGCACGCTTCAACGTCCTGGGCTTCATGATCCTGGAGGTCTACTACGCAGAGCCCTGGCAGCGACCCGTGAAGGGGGGGCACTGGGGCTTCCAGATCGCGCCAGGCTGGTAGGCCGAGCAGGGTCGGATTCCTTCGGCGACCGGGGCCCGCTGGATCCCGAAGGTCAGAAGATCCTGAGCCGGACGTAGCGGCCGGGGTTTTCCTGAATGTCCTCGGCCAGCGCCCTGAAGGACTCCAGGGTCAGGTTCAGGTTCTCGTACACCGAGTCATCGGCGGACAACCGGCCCAGTGTCCCCTCCCCTTCCTCCATGCGGCGCAGGACCTCCTCCAGGGATGCCGAGGCCCGGTCAAGGCGCTGGCTCGAGCGGTGCAGCTCCGCCATGGTTGAATCGGCTCGTGCCAGCGTCCGGGCCAGCTCCGGGCCCTCCAGCGACTCCTCCAGCCCCTCGGCGGACCGCCTGAGGCTGGAGGCGAGGCGGTCCACCTCGTCCTGCTGGCGTGCCACCATGCTGGAGAGCTCGCCCACGAGTACCCGTGCATCCATGGCGGTGCCCTGCAGGGCATCCACCGTCGGGTCGTCGATCAGCCCCCGGATGCGGTCCATGATCTCTGCTGCATCTTCGCCCAGAGTCCCTGCGAGGTCCGTCAGGTCCCCCGTGGACTCGCCAGGGATCCGGTCTCCCCTGGCCAAAATCTCTGAAGACGTTCCCGGCACGACCTCGATGGTCCGGCCTCCCAGCAGGCCCATTCCGGCCACCCGTGTCCTGGAATCCACGGGGATCTCCCACTCACCATTGATCTCCAGGTGGATGGTGACCTGGTCGTTCTCCATGGAGAACTGACGGACGCGTCCGATGTTCACCCCCCTCATCTGGACCGGGTCACCACTCCGGACGCCCCCGGCATCGTCCACTACGGTGGTGACGATGTAGCGCCCCCGGAACGTGGCCGGATCCGTGAGGAGGAAGAGGAGAAGCAGCGCACCGAACAGCCCCAGGATCACGAAGACTCCTATCCGGATCTCCTTCCCGCCGGCGGCGGCCGGCGTCACCCTCTCCAGCTGGGAGTCATCGGGCCCGTTCTCTCGGCTTCCGCCCTGTTTCGTCTCGGTCATGCTATCTCCATGTGATCGAGGGCAGCTTCCGCGGCCTCCCGTTCTGCAAATGCTCGAACCACGGGATCGTCGGAGCGGCGGAAGCCTTCTGGTGTTCCGCAAAATCGAAGGCGTCCTCCCTCCAGCATGGCCACCCGGTCACACATGAGGAGTCCTCCCTCGATGTCGTGGGTGACGATCACGGATGTGACCCGCAGCTCCTCGGACAGCCGCTTGATGAGCCGCTCGATGGCTGCAGTGTTCACCGGGTCCAGTCCGGTGGTGGGTTCGTCCCACAGGAGGATCCGGGGGCGTCCCACCACCGCCCGAGCGATACCGACCCGCTTCCTCATTCCTCCGGAGAGCTCCGAGGGTGCCTTGGGAATGACGTCCACGGGAGAGAGGTTCACCAGGTCCAGCGCATCCCAGATCCGTGCGGTGCGCTCCTTCCGGCTCAGCTTCCGCAGGAGGGATTCCGGAATGCCCATCTCCACGTTCTCCCAGACATTGAGGGAGTCGAAGAGAGCCGCATTCTGGAAGACGTATCCCACCTTCTGCCGTACTCGTCGGAGCACCGCCCTTCCCGACCCGTAGACCCGGTCCCCATCCACCCGGACATTTCCGTAATCCGGTTCGATGAGCCCGATGGTAGTCTTCAGGAGAACACTCTTCCCGGTCCCGGAAGGACCGAAAACCCCGAACATCTCGCCCTCCCGGACCTCCAGGTCGACCCCGTCCAGGACCGGTTTCTCGAAGGACTTGTGGAGCTGGAGGTACTGGATCATGGAAGGAGCCTCCTCACTGGAGGAGGAGTGGGGGGAAGAGGGCATCGAGGATGAGGATCGTAAGCGTCATGAACATGACCGATGCCGTGGTCGTCCGCCCGACACCGGAAGCGCCTCCCCGTGTCCGGAAGCCCATGTGGATTGCAATGAAGGGGATGGCAAAGCCAAAGACCACCGCCTTCATGAGGGAGTAGAACAGGTCCCAGTTGTGCCAGAAGAGGCGGGCTCCGTAGAGGAACGACTCGTAGCCCAGCCCGGCGCTCAGGCGGGCCGCCACCATCCCCGCCAGGACTCCGATGACGTTGGCAATGGCCACCAGGAACGGGACGGAGATCACTCCGGCCACGATCCTGGGCGCCGCGAACAGGGCGATGGGGTCACGCCCCAGGGCATGGTAGGCATCGATCTGCTCCGACACCTTCATGGTGCCCAGTTCCGCCGTGATCCTTGCCCCGACCCGACCCACCAGGACGATGGCCGTGAGCACGGGCCCCAGCTCCAACACCACGGAGGTGGTGACCACGGAGCCCAGGATATACATGGGCACGGCGCCCTGGAACTGATAGCCGCCCTGCTGGCTGGTGACGATCCCCGCCAGGATGGCGGTGACCACCACGATGGGGATGCTCTGCACCCCGATGATGTGGATCTGCTGCAGGATGGATCGGAAGGACACCTGCAGGGTGACCAGCGCCCGAAGAGTCCGGACAAACAGAAAGCCCATCCCTCCTGCATGCTGCGCCACCAGGGCACTCGTGCCTCCGATCCGCTCCAGGGGAACCCGGAGGAGGTCTGACGGACGGCGCGGACGCGTTGGGCTGGCTGGCAACGGACGAGGCAGCGGAAGGTCGGAGGGAAGGCCCGGAACATCGGGATCCCGACGGCTCCGGACAGACCCGAAATTGTCACCCAAACGCCTGTGCCACGCAAGGGAGCCGGCCATCCCTGCACCCTCCGGAGGGTCTTCTCGGGGCATCAGGAAACGATTCCGTCAGCTTCGTGCACCCCGGCCATCCGCCGGAACGACCCGATCCTGCTCCGGTGCAGGAAGGGGCTCCATGTGGATGGCGAAGACGGACCCCTCCCCCACCCGGCTCGAGGCCCGCAGGTCGAAGCCCATGAGCTCACAGAGGGAGCGGGAAATTGCCAGCCCCAGCCCCGTCCCCCCGAAGCTCCGTGCCTGCGAGCCGTCCACCTGGTGGAAGGGGGCGAAGATTTCCTCCAGCTGACTCTCGGGAATTCCGATCCCGGTGTCCTCCACCTCCAGGCGAAGGGGTCGACCGGTGTCGGGGTCGGCGAGTGCCCGGAGGGTCACACCCCCGTCCCGGGTGAACTTCACGGCATTCCCAACCAGGTTCACAAGAACCTGACGGAGCCGTCTCGGGTCCGCCACCGCAGGTCGGAGGTTCGCCGGCACCTCCACATCGATCTCCAACCCCCGCTTCCGAGACTGCAGGTCGAGCATCCGGACGACCTCCCTGAAGAGCTCCGGCACGTCCACGGGCTCGCGGACCAGTTCCATGCGCTCCGCATCGATCTTGGAGAGGTCCAGAATGTCCTCGATGAGAGCCAGGAGGTGCTCCCCATTGGCCTGAATCCTCCTGATGTAGTCCACCTCCCGCTCCGGCATCTGGTCGGCCTGCTTCTTCAGAAGGATGTTTGCGAATCCGATGACGGAGTTCAGGGGCGTCCTGAGCTCATGGCTCATGTTGGCCAAAAAGGAGCTCTTCGCCCGGGAGTTCGCCTCCGCCTCCTCCAGTGCCCGACGGAGCATCCGCTCCGCCCGCTTCTGGTTCGTCACGTCCCTGAGGACCAGGACCCGTGCCGTCCCACCTCGGAAGAGGGAGTCCACCACCGAGATCTCCGATGGGAAACGCGTCCCGTCGTATCTCCGTCCCTCCACCTCCAGCGCCCGCCCTCCCGTGGTTCCGGACCGGCCCCCGTGCCCGAGGAGGACGGACTCGGCTTCGTCCCGGTGGTCCGGCGCGACGAGGTTCAGGACCGGATCCCCCACCATCTGGGCCACGCTCACCCGGAAGAGCTGGGCTGCCCTGGGATTTGCATCGAGGATGCGGCCCTCCCGGAAGAAGACCACACCCTCGAAGGTCGCCTCGGCAAGTCGGCGGAACCGCTCCTCCGACTCCTTCACCTGCACGATGGCCGATTCCATGGCCTGGCGAGCCTCCTCCCCGGCCTGCCTGGCCCCCTCGGTCTGGTCCAGTGCACTTTCCAGCTCGATCTGGCGGATCCGTTCCTGCACCCGGAGACGCTCCAGCCGCACCAGGGATCGCCGTCGAACGGAAAGGACGGTGGCCCCGAGGATCGCACTGACTCCCAGGGCCAGTCCGAAGTAGATCCAGTCCGGATCAGGGAGACGTGGAACGGCTGCGGCGGTCCACCCTGCAAGGGCCGCCCCCGCCACCACGGCGAACCATCCCGAATCCAGGAGGAACATGCCTGCGGCCAGAACCACCAGGATGATTACGGTGCTCTCCCTGGGGGACGTGGTCTGCTGCAGGTGGAAGAGGAGGTCCATGAGGACCACGAAGGCCACGAGCACCCCGGCGCGGTGCCCCCAGCCCGCCGGGAGGTCGAAGCGGTAGAGGAGGAGGCGCGCCAGTCCGAACACGGCGGCGAGGCCCAGAGCTGTCAGGGCCGTGCGGCCGGCTCCCGGGCCCTCCAGGACCAGGAGGTGAAGGGGCACCAGAGCGAGGTAGATCCCGCTCAGGACCACCAGGAGGGTGGGGATGGCATCGGCCACATGCCGGTCCAGGGCCACCGGGAGGGCATCCGGGCCAACAGGAGCGAGGGGGGAGCGAGGACCGGACATGGATCAGGAGCCGGGATTGGCCATTCGGAGAAAGGCGATGCCGGACGCCTGTTGTCCCACCTCCACGGACGCCACGCGCTCCAGTGTGGCCAGGTCGAAGGCGTCCACCTTGCCGGGCTCGGCTCCCACGCCCTCCACCGTCACGAAGGCGTAGCGGTCATCCGGCGAGATGACCACTCCGTGCACCACCGTGGTGGAGGTAGGGGTCCGACCCAGGGACTCGCCGGTGGCCAGGTCCAGGAACTCCACCGCATCGCCCTGCTTCAGGGTGACCACCAGGAGCCTCCCATCGGAGGTAACCTCCAGGTTGTAGGGGCCCCTCCCCGTGTCCAGGCTCCGGACCAACTCCCATCGCTCTACATCGATCTCCAGGATTCGGTCTGCCGCGTTGCAGGCCACGAAAACGGAGGACCCATCGGCGGAGGCCTGGGCCCAGGTCGGGGAGCACGATGGATCCTCGTGACCCCCATGCTGATGATGGTCATGATGATCCCCGTGGTCACCTTCCGGGTCATGATGGGGGTCGGCGGGAAGGGCTCCCTCGCTGCCCGAAACCAGGGAGAAACGACGGGAGACCGAGAAGGACCGGGTATCCACCTCCACCAGCTGATCATCCATCATGCAGACCGTGTGGGCGTGGCGACCGTCCGGGTGCATCCGGACCCCGTGGGGCATGGTGCAGAGCTCGATCCGGTCCACCTCGACCATTCCGGGCGTGTAGACGATGGACATGGTGGAAGGCACCATGTCGCCGTAGAGGTTGAAGTTGACTACCAGACCATACATGCCGTCGGGCGTCAGGTCCGTCGTTGCCGGGAATTCCCCCAGGGGGACCGGTTCCCCCACCACGGTGTCCGGCCCCACGGCAAACTTCCAGAAGTGGCCGTCGGGGACGCCGTGGCCTGTGGTGAGGAACACGTGCTCGCCATCGGGTGCGACGGCAACCCCGTGAGGGCCTTCCACCTCGGTGGGCAGGCGCCCCACCACCACGGCGTTCTCCTCCACGAATCCATCGGGGCCGAAGCGAAGGCGGTGGAGCTTGTCCGCGGATTCCGAGCCCACGTACATCCAGTAGTGGGTGTCCGGGGAAGTCGAGGTGACGGCCGCCACCGATCCCGGGGGGCTGGAGGCCAGGGCCTCTCCGGACCGGGCGTCTCCTGTGACCCCAGCACATCCCGAGAGGAAGAGGAGAAAGCCCAGGAGAAGAAAGACGGCGCCGTGTCGTCGGCTGGGGCGCAGGAAGGGTCGGGCCCATGGACGGGTCGGAGAGGGGCAGATGAGGTCGTGCACGGGTCGGGAGCTCGTGTCTCGGGGGAACGATTGCCCGGCAGGACGGCACCGGGCCCCGCCGGGCTTCGGACGTGGATGCCGGAGTCCGGAAATCTGCTGAAGATTTAGAGGGTTGCACCGTCGGACGCCACAGCCCCCCCGTTCCGCTCCGTGGGGGCCGGAGTGTCGGGACAGGGCTCGGGCCGTCCCTGGAACCCCACCGCCTGCTCAGTCAACGACCTCCAGCCGGGGGTTGGGGCGGTGCCACCGGCCCTCCTTGGCCGCCGGCTCTCCATCCACCAGGACGACGTCGGCGGTGTAGTCGAAGTCCCCACGGACGAGGGAGGACCCGACCCCGTAGGAATCCACGGGCACGCCCAGGGCCTCGAAACGACGGATCTTGGGGGCATCGAACCCCCCGGAGCAGACGATCTTGACTTGTGAGAAGCCCTCCCGGTCCAGTGCATCCCGGACCAGGCGCACCAGACGAGGATTCACCCCCCGGGGGTCGAAGTCTCCCATCTCCCGGAAGACGGCCCGGTCCACCATGTGACCGGAGGTGTCCAGGCGTACCCCGTAGAGTCGAGCTCCCAGCGCTCGGGCCACGGCAAGGGAGGTCTCGACGCTTTCGTTGTCGAAATCCACCAGGGAGACGACGTTCACGTCGTCGTCCATGTGACGGGCGAAGGCCCGGGTCGCCGCCACCGTGTCGCCCCCGTAGGCCGAGATCAGGGCGTGTGGGACGGTCCCGATCCCCTCGGAGCCCCACCACGACGCCTGGGCATCCGTGGACACGCCGATGGCCCCCGCCACATGGGCCGCCCATCCATCGCCGGTCTGGACCCGCCAGTGGTCGTGACGGGCCGGAAAGAACATGATTCGCTTGGGCCAGGCCGCCTCCACCACCTCCCGGGTCCGGGTGGCAATGGCGGTCCGTCGGGCCAGGGCCCCCAGGTACAGGGTTTCCAGGTGGGCGAAGGCGGCGTAGGGGCCCGTGACCTCCAGCACCGTCTCCCAGGGGTCGACCCGGTCCCCGTCCCTGAGGGCCTTCACCTCCAGGTCGGACCAGACGTACCCGGGCGAGAGGCAGCGCCGCAGGATGGCCACGGCCTCGTCGGTTCCGGCCACCCAGGCCCGTTTCTTCTGGAACACCTGCATGGTCACCACCGGGTCCCGACCGTCGGCCTGCAGCACCTCCCGGGCCCGGACGAAATACTTGTCGGAGTAGTACCCTGCCCTCATCCGCTCCACCGGGAGGTCGAAGATGGCCGGGTCCAGGCGTTCCGGGTGGCGGATGGGGGCCGGGAGGGGGGGCATGGACTGGGACATGGCGCTCGCGGGTGGTCGGAAACAGAACCCTTGTCGGAGGTCGGACTCCGAGGCCGGGCCGGGCCGGCGTGAGGGGCCGACCGTCCCGGCCAATCTACGCTCCTCCCCGCCAACCGTCAGGGGCAGGCCCCCGGATCGTGCTGGACCCACGGGGGTAACGGGCCCGGGGCATCGAACGTACGGTGCTTCCCCCCGCACCCGGGACGGGTGCCAGGATGCTGGAAGACTGGAGGAAGATCGCCATGGCAGTACGTTCGAGTTCGGCCATCTGGAAGGGGAATCTCGCGGAGGGCACGGGAACCGTATCCACCGAGTCGGGCACACTCACGCGAGCCGGTTACTCCTTCCCCTCTCGATTCGAGACGGGACCCGGAACGAATCCCGAGGAACTCATCGGCGCCGCCCACTCCGGTTGCTACGCCATGGCCCTCTCCCACGAGCTCGCCGAGGCCGGGCACGCACCCGAGTCCGTCCACGCCACGGCGCAGGTCCACCTGGACAAGGTGGACGGCGGATTCGAGATCGGTCGAATCGAGCTCTCCTGCGAGGCCATCGTTCCCGGCATCGAGGAGGACGCGTTCCAGGAGATTGCCATGGCCGCCGCCAGGGGGTGCCCGGTGTCCAAGGCTCTCTCGGCCACCACCATCGAGGTGAATGCCCGCCTCGCCTGAGCCGAACCCGGTTGCCTGCCCGGCCCGAATCCGGTGTGAACCGGTGCGGGCCGGGCCGGCCCTTCCGGCCCAGCACCTTGTGGCAAGGGCCCCGGCCGGGAAGATTCCCCTGACATGACCACGCTTCTCTGGGTCCTGGGGCTCTCCCTGGGCGTCTCGTTCCTGTGCTCCATCCTGGAAGCAGTCCTCCTCTCGGTGAACCAGGGCTACATCCAGGTCCTGCGGGACGAGGGTCGGAAGTCGGGAGAGTTCCTCCACCACATGCAGCAGAGGATCGACGAGCCCATCTCGGCGATTCTCACCCTGAACACCATTGCCCACACCATGGGTGCGGCCCTGGGGGGCGGGCTGGCACTGCAGCTCTTCGGGGACGAGTGGATCGCCCTCTTCAGTGCCGGACTCACCCTGGCCATCCTCCTCGCCTCGGAGATCATCCCCAAGACCCTGGGGGCCACCCACTGGAAGAGGCTGGCTCCGGCCACGGCCTGGTTCCTGAGGATCCTCGTCCTGGTCATGCGTCCCGTCCTGATCCCCCTGTCCGTCTTCTCCCGGATGATCTCCAGGGAGCGGGCCCAGCAGTCCACCATCAGCCGGGCCGAACTGGAGGTCCTGGCCGAGATCGGACGGAGGGAGGGGACGCTGGACGAAGCGGAGTGGCGGGTGGTAACCAATGTCATGAACCTGAGCGAGGTGACCGCCGGTGCCGTCATGACGCCCCGCACCGACATGGTGGCCGTTCCGGTGGATGCGACGGTGGCCGAGGCCAAGGACGTGATGCTGGACGAGGGCCACCTCCGGGTCCCCGTCTACGACGAGGACCGGCTGGACCGCATCGTGGGCATCCTTCTGGCCCGGGACCTCTGGCAGGCGGACCGGTCCGGCGTGACCCACATCCGCGACATCGTCCGCCCCGTCCTCTACACCCCGGCCTCCAAGCCCGTGGAGGACCTCCTCTTCGAGATGCGGCGTTCCCGCACCAAGATGGCCATGGTGGTGGACGAGTTCGGGGGAATTGCCGGACTCGCCACCCTGGAGGACCTCATCGAGGAGATCGTGGGGGAGATCCAGGACGAGCACGAGTCCGACGAACCCCCGGCCTTCCAGCCCGTGGGCCGGGGCGTCATACGGGTCTGGGGGGGGGTCTCCATGCGGGAGGCCCGGGAGCATCTGGGCCTCGACCTCCCGGAGACGGAACACGAGACTCTTGGGGGGTTCGTGTTCGGGGCCCTGAACCGGGTGCCCCGGGTGGGGGACGAGATCGAGGTGGACGGCTCCCGCCTCCGGGTCGTGCGGATGGAGGGGAGGAGGATCCGCTTCCTACGGGTCTACCCCCGCGCCGCGGAGTCGCAGGATCCTGCAGGGGAAACGCCTTTGGACCCCTCCACGGAAGCCGCACCCGACCCCGTACCGGAGAGCTGAGTCCAACCTCGTGTAGTGTCACCAGGGTCCCGTTCAGCACCGGGACGGGCAAAGATCCAGGGCCGCCCCCCCCGTCTCCCTTCGGGTTGGGGCGGTGGCGCTCCGCACTTCTCCAACGGCCTTCCAGGAGGCCGCCTGCTCACGAAAGCGAACCACTGAAGACGAGGAAGGCCATGACCACGGATCGGACGGATGCACCCTTCATCATCGTCGGGGGAGGGATGGCCGGGGATGCAGCGGCGCGGGGGATCCGGATGGTGGAGGAGGACCACCCCATCGTTCTTCTCACCACGGAGGGCAGCGGCCCCTACGATCGCCCTCCCCTCTCCAAGGACCCGCTGGCGTCGGACCTGGCGGAGCGGGTGGACCGGCAGACCTCGTCGGAGGGCGTGGACGTCCGGACCCGGGCTCGGGTCCGGAGGATCGACCGAAAGGGGCGACGCGTGGTCCTGCAGGACGGAGAAGCCCTGGAGTGGCGAGGCCTGGTCCTGGCCCCGGGAGCCCGTCCCGTGGTCCCGGCGTGGGCCCGCGTCCCCGATGGGGCCGAGGACCTGGAGGTCCTGGCCTTCAGGACCCTGGAGGATGCCCGTGCCCTGGCCGGGAGGGTGGAGGAGGGATGCGTCCCCCTGGTGGTGGGTGGAGGGTTCGTGGGAACCGAGTTGGCCGCCGCCCTGGCGAAGTCGGGCCACGCCCCTGCTCTGGCCTATCCCGAGGACGCCCCCCTCGGGCGGGTCCTCCCGGACCCGTTCCCCCGCCTCATGGCCCGGTACCTGGAGGGGCTGGGGGTGGAACTCCAGCCGGGCACTGCCTTCCGGAGCACGGAGACGCTGGCGTCTTCGGCCCCGGAGGCTGCCCCGCGCCGGGGGGGCGCCCCGGGCGGGGTGG
>REBX01000110.1 GCA_007692505.1 Gemmatimonadales bacterium | reverse complement strand
GCTATGTCATCGGCGCGGCGCCTACGATTTGGCCCCCTGGCGCTCCCACCGGTGGCCCCTGTACTTCTTCAACGGCCTTCTAGAGCTCCCGGACCTCCCGGGCCAGGGCCGAGAGGGCGGCTCCGGCGTCGTCCAGGAGCATGAGGGTGGACTCCAGGTGGAACAGGGGGTTGGGGATCCCCGCGAAGCCCGGGGAGAGGGACCTCTTTACGACCAGGGTGTTGGCAGCCCGGTCCACCTCCAGGATGGGCATCCCGGCGATGGTGCTCTCCGGGTCCCGGGCCGACGGGTTCACCACGTCGTTGGCACCCACCACCACCACCACATCGGTACGGGGCATGCGGGCGTTGGCGTCCTCCAGGTCCAGGAGGCGGTCGTAGGGCACGTCGGCCTCGGCCAGGAGCACGTTCATGTGTCCGGGCATGCGGCCGGCCACCGGGTGGATGGCGAAGTTCACGGTGATCCCCCGGTCCACCAGGACGTCCATGAGCTTCCGCGCCTCGTGCTGGGCCTGCGCCGCGGCCAGGCCATACCCGGGCACGATGATCACGGAGGACGCGTAGCCCAGGAGGAGGGCGGCCTCCTCCGCCGTGGTGCGCCGGACCGGCGCGTCGGACTCGGCGGGGCCCGGCGTGCCATCCCCGGCCCCGAAGGCCCCGAAGGCCACATTGGCCAGGGACCGGTTCATGCCCCGGCACATGTGATGGGTGAGGATGAGCCCGGCGGCGCCCACCAGGGCCCCGGCCAGGACGAGGAGGGGGTTGCCGATGGCGAACCCGGCGGCAGATGCCGCCAGCCCCGAGTAGGCATTCAGGAGGGAGATCACCACCGGCATGTCGGCCCCGCCGATGGGGAGGACCAGGGCCAGTCCCAGGAGGAGGGCTCCTGCGGCCAGCGCCGGGGCCAGGGGGCCCACCTCGGGGAGGAGGGCCAGGGCTATGGCGGTTCCTGCCAGCGTTACGGCCAGGAGGGCGGACGCGCTCCGCTGGAGGGGCCAGGTCACGGGCCTGGAGGGCATGAACCCCTGTAGCTTGCCCACGGCCACCACGCTCCCTGTGACCGTGACGGAGCCCACCAGGATCCCCAGGGCGATGGCCAGACCCACCCCGGTGCTCGGACCATTCGGGCCCGATGCGACGAGCTCGGCTGCGGCCAGGAGGGCCGAGGCGCCCCCACCCAGGGCGTTGAAGGTGCCCACGAGCTGGGGCATGGCCGTCATCCGAATGGAGCGGGCGAGGAGGGTGCCCACCAGGGTCCCCGCCACGAGAGCCACCAGGAGGACGGTCCAGCTCACCACCCCCCGGTCCAGGAGGGTCACGGCGGCGGCCAGGAGCATCCCCAGGGCGGCGAGGCCGTTCCCCGATCGAGCGGTCTCGGGGTGGCCCAGGCGCTTCAGCCCCCAGACGAAGAGGACGGCGGAGGCAATGTAGACGAGGTCCTGCGCAAATGGAGGCATGGACCGGGGTCAGCGCTTGCGGAACATGCGTAGCATGCGGTCCGTCACCAGGAATCCTCCCACCACGTTCACCGTGGCCAGGAAGAGGGCGAGCCCGGCAAGGACGGTGGCCATGGTGCCCTGTCCGCTCCCCGCCACCAGGACGGCTCCCACCAGGGTGATCCCCGAGATGGCGTTGGCTCCCGACATGAGGGGGGTGTGGAGGGTCGGAGGGACCTTCCGGATGATCTCGAACCCCACCAGGGAGGCCAGGACGAAGACGTACAGGCCGAGGATCCACTCGCCGGTCATGGGTTCTCTCCTTCGGGGGGGGCGTCGGTGCAGGACTCCTCCAGCTCCGGATCCAGGATCCGGCCCTCGTGGACCAGGGTGATGGCCCGGAGGATCTCGTCGTCGGAGTCGCCGGGGTCCCGACCGGTGGACTCCAGGTGCCTGAGGAGGGCGGCCACGTTCCTGGAGAACATGGCGCTGGCGTGCTCGGGGAGCCCGGAGGCCGGATTCGTGGGGGCCAGGACCGTGATCCCGGAGTGGACCACCTCATGGTCGGGACGGGAGACCTGGCAGTTCCCCCCGGTGGCGGCGGCCAGGTCCACCACGACCCCCCCGGCGGGCATGCTCTCCACCATGGCGGTGGTGACCAGCCGGGGGGCCGGCCGACCGGGA
Organism: Gemmatimonadales bacterium; assembly: GCA_007692505.1. Classification (GTDB taxonomy): domain Bacteria; phylum Gemmatimonadota; class Gemmatimonadetes; order Longimicrobiales; family Gaopeijiaceae; genus REBX01. The sequence goes on along the minus strand of REBX01000110.1, from coordinate 9,821 downwards.
ATCTGGGCCGTGGTGACCACCATGTCGAACTCCCCGATCCGCCGAGCCAGGAGGGCTTCCTGCGCACTGGCCTCGTCGCCCTCCAGTTGTCGGGCGTAGCCTCCCTCGACCTCCGGGGCGCCGGGGGGCGGGTCCGAATCCTGGAGGGTGGAGGCGCCCAGACTGCGGATCTGCTCCAGGGCGGCGGGACGGATGTCGTGGCCGGTGACCGCGGCGCCCAGCCTCCGGGCCGTGGCCATGGCCTGCAGCCCGGCCACGCCCGCCCCAAGGACCAGGACCCGTGCCGGACGGATGGTGCCCGCGGCGGTGGTGAGCATGGGAAGGAAACGGGGGAGGTGCAGAGCTCCCAGGAGGGCGCCCCGGTACCCGGCCACGGTGGCCTGGGAGCTCAGGACATCCATGGACTGGGCCCGGGTGGAGCGGGGGATCCGGTCCAGGGCCAGCAGGCCGCCCCCTGTTCGGGAGACCGCCCGGGCAAGGGCACCAGGGCCCGGGGGCGTGGTCAGGCAGAGGAGGGTGGCCCCGGAGCGGGGGAGGTGGACCTCCCCTTCGGTGGAGAGATCCGGAGGGCCCACCCGCAGGTGCCAGGACGCGTTTGCGGCGACCTCCTCCGGGCCTGCCACCACGCGGGCCCCTGCCGCCTCCCACGCGGCATCGGGAACGCCGGCACCCGAACCGGCCCCGGCCTCCACCAGGAAGCCGGCACCCAGCGAGTCGGAGAGGGCCGCCACCTCCGGGGGGATGAGCGCCACCCGGCGTTCGCCGGGAGTCCGCTCGCGGAAGAGACCGACGATCATGGGCAATCCTTCTCCGGGGTTGAGCCCGCCCACCGCAGCCGTCCGGGGGGCGAAGAGGGAGCCCCGAACCCTCTCCCCGAGCGGAGGTTCCCCGGCGAGAAACGAATCCTTGCCGGCCGCGATCCGTAAGGGAATGTGTGGTCAGCCGTCGGCGGAGAGCAGCTGCCGGACGGCAGACTGGAAGTCCGGCGCCTCCAGGAATCCGGAGTGGAGGGGTGGTGCTCCGTCCATGTGCCACTCCGAGGTGCAGCGGACCCGAATGGCCCTTGCACCGGAGGCCAGAGCGGGGTTCACATCGTGGCGTACGGAGTTCCCTATCATCCAGGGTCTGGATCCTGCCCCCGGCTCCAGGGCCTGCAGCGCAGCGCCGAAGGAGGATGGTGACTTCCCGGGTACGATGAGGATGCGTTCCCGGGATACGATCCGGAGGACGCCGGCCGCCTCAAGGGCACTCCACTGGAAGGAAGGGAAGTGGGACTGGGTCCAGATGGCTACGGTCCGCCGGGCCGCCAGGTGTTCCAGTGCCTCCAGGGCCCCCGGCAGGGGTGGGGAGGGATCCTCGATCCCATCGGCGAGGCTGGAGGCTGCGCGGGCCAGATCCCGGGATGGAGCTTTCCCATGCCGCACGCAGAGTCGGACGTACGTGTCGCGGAAGCTGGGTGCCAGCCGAAATGGCCCATAGCCCCAGACGGGAAGGAGCTCCTGCTCGACCACGTCGTGATGGACTGAGAGGGCCTCTTCCCGGGCGAACCCAAGGTCCTCGAGCCAGTCGAAGAGCCGATTCCGCCGTGAGAGGAAGCGGGGGGCGGTGTCCACCAGGGTATCATCGAAATCCACCAGAACGAGGCTTGTCATGAGGGCTCGATACGTGAAGTCGAAGCAGGAGTTCCCGGATCACGGCAGAGCCGGTTCCGGGGATCCGGAAGGGGCTCGGGGTGTAGCCGCCCCGGACCGTCGTGGGATCCGGGGAGAGTTTAACGACGGGACACGTCCGGGCATCTCCCCGACGGCCCCACCACAGACTCTCGAACCCGCGCGACCGGATCCCGCCGGATCCGGCCGGAGGCCCATGCCTTTCAATAATTCTGTTCTCCCGCTTCCCTGCGAGGGCGGTCCTCCCGGATCCAGGCTCGGTCTGGCGGGAGCCCTCGCAGCTGTCCTCCTCCTGACCCTCCCCGTTCTGTCCTTCCCCGTTGAGGGATCGGGATTCGGGGGGGGCGCCCACGCCCAGACCCCCTACGCTGGAGACCCCGGTCCCACGTCCCTGTCCCTGGAAGAGGCGCTGGAGCTGGCCCGGCAGAACAATCCGGACTTCCGGGTCCAGCAGACCCAGGTCGAGAGCGTGGAGCGCCAGAGGCGGCAGGCCCGGGGAGACTTCCTCCCTTCTGCCAACATCTCCAACTCATATGGATACCAGGCCTCGGGGGAGCGCAGGGTGGAGTCGGTGGTCATCGGCGATGACCCCGATGTCCTGAGTTCGTCCTACTCGCTGTCCATGAGCTACAGCCTGAATGGCCAGACCCTGCTTAGGCCGGGTCAGGTCCGGGCCCAGATGGCGGAGGCCCAGGCCCAGGTGGAGGGCGCCGGTTCGGGTCTCCGGGCCGAAGTCATCGACAGCTACCTGTCGGTCCTCCAGGCCGATGCCCAGCTGGAGCAGGCACGGAACGAACTGGAGCGGGTGGAACTCAATCTCCGACAGGCCCGCGCCCAGGTGGAAGTTGGAGCTGCCACCCCTCTGGACGTGCGTCGCGCCGAGGTCCAGGTGGGCCAGGCGGAGGTACAGGTGGTCCAGTCCGAGAATTCGGCGCTGGCCACCAGGCTCGCCCTGGGGCGTCTGCTGGCCGTGGATCTCCGGGAGGACGTGGAGCTGGTGACCTCCTTCGAGCTCTTCGATCCGGACCTGGACATCGATGCCCTCCTGGAGCGAGCCTACCAGGCGAACCCCGTCCTGCGGGCCTCCCGCCGGACCGTGGAAGCCGCCGAGGTGGGAACCCGGAGTGCCCGGAGCCAGTACCTGCCCAGCCTGAATGTCTCTGCCGGGATCTCGGGGTCGGTCTTCCAGGCACGAACCCTGGACCCCCTCTTCGACAACGCCCTCTCCTCCCTCTCGAGCCAGTTCTCTTCCTGCCTGGAGGACAATCGGCTCCGGGAGCTCCTGGGTGATCCGCCCCGGGACTGTTCCCAGTTCAACCCCGAGATCCCCGAGGTGGAGGAGGCGGCCCGCCAGCAGGTGCGGGACCGGGAGCAGGGATGGCCGTTCAGCTACAGGCGCCAGCCCCTGAGCATGTCCGTGTCCCTCTCCATTCCCATCTTCACGGGGTACTCCAGGAGCAACTCCGTCGAGGAGGCCCGACTCTCCGAGCGAAATGCCCGGGAGCAGGTCCGTTCCGAGGAGCTCCGCCTGAACTCGGAGGTCCGGACGGCGGCCCGGGCAGTCCAGACGGCCCGTCGCACCGTGGAGCTTCAGGAGCGGATCCGCGAGACCTCCACCGAGGAACTCCGGCTGGCTCAGGAGCGGTTCCGCCTGGGGCTGGCCTCCTCAATCGAGGTGGCGGATGCCCAGGCGAACCTCTCCCAGGCGGAGCGGGACGAGATCAATGCAGTGTACGAATTCTTCCAGTCGTTTGCAGCCCTCGAGTCCCTCGTGGGCGAGACCCTCAGATAGATTTCCGGGGACCGGCCTGTCCGGTCGCCGGGTCGACGAATCCGGGATGTTGGACGAATGAACCAGACCAGTGCCCGAAACTGCCGCGGCTCCACCATTGGAGACCGTCCCTGTCCCCAAGGCCTCCCCCGTTCCATGGGCGTGGTCCTCCTCCTCGTCCTTGCCCTCGCGGGATGCGGAGACGGTGGGGACTCCAGTGAGGCCATGGCCCGGGCCGCTGGAAACGGTTCCGCGGCCGGTGGTCCCGGTGGTGGAAGCGAACGCGCGACGCCGGTCTCCGGTCGGACGGTGGTTACCGGTGACCTGGAGGTGACCCTCCGGGCCTCCACGAGCCTTCGTGCCCGAATGGAGGTAGAGGTGGTCCCGAGGCAGGCCGGTGTGATCCGGGAGATCCTGGTGGAGGAGGGGGCCCGAGTGGAGGAGGGCCAGCGACTGGCCGTCCTCGATGACTCTGAATGGCGCCTGCAGCTCCAGCAGGCCGAATCCCGCTGGGAGGCCGCCCGGGACGCTGTCGAGCGGGCCCGGAGCCTGCAGGAGCTGGAGCTCATCTCCGCCCAGGAGGTGGAGCGCCTGGCTTCCGATGCTCGGGTGGCCGAGGCCGATCTGGGGCTGGCGGAGCTCCGGGTCGAGCAGTCCGAGATCCGGTCGCCCATCCGGGGTACGGTGACCCACCGATACATTGAACGGGGTCAGCAGGTAAACACCACGAACCCGGCCTTCGGACTGGCCGACCTTGACCAACTGGAGGCACGGGTGGCCATCCCCGAGCGGGATGCCTCCCGCATCCAGGTGGGCCAGGCTGCCAGAGTCCTGACCCAGGAGGGCGGGTCGGCGGTCTCGGAAGGGGTCGTGGAGCGGATCCGCCCCGTGGTGGACGCGGAGAGCGGTACGGTCCAGGTGACGGTGCGAATCCCTGCGACGGGGAACGGGGCCGTCCTCCGGCCGGGGCAGTTCGTGAACGTGGACATCGTTACCGAGGTCATGCCGGATCGGATCACTCTGCCCCGGACTGCGGTCCTGGTGGACGGTGCGGCCCCCCGGGTCTACCTGGTGAGGGGGGACCGGGCGGAGGAGCGGGAAGTGGAGCTCGGCTATTCCCGTCGCGACCAGGTGGAGATCCGCTCCGGGGTCGAGGCAGGGGACACGGTGGTCGTGGTGGGTCAGGACAACCTCCGCCCGCAGGCGACCATCCGGATGATGCAGCTGGATGGCGAGGCCGTGGTAGGGAGCAGTCGGTGAAGGTTGTAGACCTGTCCGTCGCCCGACCGGTGGCGGTCTCCATGGCGTTCATCGCCGTCCTGGTGTTCGGGATGGTCTCCTACACCCGGCTCCCGGTGGACCTGCTACCGGACCTGTCCTTCCCCACCATTACCATCGAGACGGAGTACGCGGGGGTCGGCCCCCGAGAGATGGAGAACCTGATCACCCGGCCAATCGAGGAGGCGATCTCCGTCGTGCCCGGTGTGAGGCAGGTGACCTCCAGGTCCAGGCCCAACCGCTCCGACATCACGATCCAGTTCCGGTGGGGGACGGACATGGACCTGGCCTCCATGGACCTCCGGGAGCGTCTCGATCTCATCAACCTCCCGGGGGATGCCGGACGGCCCACCATTGCAAGGTACGACCCTGCCTCGGAGCCGGTCATCCGGTTCGCCCTGATCTCGGAGCGGGGGCTGGACCCCACGGTGGAGGGGGACCGGGACGAACTCATCCGACTCCGCTGGCTCGCCGAGGAGCAGGTCCGCCGCTCCCTGGAGGGCATCGAGGGCGTGGCGGCCGTCCGGGTCACCGGAGGGCTCGAGGAGGAGATCCTGGTGGAGGTGGACGAGGGGCGCCTGGCCCAGCTGGGCATCCCCTTCTCGCAGGTGTCCTCGCGGCTCCAGTCCGAGAACATCAACCTGGCCGGCGGCGTCCTGGAGGAAGGGGACGCCCAGTACGTGGTCCGCACGGTGAACGAGTTCGTCGACCTGGAGGAGATGCTCCAGGTGGTGGTGGGCACGGCAGGGGGCCAGTCCGTGCTCCTGGGGGACGTGGCCGAGGTGCGCAGGGGCGCTGCCGAGCGCCAGACCGTCTCCCTGGTGAACGGGAGGGAAGCGGTGGAAGTGGCCATCCTCCGGGAGTCGGCGACGAACATCGTGAACCTCTCCCGCGTGGTGCGGGAACGGGTGGATGGCCTGGAGGCCGAACTCCCTGGCGCGGTCTCCATCGTCCAGGTGAGCGACCAGGCGGTCTTCATCGAGAGGGCGGTGGGCGATGTGCGCCTGGCGGCCATCCTGGGCGGCATCTTCGCCATGCTCGTCCTCCTCCTCTTCCTCCGCCACCTCCCGACGACCCTCATCATCGCCACGGCGATCCCTATCTCCGTGGTGGCCACCTTCATCCTCATGTTCTCCCGGGACATCAGCCTGAACGTGATGTCGCTGGGTGGGCTGGCCCTGGGCGTGGGGATGCTGGTGGACAGCGCGATCGTGGTGCTGGAGTCCATCGCCCGGGAGCGGGAGGGGGGAGCCAGCGCCGCAGAGGCGTCGAAGCGGGGGACCGATCGGGTGGGTCGGGCCGTGGTGGCGTCGACCCTCACCACGGTGGCCGTCTTCCTCCCCATCATCTTCGTGGAGGGAGTGGCCGGGCAGCTCTTCGGTGACCAGGCGTGGACCGTGTCCTTCGCACTCCTCTCCGCCCTGGTGGTCTCCCTCACCCTCATCCCCATGCTCGCCGCCCGTGGGCAGGGGGTTCGTGCGGGTCTGGGTGGCGGCCGGCCGTCAGGTGGCGGGGAGGACGACGGTGACTTCAAGGGCAGCGACCGTATCGCCCGGGGGGCAGGTCGGGTCCTCCGCGGGGCCCGTGGCGCGGGCCGAGGCCTGGGTTGGGCCCTGACCCCGGTGGCCCGGGTCTTCGACTCCGGCTACCGGGCCCTTGAGGGGCTCTACCAGCCCACCCTGAAGGCGGTGTTGGCCCGGCCCGTGCCCGTGGTCCTCGTGGCCCTCCTCCTGGTGGGGGGCACGGCCCTTCTGGTCCCCAGGGTGGGGCTCTCCCTGGTTCCCGAACTCAGCCAGGGCGAGCTGGTGGTGGAGCTGGAGGCCTCACCGGGGACCAGCCTTGCCCGGATGGAGGCCTTTGCCCGCCAGGCCGAGGAGCGGGCCCTGGCGCTGGATGGCGTCCGGGAGGTCTTCACCAATGTGGGCGTGCGGGGCGGAGCCGGAACGCTGGGGCGGACCGGAGAGCTGGAGCGCCATGCCGCCACCCTCCTGGTGCGCCTCGATGACGTTGGGGGGAGGGAGGACGAGGTCAGCGGCCGCCTCGTGGACGTCCTGGACGACCTTCCGGGACTCCAGATCCGCGTGGATCGCCCCCGGTTCTTCAGCATGAGCAGCCCCATCGAGGTAGAGGTCCGGGGATTCGAGCTGGGACTCCTCCAGGCGGTGGCCGGCGACGTCCGCCGGAGCCTGGCGCAGCTGCCCGGCATCACCGGAGTCGAGGAGGAACGGCGCCAGGGGACCCCCGAGATCTCCATCCGCTTCGACCGCGACCTCCTGGCCCAGCAGGGGCTCACCGTGGCCGACGCAGCCGAGGCGGTCCAGTCCCGTGTACGGGGGGCACCGGCAACCGAATTCACCGAGCGGGACCGGGACCTGACCGTCCTGGTCCGGGCCCGCGAGGAGCAGCGGACGGCCCTGGAGGACCTGGGGAACCTCCGCATCGAGACCCCGAGCGGGTCGGTCTCCCTGTCCTCGGTGGCGAACCTGGGCTTCCAGGAGGGCCCGGCCGAGATCGTGCGCCGGGGCGGGTCCAGGGTTGCCCTGGTGGAGGCGGCCCCCGTGGGGACGGACCTGGCCGGCGCCATCGAGCGCATCGAGACGGCCATCCGGGAGCTTCCGGTACCGGAGGACATCGTCCTTGCCGTGGCCGGTCAGTCCCGTGATCTGCAGGAGTCCGTCCGGTCCATGCAGCTCGCCCTCCTCCTGGCCGTCTTCCTGGTGTACCTGGTGATGGCCAGCCAGTTCGAGTCCTTTCGGCAGCCGGGGGTCATCCTGCTGTCCATCCCCCTGGCCCTGCCGGGGGCCATCGGGGCGCTCTGGCTGGCGGGCCAGACGATATCGGTGGTGGCCCTCATCGGGATGGTCATGCTGGTTGGGATCGTGGTGAACAACGCCATCGTGCTTGTGGACTACGTGAACCAGCTTCGACGGGACGAGGGGTATCCCCTGGACGAGGCCGTCATGACGGCGTGCCGGGTCCGACTGCGACCCATCGTCATGTCGACGCTGACCACGGTCCTGGGCCTCCTGCCCCTGGCCCTCATCCCCGGCGAAGGCTCGGAGCTTCGGGTCCCCCTCGCCGTGCCCGTCATCGGGGGACTCATCTTCTCCACCCTCCTCACCCTCCTGGTCATCCCGGTCCTCTACAGGGCCCTGGAGATCCGGGGGGAGAGGGCACGCCTGGAAGCCGGTGACCCCGTCCGGGAGTCGCCAGGGCCTTCCCCGGCCTCCGACACCGGGGTTCAGCCCTCCCCCGGACCTGCCTGACCCAACGGAGACCCCCCATGTCCATTCCCCGCTTTGCCGTCCGACGCCCCGTCACCACCGGAATGACCGTGGTGGCCACCATCGTCTTCGGGCTCATCGCGCTCACCCAGATCTCTCTGGACATGTTCCCGGCCTTCGACCGGCCGGTCCTGCAGGTCACCGTCCCGTACCCGGATGCGTCTCCCACAGAGGTGGAGCGCCGCATCGTGAGGCCCCTTGAGGAGGGGCTAGGAACCGTCCGGTCCCTGGAGTCCATCACGTCCACGGCCTCCCAGGACCGGGGTCGGGTGGAGCTGGAGTTCGCGCCGGGTACCGACATGGACATGGCGGCGCTGGAGGTCCGTGAGCGTGTGGAGCAGATTCGGCGCGAGCTCCCATCCGACGTCCAGCGAGTGAACCTCCGGCGCTTCTCCTCGGAGGAGCAGCCCGTACTCCGTGCGGCTATCGCCTGGGATGGGGACCCGGCGCGCCTCACCGAACTCGTGGAGCGGCGGATCGAGCCCGCGCTCCTCCAGGTGCCGGGAGTGGCACAGGTGGATTTCTCGGGTCTGGAGGCCCGGGAGGTGTCCATCGAGCTGGACCAGGACCGGATGCGGTCCCAGGGCGTCACCATCGCCATGATCTCCCAGGCCCTGAACCGGGGGAACCAGGACGTCTCGGCAGGCGAGGTGGAGCTCGGGGGTCAGAGGTTCCAGGTCCGGGCCGAGGGGCAACTCAGGACCGTGGAGGAGATCGAGGGGCTCATCCTGAACAACCGGGGCGTCCGGCTCACCGACGTGGCCACGGTGGTCTACGACTTCCCCGAGAGGGACTTCTTCTTCCGGATGAATGGCGAGAATGCCAGGCAGGCGGAGGTCTACAAGGAGTCCGATGCAAACATCGTGGAGGTGGCCCAGGCGGTGAAGGCCACCCTGGAGGAGATCTCCGGCACCCCGGGACTGGAAGGGGTATCCTTTCGGACCTGGCAGGACCAGTCGGAGGGAATCGTGGAGGTGCTTCGGCTCCTGGCCGTGGCAGGCGCCACCGGGGGAGGGCTCGCCATCCTGGTCCTCTTTGCCTTCCTCCGACGGATCACCCCGACCTTCATCGTGGCTGCGGCGATCCCCGTGTCGCTCGTCTTCACGGTGGGGATCCTGTACATCGCCGGGGAGTCGCTGAACATCATCACCCTCTCCGGGCTCATGCTCGCAGTGGGAATGCTCATCGACAATGCCGTGGTGGTGGTGGAAAACATCTTCCGGCATCGGGAGATGGGCCTGGAGCCCAAGGAGGCGGCCATCGACGGGGCCTCCGAGGTGGGCCTGGCCATCCTGTCCGGCACGGTGACCACCATCATCGTGTTCGCGCCGCTCTTCTTCCTGCCGCCCAACGAGATGGGCACCCAGTTCCGATCCTTCGGGACCAGTATCTCTTTTGCCATGTTGGCTTCTCTGGGCGTCGCCTTCACCCTGGTCCCGCTCCTGGCGGTGCAGCTCCTGAAGGGAAGGATGCCCGAGCCCGGCGGGTTCATGATGGTCCTGAACCGCCGGTACCGGGACCTCCTGGACCGGATCCTGGAGCATCGGATGGCCATGGCCTCCTTCGTTCTGGCCCTCTTTGCCGCCGGGGGCTGGGTCCTCTACGAGCTGCCGCGGGAGCTCATGCCAGAGGAGGACAACCGGTTCATCCGGATGTCGGTCTCCACGCCCCGCGATGTCTCCACCGAGGAGCGAAGCGAGATCTTTGCCCAGGCGGAACGCATCCTCCTCGACAACGCCGAGTACCTGGAGATCGAGAACGTCTCCGCGTTCTCACGGGGAAACTTCGCCTCCATCTTCATGACGCTGAAACCGTTTT
>REBX01000115.1 GCA_007692505.1 Gemmatimonadales bacterium | reverse complement strand
TGAAGGTGGGCTTCAACAAGGTCTTCGGGTACTACCTGGAGGTGACGAAGGCGAACCTGGAGCGGGTCCCCGACGACTACGTCCGGAAGCAGACCCTGGCCAACGCCGAGCGCTACTTCACCCCCGAGCTCAAGGAGTGGGAGGAGAAGGTCACCGGCGCCGAAGAGCGGATCCTGGAGCTGGAGGGCCGCCTCTTCCGGGAAACCCGGGCCCGGGTGGCCGAGCACGTGTCCCGCCTGCAGGAGGCCGGGGCCCGCATCGCCTGCCTGGACGTCCTGGCCGCCCTGGCCCACGGCGCCCGTCGCAGGGACTACGTCCGCCCCGAGCTCCACACGGGCTCGGAGCTGGCCATCGAGGCGGGGCGCCATCCGGTGGTGGAGACCATGATGCCCCGGGAGGAGTTCATCCCCAACGACCTGGTGCTGGACGACCGGGGGTTCATGGTCATCCTCACGGGCCCCAACATGGCGGGGAAGAGCACGATCCTCCGGCAGGTGGGGCTCATCCAGCTCATGGCCCAGATGGGCGGCTTCGTGCCGGCCCGGGCCGCCCGCCTCCCGGTCTGCGACCGCATCTTCACCCGGGTGGGCGCCTCCGACAACCTGGCCCGGGGGCAGTCCACCTTCATGGTGGAGATGAACGAGACCGCCGCCATCGTCCACGGCGCCACGGAGCGCAGCCTGGTCCTCCTGGACGAGATCGGCCGGGGCACCTCCACCTACGACGGCGTGTCCATCGCCTGGGCGGTCACCGAGCACCTCCACGAGAACGTGGGCGCCCGCACGATCTTCGCCACTCACTACCACGAGCTGGTCCAGCTGGGGGATCTTCTGGCCGGTGTGAAGAATATGAACGTGTCGGTGCGGGAGACGGAGGGCGACATCGTGTTCCTCCGCCGCCTGGAGGATGGAGGCGCCGACCGGTCCTACGGGATCCAGGTCGCGCGCCTGGCCGGCCTCCCCGCCCCCGTCGTGGCCCGGGCCACGGAGCTCCTCCGCGAACTGGAGGGGGCCCGGGCCGGCACCGGCGATGGACAGGGGCTCGGGCGGAGCGGCGCCGTGGCAGGGGGCAGTCCGCCTCCAGGTGCCGGGCAGCTTTCCATGTTCGGGGATGGCACGCCGGGCGCCGCCGGGGCCGGGGCGGCAGAGCCCCTCCTCCGGGAGCTCCGGGAGCTCGTCCTCGAGTCGATGACCCCGCTGGAAGCCCTGAACCTCCTTGCGGAGCTCAGGGCCCGAGTCCGCGACCTCGACGAGGGGACGAGGGAGTAGGGAGCCCGCCCATCGCGGCGAGCCCTCCTCCTCCGACCCCTCCACAGCCAGCTCACACGGACCCCCCGGGTCCACAGCCCGCAGACCTCCTGTGCCTTCACGTCCACGCCCCCGCCTCCGCCTCCCCTCGCCCCCAGCCGCCCCTCCTGTCCGGGCGATGGTCACGGCGGGGGCCGCCCTCCTGGTCCTCCTGGCCGCCGCCTGCGGGAGCGAGCCCGAGCTCCAGCAGCCCGTGCCCCTCTACGGCGAGAACCCCATCGAGTACCCGGTGGAGCTCTGGGACCAGGACCTGGAGGGGACCACGGTCCTCCGGCTCCGGGTGTCCGACACGGGGCAGGTGGACTCGGTGGAGGTGGAGGAGACCTCCGGGCACGACGCCCTGGACCGGGCCGCCGTGGACGGGGCCAGCTCGCTCCGATTCGAGCCGGGGCGGAAGGACGGGAAGCGGGTCCGCATGTGGGCGTCCCTCCCGGTGGAGTTCTCCCGCAGGCCCCGTTCGTCCAACGACCCCTGATTCCCCGGGACGGGCGCTCCCCCGGGAGCCCCTCCCCCCATCGTCCGGGCCGTCCCCACGGCCCCGACCCTGCCTTCCCCGACCCGCCGGGCGCCCCCTCCATGATCGAACGACACCGCAGGCCCTACGACAACGTGAACCAGATGGTGGGGTGGACTCCCCTGGTCCGCCTGAACCGGGTGGCCGAGGGGATCCGGACCCCGGTCTACGGGAAGTGCGAGTTCATGAATCCCGGCGGATCCGTGAAGGACCGCATCGGGAGTGCCATCATCGAGGCCGCAGAGGCCCGGGGCGACCTGGAGCCCGGCGGGACCATCGTGGAGGGGACCTCGGGGAACACCGGGATCGGGCTGGCCATGGCCGCCGTGGCCAGGGGGTACCGGTGCATCTTCACCATGCCCGACAAGATGAGCATGGAGAAGGTGAAGCTCCTGAGGGCCTTCGGAGCGCAGGTGATCATCACTCCCACCGACGTGTCTCCCGACGACCCCCGGCACTACTCCCAGCATGCGGCCCGCATTGCCCGGGAGACCCCCGGAGCCGTCCTGGCGGACCAGTTCTACAACCCCGCCAACCCGGAGGCCCACTACCGGACCACGGGCCCCGAGCTCTGGGAGCAGTCCCAGGGCCGGATCACCCACTTCTTCGCCGGGGCCGGCACCGGGGGCACGATCAGCGGGACGGGCCGCTTCCTCAAGGAGAAGCGCCCCGACGTGCAGGTGGTGGGCGTGGACCCCGTGGGCTCCATCATCGCCCCCTACTTCCACACCGGCGAGAAGCCCGAGGGGGAGGCCTACGCCGTGGAGGGGCTGGGGAACGACAAGATCCCCGGGACCCTGGACCTGGACCCCGTCGACGACTACGTGTCGGTGGCGGACCGGGACGCCTTCCACATGGCGATTCGCCTCACCCGGGAGGAGGGACTCTTCGTGGGCGGATCGGCGGGCCTCATCGTCCATGCCGCCCTGGAGGAGGCCCGGAGGATCGACGACCCGGAGGCCTTCGTGGTGGCCATCCTCTGCGATTGGGGCGAGCACTACCTCACCAAGTGCTTCGACCCGGAGTGGATGGAGGCGGAGGGATTCGGGATGCCGGGGGAGCGCCGGTGAGGGTCGCCGTCCTCATGGGCGGGGCGTCGGGGGAGCGGGCCGTCTCCCTGGCTTCCGGCGCCCAGGTGACCCGGGCCCTGGAGGAGGCCGGCCACCAGGTGGTGTCGGTGGACACCTCTGCCGGGGTCCTGGACCGGAGCCGCATCGACGCCCTCCTGGCCGGGGGCGTGGGCCGACCTGCAGGGCGGGGCGACGCCCTGGCCACCGGTGACCTGGCCGGACTCCTCTCCCGGGCGGTCCCCGGGGAGGTGGACCTGGTCCTCCCCGTCCTCCACGGGGGCGCCGGCGAGGACGGCACGGTGCAGGCGCTCCTGGACCTCATGGGGCTGCCCTACGCGGGGAGCGGCCGGCTGGGGTGCACCCTCTCCATGGACAAGGAGGTCTCCAAGCGGCTCTTCCGGGATGCGGGGATCCCCACCCCGGAGTGGGAGGTGGTGGCGCCCATCCCCACGGACCCGGCCTCGGCGACCGAGGGGCCGCCGGACCCGGTGGCGGCGGCGGTGGCCCGTCTGGGGCTGCCCCTCATCGTGAAGCCGCCCTCCGGGGGCTCCACCCTGGGGCTCAGCCTGGTCCGCCTCCCCGAGGAGGTGGAGGACGCGGTGGCCCGCTCCGCCCGCTGGGAGCCCCGGGTGCTCCTGGAGCGGTTCGTGGCCGGGCGGGAACTCACCGTGGGCGTCGTGGATGGGGAGGCACTTCCCGTGGGGGAGATCATCCCGGAGCACGAGATCTTCGACTACACGTGCAAGTACGAGGAGGGGATGGCGCAGGAGGTCTTCCCCGCCGATGTTGAGGAAGACGTGGCCCGGGAGGTCCGGGCCCTGGCCCTCCGGGTCATGGACACGCTCTTCATGCGGGACTTCGGGCGCGTGGACTTCATCCTGGACGAAGCCCGCGGGCTCTGGTGCCTGGAGGCGAATGCCCTTCCGGGGATGACGGCCACGTCGCTCCTGCCCCGGGCGGCCCGGGCCGGAGGGATTCCGTTTCCCGAGCTCTGCCACCGCATCGTCGTCACGGCCCGACGACGGATCGAGGCGGAGGCCCGGGCTCGGACCCCTTCGCCGGGAACTCGGGATTTGCCCCCGGGTTGAACCTGCAGGCCGGGTCCGGAGGCCGGACGCCGCCCGAGGCCCCACGTCCCACCACTCGCAGCCAGCGAAAACCATGTCCTTCGGCACCGCCACCCAGGGAGGAGGCTTCGGTCTCCAGTTCCGCATGACCCCCTGGGTCCGCCGTCTCCTCATTGCCAACGGCGTGGTGTTCCTGGTCGCCCTCATGGGCGGCCGCTCGGTCCAGCTCTTCATGCTGGAATGGCTGACCCTGCAGCCGGTGGAGTCGCTGACCCGGCCCTGGGGTGTGCTCACCTACATGTTCGTCCACGTGGACTTCTGGCACGTGGCCATGAACATGCTGGTCCTCTTCTTCTTCGGTCCCCCCCTGGAGGACCGATGGGGCTCCTCCGGCTTCATCCGCTTCTACCTGCTGGCGGGGCTGGGCGGGGCCCTCCTGGGCTTCATCTTCGCCGCCCAGGCCACGGTGCTGGGGGCGTCGGGCGCCGTCTTCGGCGTCATGTTCGCCTTCGCCTGGCTCTGGCCCGAGGCCCCCATCTACCTCATGGGCGTCTTCCCGGTGAAGGCGAAGTGGCTCGTGGGCATCCTCTTCGTCTTCACCTTCGTCTCCACCCTCACGGGGACCGGAGACGGCGTGGCCCACTTCGCCCACCTGGGCGGAATCCTTGCCGGGTTCCTCCAGCTTCGTTTTCTTCCGCCGGGGGGCTCGTCCTCCTCCGGTTCGGGAGGGGTGGTCCGGTCCAGCAGGAAGATGGCCATAGTCCCCCGGGAGGAGCCCCGGGCCCCGGCTCCGTCCAGGCGCCCCGACCGCTCCCTCAGGAAGCGACTCATGGCCCGGGCCCGGAGCCGCGACGACGAAGGCCGGCCCGAGGAGGAGCTCCTGGACGAGGTGGACCGGATCCTGGACAAGATCTCCGAGTCGGGGATGACCTCCCTGACCCGGGAAGAGCGCGAGGTCCTGGACGAGGTCTCCCGCAGGCGCCGCACGAACTGACGGCCCGCGGCCTTCCATCCCCATGAACTCCAGGTGCCTCCGGGCACCGGCATCGGGCTGCCCCGGTTCTGGCCGGTGCGCCGACTCCCCCTCAGGAGGCTCAAGTGGCGGGACACAACAAATGGTCGCAGATCAAGCGCAAGAAGGCGGTCAATGACCAGAAGCGCGGGAAGATCTTCACGAAGATCATCCGCGAGATCAGCGTGGCGGCGCGGGACGGGGGTGGGGACCCCGAGTTCAATCCCCGGCTCCGGCTGGCGGTGGAGACCGCCAAGTCCGAGAACATGCCCCAGGAGAACATCGAGCGGGCCATCAAGCGGGGCACCGGCGAGCTGGAGGGGGTGAACTACGAGGAGCTCACCTACGAGGGCTACGGGCCCGGCGGAGTGGCCCTCTTCATCGAGACCACCACGGACAACCAGAACCGCACCGTGGCCGAGGTCCGCCACCTCCTGGACAAGAACGGCGGAAACCTGGGCACGGACGGCTCCGTTGCCTGGCAGTTCGACCGGAGGGGCCAGATCTACCTGGATGCCTCCACCACTTCGGAGGAGGCCGTCTTCGAGGCCGCCCTGGAGGCCGGTGCCGAGGACGTGGCCGAGTCGGCAGGGGAGTTCGTGGTGACCACCGACCCCACCGCCCTCCACACGGTGCAGGAGGCCCTCTCGGAGGCCGGTTTCGAGATCGCCCGGGCCGAGTTGGCCATGATCCCCAAGAACCAGGTCCAGGTGGCCGGCTCCGAGGCGGAACGGCTCCTCAAGCTCCTGGATGCGCTGGACGACCACGACGACGTCCAGTCCGTCTCCTCCAACGCGGATATCTCCGACGACGTGCTGGCCGAGGCCATGTCGTGACGCCGGACTCCGTGGTCGTGGGGATCGACCCGGGAACGACGGCGACGGGGTACGGGGTCGTTCAGCGGGGCCCCGGTCGCCAGACCACCCTCCTGGAGTGCGGCGTCATCCGGCCCAGCCGGGGGGCACCCCTCACGGACCGGATCCTGGAGATCTTCGACGGAGTGGAGGCGCTCCTGGAGCGCTTCCCGGTCACCGTGGTTTCGGTGGAGAGCGTCTTCCATGGCCGGAACGCCCGGAGTGCCCTGGTCCTGGGGCACGCCCGGGGCGTCATCCTCCTGGCGGCGGCCCGCCGAGGCGTGGAGATTGCCGAGTACACCCCGGTGGCCATCAAGAAGGCGGTGGTGGGGCACGGCTCTGCCACGAAGGAGCAGGTGGCCCAGCTGGTGGCGGAGCGGCTTCGCCTGGCCGAGCCCCCCCGTCCGTCCGATGCAGCCGATGGGGTGGCCTGCGCCCTCTGCCACCTGGTCCTGGGGGTCGACGGAAGGACACCGGGTGGCATCCCACACCGGTTCGCGCCCCGGGGGTCGTCGTGATCTCCCGGCTCCGGGGCTCCCTCCTGGCCTCCTCCGGCGACCTGGTGGAGATCGCCACCCCTGGGGGCGTGGTCTACGAGGTGGTGGTGCCCCTCACCGTGCAGGAGCGCCTCCCGGCCCCGGGGGCCGAGGTGGAGCTCCGCACCGACCTGGTGGTCCGGGAGGACAGCCAGGACCTGTACGGCTTCCTGGACCCGGTGGAGCGGGAACTCTTCCGGCGGATCCGGGGCGCCGCGGGCATCGGGGCGAAGATCGCCATCGCCATGCTCTCCACCTTTCCGGCCCCCCGCCTGGCCCGGGCCATCGCCGACGGCGAGGTGACGGCCCTGGTCCAGGTGCCCGGGATCGGGAAGAAGAAGGCGGAGCGCCTGGTCCTGGACCTCTCGGAGAAGGTGGCCGAACTCGTGGAGCTGACGGGGATGGCCGAAGAAGCCGAGGCCGCGCCGTCCCAGGAGGCCGTCCACGCCCTGGTGGCCCTGGGCATGCCCTTCGTCCAGGCCGACGAGGCGGTTCGGGGGGTCCTGCGGGACGAGCCCGGGGCCGACGTGGAAACGCTCATCCGGAAGGGACTGGCACGCTCATGACGGCACGCCACGAGGTGACGACCCCCGAGGCCCTTGGGGAGGACCACGGGCTCGACCCCACCCTCCGCCCCCGGCGGATGGACGAGTTCACCGGGCAGGACCGGGTCCGGCAGTCCCTCCGGATCGCCATCGAAGCTGCCCTGGCCCGAAGCGAGCCCCTGGATCACGTCCTCTTCCACGGCCCCCCCGGGCTGGGGAAGACGACGCTGGCCTCCCTCATGGCCGCCGAGATGGGGGTGGGGATCCGGACCACCTCGGGCCCCGTGCTGGAGAAGCCGGCGGACCTGGTGGGGCTCCTCACGAACCTGGAGGACGGCGACCTCCTCTTCATCGACGAGATCCACCGCCTCCGGCCCATCCTGGAGGAGTTCCTCTACCCGGCCATGGAGGACTACAAGGTAGAGATCCGGTTGTCGGAGGGAGCCAAGGCCCAGACCATGACCATGGAGGTGGCCCGCTTCACCCTGGTGGGGGCCACCACCCGGTTCGGGCTCCTCACCGCGCCCATGAGGGCCCGCTTCGGCATCGTGCAGCGACTCAACTTCTACCCGCCGGAGGACCTGGCCGCCATCGTGAAGCGGAGTGCCGGCCTCCTGAAGGTGGAGACCACCGAGGAGGGGGCCTGGGAGCTGGCCCGCCGGGCCCGGGGCACGCCCCGGGTGGCGAACCGGCTCCTCCGCCGGGTGCGAGACTACGCCCAGGTCCGGGCCGACGGCGTCATCGATGCCCGGGTGGCCCGGGAGGCCCTGGCCCTCCTGGACGTGGACGAGTACGGGCTGGACGAGATGGACAGCCGCATCCTCCGGACCCTGGTGGAGACCTTCCAGGGCGGGCCCGTGGGGCTCTCCTCCCTGGCAGTGGCGCTGGGCGAGGACCAGGGCACCCTGGAAGAGGTCTACGAGCCCTTCCTCATCCAGGAGGGCTTCCTCATGCGGACCCCAAGGGGCCGGATGGCCACCCCCCGGAGCTGGGAGCGGCTGGGGTTCGACCCCCCCGAGGACCTCCCCGGTTCCGGGGGGGCCGGAAATGGCGGTGCGGGCGCCGGTGGGACAGGCGCTGGGGGCACGGGCGTCCATGACTCCTCCGGGGACCAGTCCACCCTCTTCGAACCGTGACCGGGGAGCTCACCCCCGATCTCTCCCGCATCGAGGCATGGGACTGGCCCCTCCCCGAGGAGCTGGTGGCCCGCTACCCGGCCCGGAAACGGGAGGACGCCCGCCTCATGGTCCTCCGCCCCGACGGCGGACCCGAGCACGGCCAGATCCCGGACCTCCCCGGCTGGATGTCCGCCGGCGACCTCCTGGTCCTGAACGAGACCCGGGTCCTTCCCGTCCGGCTCCTGGGCCGGAAGACCACCGGGGCCCGGGCCGAGGTCCTCCTGGTGGAGCCCGCTCCCGGCGGGGATTCCCGCTCCTGGCACGCCCTGGTGCGGCCAGGACGGAAGCTCCGACCCGGCCATCGGGTCCAGGTGGGAGACGGGCTCGAGGTCGCCATCCTGGACCGCCTGACCGATGGCGGGCGCCTCGTCCGGCTGGAGAGCGCACTCCCGGTGGAGGAGGCGCTGGAGCAATGGGGACGGCTCCCCCTGCCCCCCTACCTGGAGCGGGAGGAGGAGGACATCGACCGGGTGCGCTACCAGACCGTGTATGCCCGGGTGCCCGGTTCGGTGGCCGCGCCCACCGCCGGCCTCCACCTCACGGACGGGCTTCTGGACCGACTCCGGGAGGAGGGGGTCCGGGTGGCCCGGGTCACCCTCCACGTGGGTCCCGGGACCTTCCGGCCCGTGGAAGCGGAGCGGGTGGAGGACCACGGGATGCACGCCGAGCGCTGGGAGGTCCCCCCGGAGGCGGCCCTCGCCGTGGACGCGGCCCGGGAGCGGGGAGGGCGGATCTGGGCCGTGGGAACCACCGTGGTCCGCACCCTGGAGTCGGCGGCACGGGGGGACGGGGGCCGGGTGGAGGCGGGCTCCGGCGAGACCCGGCTCTTCCTCCGACCGGGGCGAAAGGTGCAGGTGGTGGACGGCCTTCTCACGAACTTCCACCTCCCCCGCTCCACCCTCCTGATGCTGGTGGCCACCTTTGCAGGTTATCACCGCACTCGGGCCGCCTACCGGGAGGCGGTGGAGACCGGCTACCGCTTCTATTCGTACGGCGACGCCATGCTCGTCCCCCCCGACGTGGTGCGTGCCGGAGCCCCGGGCGGATCCGCCGGAGATCGGAACGATGCATCCCCGGTCGTTTAAAGGTTAGGTTGAAGACGCCGACGCTCCGTCGGGTGGCGCCGACAGCTCATGAGCCCGAAAAGGACATTTCGATGACGAGCAGGATGACACGCAGTGCACTCACCCTGATGGCGGTCCTTGCTGTCGCCGCCTGTGGTGCGGACGACGGAATGGACGGCGACATGCCGCCGGCAGACCCGGCAGTGGAGCAGGGAGCCGACCCGGCCCAGCAGCAGGGTCAGCCCCAGATGGACGAGGAGATGATGGCGCTCATGACGGAGGCGCAGGAGCTCCAGCAGCGCATCGCCCCCGTCCAGGACGAGGCCATGCAGGACGAGGAGCTCGCCGCCCGCCTCACCGAGATCCAGCAGAAGGTGGAGTCGGCCATGGACGAGGAGGCCCCGGAGCTCATGGCCCGCATGGACGAGCTGGAGTCCGAGTTCATGACTGCCCAGGAAGCCGGTGACCAGGAGCGCCAGGAGGAGCTGGGCATGGAGTTCCAGCAGCTCCAGATGGAGCTCCAGACCACCCAGCAGTCTGTCCTCGAGCGAGAGGACATCCAGGCCGACATCCAGACTTTCGAGGACATGCAGCGGGAGCGGATGATCGAGATCGATCCCGAGGCCGGCGAGATCCTCGACCGCATCGAGGAGATCTACGAGCAGCTCCAGCCGACGTCCTGACGACGCTGTAGTTCCAGGTCGGGCCTGAGCTGGACCCCGGCCCCAGAAAAGCTGGCCACCGGCTCACCGAGGCTGGACCCCCGGCCCCTTTCTGCCCCCTCGACGGGGCGGGAAGGGGCCGGTTTTGTTGGGGGTGTGGGCTCTTGTCGGCGGGCCCTTGTCGGTCGGCTGTCTTCGGATGGCGGCCGAACCCCTCGTGTGTGCGCTTTTTGCCCATTATTGAACGAAACCCTGCACGCGTCGTCTGCGATCTGACTCGTTGCAGGATATTGCCCATTATTGATCAAAACCCTGCACGCGCCGGCAAGCGGGCGGGGTTTTTCCGAACCCGATTCCCGGGGGTCCCGCGGGGGGGGCGGCCGGCCCGCCCCCTCCCTCAGGGCACGGTGGTTCCCTCGCCATTCAGCCCGACGTCGCCCCGGGTGATGAGCACCTCCAGGGAGGTGGGGTCCTGGTGGACGTTCACGTGGGCGTCCAGGGCATCCAGCTCCGCCAGCGTCATTTCCAGGACGGTCCAGCTCGAGCCCGGGCTCCCGGCCATCCCGTCCACCGGGGTGAGGAACTCCAGGATGCCTCCGCCCTCCCCGGCCGGACCCTCGTGGATATGGGCGGGGTGCCCGGCTCCCGTCTCCGGCGAGCCCCCGTCCAGGCGGACCTCCACCAGCGTTCGCTCCTCGTCCAGCTCCACCAGGATCAGGTGGCCCGCCACCCCGTCGGGGAGGAGGTCACCGTCGTTCTCCACCGCATCCAGCTCCCAGGCCAGGGTGTTGGGCACCGCCGGCGGGGTGAGCTCGCTGTCTTCCGGCTCCACCCCGGAGTTCGCCCCCACATCGCCCTGCGCCAGCAGGTCCTCCAGCTCGTCGTGACTCCAGTGGACGTTGGCGTGCAGGTCCTCTTCCACCAGGACCTCGAAGGCCTCGGGGACCACGGCCCAGCTCTCCCCCGGCGCCCCCTCCGCCAGGTCCAGCGCGCCCAGGAAGTAAACGATCCCCCCCCCACTCCCTGCCTCGCCTGCGTGGAGGTGGGCCGGCGCCACGCCCTCCATGCCCGGCACGCCATCGGCCAGCTCCAGGCGGGCCAGCGACTCCTCCGCCGTGTACTCGTAGAGGGTGAGGGTCGCGGAGAGTCCCGGCCCGGCGTCACCCCCCACGGCGGCCAGCTCCCAGATCACCTGTTGCAGGGGCTCCGGGTCGGGGTCCGGGTCGTCGGGTGCCGCCGGGTCCGAGTCGCAGCCTGCCATCAGGAAGAGGCTTGCCAGCGCGGCCAGGAGGGCCGGGAGTCGGAAGGGGGCGGAAAGCCGGAGGTCACGGGCGGGATGGGACGCCTGCGGGGTGGAGTGCAAGGCCATGGGGTCGGGGGCTGGGGGCACGAGGGGGTCGAGGGCCCGTGAAGCTCGAGCGGCAGGCTCGAACGTCAGGCCCGGGCGAGGCCCGAGGGCGAGGCCCGAAACGTCAGGCACCGGGCCCCCATGCGTACCGGCCCCCCCGCCCGGCGTTCCGGTGATTCGTTACCTTTCGGCCTCCTTCACCCCCCCACATCCCGCCCCCACTGCTCCCCTCCATGCCCGGCATCGGCCCCTTCCAGTTCCAGCTCCACGCCACCGACGGCCCGGCCCGGCGGGGGACCTTCCACACGCCCCACGGCCCGGTGGAAACCCCGGTCTTCATGCCGGTGGGCACCCTGGGGGCAGTGAAGACCCTCTCCCCCGGCGAGGTGGAGGACGTGGGCGCCTCCATGATCCTGGCGAACACGTACCACCTCTTCCTCCGGCCGGGCCACGAGCGGGTCCGGCGCCTGGGGGGGCTCCACGACTTCATGCGGTGGCCGGGGCCCATCCTCACCGATTCCGGCGGCTTCCAGGTCTTCAGCCTGGGGCACATCAACGACATCCGGGACGAGGGCGTTGCCTTCCAGAACCACATCGACGGCACGACCCACCTCTTCACCCCGGAATCCGTCATGGAGGTGGAGCGGGCCCTGGGGGCCGACGTCATCATGGCCTTCGACGAGTGCCCCCCCGGCGGATGCGACCGGAGCGTGGCCGAGGCGGCCAACCGGCGCACCCTGGCCTGGCTGGAGCGATGCCGCACCCGCTTCCTGGAACTCCGGGACCGTGACGACGACGGCCCTGCCGCCCCGGTGCAGGCCCTCTTCCCCGTCCTCCAGGGGAACGTCTACGCCGACCTCCGCCGGGACCAGGCCCGGGACGTCCTCTCCATGGGCGACTGGCCCGGCCTGGGTATTGGCGGCCTCTCGGTGGGCGAGCCCAAGCCGAAGATGTGGAGCACCCTGGAGGTCCTCCACCCCGAGCTCCCCGAGGACCGCCCCCGCTACCTCATGGGGGTGGGCTACCCCGACGACCTCCTGGAGGCCATCGGCCGGGGGGTGGACATGTTCGACTGCGTGGCCCCCACCCGGAACGCCCGCCACGGTACGGCCTGGACCCTGGCCGAGGGCCAGGTGAACCTGAAGGCCGCCCGCTTCCAGGACGACACCGCCCCCGTGGACCCGGGCTGCGACTGCTACACCTGCCTCACCTTCGACCGGGCCTACCTCCGCCACATGCTGGTGGCCGGGGAGGCCTTCGCCCACCGCCTCATCTCCATCCACAACCTCCGCTTCCTCATCCGGCTTGCGGAGGAGTCCCGGCAGCGCATCATCGATGGTACCTTTCAGGGCTGGAGCACCGACTGGCTGGAGCGGTACCGTGCGACCCGCGCAAAACGTCGGAGCACGTAGTCCCGCCCCGCCTCCCCCCCAACCCAACGGACCCCCGAACCCCACATGAGCCCTCTCTTCCTCGCCATGGCCGACGGCGAAGGCGGTTTCTGGATCGTCATGGTCCAGATCGCCCTCATCTTCCTCATCTTCTACTGGCTCCTCATCCGCCCCCAGCGAAAGGAGGCGGAGCGCCACCGGGAGATGGTGGCTGCCCTGCGGAAGAACGACGATGTCATCACGGATGGCGGCATCGTGGGAACCGTGGTCCACCTCACCGAGGACCAGGTCACCATCCGCACCGGCGAGAACACCCGCATCGTCCTGGAGCGCTCCAAGGTGGCTCGCAAGCTGGGCGATCCCGCGGAGGCCTGATGGCGATCCGCGACCTGAGCTACCTGGGCGACCCCGTCCTCCGGGAGGAGGCCGCCCCGGTGGAGGCCTTCGACGACGAGCTCAAGGCCCTGGTCCGGGACCTCTTCGACACCATGGTCCACGAGGAGGGGGCCGGGCTGGCCGCGCCCCAGATCGGGGTCTCCAGCCGGGTCTTCGTGGTGGACGTGCGCCACGAGGTCGGCCCCGAAGGCCGCGTGGCCCTGGTGAACCCCCGCCTGGTGGAGGCCTCCGACGAGACGGAGAAGTCGCCGGAGGGCTGCCTGAGCATCCCCGGGGTCAGCGAGGTCGTCACCCGCCCCTACCGGGCCACCCTGGAGGGCTTCGATCCCGACGGCGCCCCCATCACCGTCACCGGCGAGGGCCTCTTCGCCCGGGCCCTCCTCCACGAGCTGGACCACCTGGACGGGGTCCTCTTCCTGGACCACCTCTCGGCCCTCAAGCGCCGGATGGTCCTCCGGAAGTACCGGAAGCACCAGGACCGGGAGGGCTGAGCCACCGTGCGCATCGTCTTCTGGGGCACCCCCGACTTCGCGCTCCCCTCCCTGGCCGCCCTGGACGGCGAGGGACACGACGTGGTAGCCGTGGTCACCCAGCCGGACCGACCGGCCGGCCGCGGGCGCAAGCTCCGCCCCTCCCCGGTGAAGGAGGCAGCGCTGGCCCGGGGCATCCCCGTCCTCACACCGGACCGTCCCCGGGGCGACAGCTTCCTGGCCCAGCTCCACGCCCTGGCCCCCGACCTCTCGGTGGTGGCGGCCTACGGGCACATCCTCAAGGCAGACGTCCTCGAGCTGCCCCGGCTGGGCTCGGTGAACGTCCACGCCTCCCTCCTCCCCGAGCTCCGGGGCGCCGCCCCCATCCACTGGGCCATCATCCGGGGCCACCGGGAGACGGGGGTGAGCATCATGCAGATGACCGAGGGGCTGGACTCCGGTCCGGTCCTCCTCCGCCGCTCCACCCCCATCGGCCCCCGGGACACCACCTCCGACCTCACCCTCCGCCTGGCCGAGCTGGGCGCCGAGGCGCTGGTGGAGGCGCTGGCCCTCATGGAGCTGGGCGAGGCCGAAGCCGAACCCCAGGACGAGAGCCGGGTCACCTGGGCCCCCATGATCGACCGGGACACGGCCCGCGTGGACTGGTCCCGCACCCCCCGGCAGGTGGCCGACCACATCCGGGGGATGGACCGGGTGCCCGGCGCCTGGACGACCCTGGACGGCGAGCCCCTCAAGCTCTTCCGCCCGGTGGTGGCGGAGGCGGAGGAGGCAGCGGCACCGGGGTCGGAGGAGGCGTTCGGGGGGGCGTCGGAGGACGCGCCCCAGGGGGTTTCGGGGGAGGGCGCACCGGGCGCCGCAGGAGGCTCGGCCGTCCCGGCCCCCGGCACGGTCCTTCCCGGTTCCGGGGAGGAGGGCCTCCTGGTGGCAGCGGGCACCGGTGACCACGCCGGTCGGGTCCGGGTGGAGGAGGTCCAGCCCGCCGGGAAGCGCCGCATGGCGGCCGCCGACTGGCTCCGGGGCGGAGGCGCCGCCCCCGGCGACCGCCTGGACCCGCCGGCTCACGACCCGCCCGCCGACGAAGCGCGCGCCCCCGACGATGCCGCCTCGGCGGCGGCCTCCCAGCGTCCGCAGGCCCCGCCCGACCCCCCGTCCACGCCCCCGGAGGGCGGATCGCCATGACGGCCCCGGGGAGCCCCGAGGAGATTCCCAGGCTCCACCTGGTCACCGACGACGAGGTCCTGGCCGGGCTGGTGGACGGAGGTGCGCCGTCGCCGGCCCTGGAGGCAGTATGCCGCGCCGGCGGCTCGCGGATCGCCCTCCACCTCCGGGCACCGGGCTGGGATGGGGGCCGCCTCCTCCGGGCCGGCCTGGTGGCGGCAAAGCCGGCGGGGGCCCACGGAGTCCGCCTGGTGGTGAACGACCGGGTGGATGTGGCGCTCGCCCTCCGGGCCGCCCCCGGGGTAGAGGTGTTCGGAGTCCAGCTGGGTCGGCGGAGCCTTCCCCCCGGCGAGGTCCGGGTGCTCCTGGACGACGCCCGGGGTCGGGAGCTTGCGGGACCCGATGGGCTGGCGCGCTCCCTCCTCATCGGCCAGTCCGTGGGGAGGGGAGGCGACGACGACCTGGACCCGGCCCGGGCGGCGGACCCTGCCGCCGACTTCCTGGTGGTGGGCACCCTGTGGCCCACGGCCTCGCACCCGGGGCGCCGGGGCACGGGACCCCGGGCCGTGGGACGGGGGTTCGGCCCCCAGGCCCCGCCCCGCATCGGGATCGGAGGGATCGATCCCTCCCGGGTGGCCCCGGTCCTGACCGCCGGGGGCCACGGCGTGGCCGTCCTCCGGGGGGTCTGGGCCGAGGTGGACCCGGCCGCCGCGGTGACCCGCTTCCTGCAGGCGCTGGACGAGGCACTGGGCCAGGCTCCGGACCCGGCAAAGGACCCGGTGCAGGACCCGGCACCTGACCCGGCGCAGGATCCCTCGCCAGAGAGCGGCTCGGAGCCCGACCCCGGAACCCCCGACGAACACGGAGGCAGTCCATGAAGGAGATCGTTGTGAACGGGAAGACCCGCACGGTGGCGGACGACGCCACCATCGCCGGGCTCCTGGAGGAGCTGGAACTCCGTCCCGAGATGATCGTGGTGGAGCGGAACCGGGAGATCGTCCCCAGGGAGCGCTACGCCAGCGTCACCCTGGAGGAGGGCGACACCCTGGAGCTCGTCCACTTCGTGGGCGGCGGCTGAGGCGGCGGCCCACGCGCTCCTGGCGGAAGGCCGTCCCGTGGGCGGGCCCCGCTGCCAGGACCGGCCTCCCACCGGAGGCGAGCCAGCCCCGGGAAGTCGCCCCGGCCCGGCCTGGACGCGGCGCCCGGCCGGCCCTGACCCGAACCCTCCTCTGCCCACTTGAACACGTACCCCTCGAACCCTGCAGATCGGACCCCATCATGACCGACACCAATGCCCCGAAGGCCTCGGACCGAACCCCTGCCGGCGTCCCTGTCCCTGATGCCCCCTCCACGGACACCCCCCTGGAGATGGGGGGGCACAGCTTTTCCAGCCGGCTGATCCTGGGCACCGGGAAGTATGCGGACAACGAGACCATGCTCCGGGCGCTCCGGGCCAGCGGCACCGAGATGGTCACGGTGGCGGTGCGGCGGGTGGACCTGGACCGGACCACCGAGGAGGGGATCCTGCACCACCTGGACCCGGAGGAGTTCTTCCTCCTGGCAAACACGGCGGGGTGCTACACGGCCGACGAGGCCATCCGCTACGCCCGCCTGGCCCGGGCCGCCGGCTTCAACGAGTGGATCAAGCTGGAGGTCATCGGCGATCGGCGGACCCTCCTTCCCGACGTACATGCGACGCTGGAGGCCGCGAAGGTCCTGGTGGGGGAGGGGTTCAAGGTCATGGCCTACACGAACGACGACCTGATCACGGCCCTCCGGCTGGAGGACGCCGGATGCGTGTCCGTCATGCCCCTGGCGAGCCCCATCGGGAGCGGGCTCGGCCTCGTGAACCCCTACTACATCCGCGAGATCAAGGACCGGCTGGAGGTGCCCGTCATCGTGGATGCCGGGGTGGGGACGGCCTCCGACGCCTGTTCCACCATGGAGCAGGGGGTGGACGGGCTCCTCATGAACACCGCGGTGGCGGTGGCCGACGACCCGGTGGCCATGGCGACGGCCATGCGGCTGGCCACCCGTGCGGGGCGCCTGGCCTGGCTGGCCGGCCGGATGCCGAAGCGGGAGATCGCAGTGCCGTCTTCCCCGGAGCGGGGGATGCTGGGCTGAGCCCGGCCCCCCTCCCCTCATGAGCACCTCCACGCCTCCCCGCCGGGCCGCCCTGCGGATCCTGGTGGCCGTGCGTCGGGGCCGGAAGCTGGACGAGGCCTTCCACGACGGGGTGGAGGGGCTGGAGGAGCGGGACCGGGCCTGGGTCCACGAGCTCGTCCGGGGGGTGGAGCGGTACCGGGGGCGGCTGGACCACCTCCTCTCCCTCCACGTGAAGGGGGGGCTCGACCGGCTGGACCCCGACGTGCTGGAGCTCCTCCGGATGGGGGCGGCCCAGCTCGTCCTCCTGGGGTCGGTGCCGGACCACGCCGCAGTGTCCCAGACCGTGGGGCAGGTGCGGGCGTCCCGGGGGCGGGGGGCCGCAGGGCTGGCCAACGCCGTCCTCCGTCGGCTGGCGGAGGCCGGAGGGGGGCCGGAGCGCTTCCCCTCGCTGGAGGAGGACCCGGTGGGGCACCTCTCCACCTGGGGATCGCATCCCCGTTGGCTCGTGGAGCGGTGGGTGGCAGCGTGGGGACCCGAGGAGGCGGCCCGGGTGGTGGCGGCGGGGAACCGCATCCCCGAGACCTGGATCGTGGCCCTCCCGGACGGCGAGGCCGTGCGGCTCGCCCCGGGAGAAGATCCGGGGCAGGCACTGGAAGAGGAAGGGCGGGCCGGGCGGAAGGCCTTGGTCCAGGACCCCTCCTCCCGGGCCGTGACGAAGTGGATCGGGGCCGGGCCCGGAGACCGGGTGGCGGACCTCTCCGCCGCCCCCGGCGGTAAAGCCATGGGACTCGCGGCGTCGGGCGCCCGAGTGGTGGCTGCCGACGTGTCGAAGGCCAGGCTCCGGCGGGTCGTGGAGAATCGGGACCGGCTGGGGCTGCGCGTGGGGGTGGTGGTGGCGGATGCCCGCCATCCACCCCTGGCCCTCGGGTCCCAGGACCTGGTCCTCCTGGATGCGCCCTGTTCGGGTACGGGAACGCTGGCCCGGCACCCGGACCTCCGCTGGCGGCTTTCGGAGGCGGGGATCCAGGCGCTTGCGAGGCTCCAGGACGAACTCCTGGACGGGGCGGCCCCGGCGGTGCGTCCCGGAGGGCAGCTGGTATATTCAACGTGCACCCTGGAGCCCGAGGAGAACATGGATCGGGTGACGGCGTTCCTGGCCCGGCACCCGGAGTTCCGCCTAGCCCCGGACGGGGTCCTGGACATCCGCCCCGGAGCGGGGGCGGCAGCGGGGGCACACGGGGCGGAGGGAGGCGACGGGGCCTTTGCGGCCCGCCTGGTCCGGGCCCCGGACCCAAACGGGCATGACGGAGACACCTGAGACGATGGACATCGGACGTTCCATGCGGAGACGGAGGGGCAAGTCCCGCTCCTCCGGCTCGGGCCGGAAGGAGGGCGGACGCCCCCGGAAGAGGAGTCGGTCCCGGAAGGGGAAGGGCGGAGGGGGCTCGTGGTTCTCCGGGCCCCGGGCGATCCTCACGGGGGCGATCCTCCTCCTCCTGGGGTCGGGCACCGGGTACCTCTACGCCACGCAGGTCGTGTTCCCCGGGCCCGAGCGGGAGCGCGTCGACCTGGCGGAGGTCCCCGACCTCCGGGGGGGGGGCCTGGACGAGGCTCTGGGACTCCTGGCGGATCGGGGCCTCGAGGTGGCGGTGGTGGACTCCATTCGCCATCCGGGGCGCACCGAGGGGCAGATCGTGGGGCAGTCCCCCTTCCCGGGACAGCTCATCCGGCCCGGGGGCTCGGTGGAGCTCACCCTGAGCCTGGGGCCGGAGCGACTCCCGGTGCCCGACGTGACCCGGCTCCGGGCGGACCGGGCCGAGACGATCCTCCGGACCACCGGCTTCGAGGTGCAGGTGGATTCGGTGGAGGCCGATGAACGGGAGGGGCGGATCGTGGCCACCGAGCCCGAGGCCGGCACCCTCCTGGTGGTGCCCTCGGAGATCCGGATGACCGTGTCGCTGGGGCCGCCCCTGGTGGAGATCCCCGACCTGGTGGGGCTCTCGGAGGAGCAGGCCCGGGCCCGGCTGGAGGATGCGGGCTTCGAGGTGGGCGAGGTGGAGGTGCAGGGGCGCTTCGGGTTCTCCCAGCGGGAGGTCATCGGGAGCCACCCCGAGGCCGGGGAGGAGTCGCCCCGGGGAAGTGCGGTCCGGATCATCCTGGGCCGCCGCGGATTCTTCAGGTAGGAACGAACGGAAAGGAGACATGAACCAGTCCGAAGCCCCAAGGTCCTCGAACCTGCCCTACTTCGTGGCCATCGCCCTGGCGCTGGCCGTGGTGGGCTTTGCGTGGTTGAACCGGGACCGGTTCCAGCCCGTGGGTCCCGGTGCAGTGGCCCCGGCCTTCGAGGCCGTGACCCTGGCTGGCGAGCCGGCCGGGCTCGAGGACTGGCGGGGGAACGTGGTGCTCCTGAACATCTGGGCCACCTGGTGCCCCCCGTGCCGCTACGAGATGCCCTCCATGCAGCGCCTCTACGAGATGTTCGAGGGCGAGGACTTCGAGATCGTGGCCGTCAGCGTGGATGCCCCCGTGGGCCAGCGTGACCCCATGGGGAACCCCGGTGGGAACGTGGGTGCGTTCGCCGACTCCCTGGCCCTCACCTTCCCCATCCTCCACGACCCCTCGGGGCGGATCCAGCGGACGTACCAGACCCGGGCCCTCCCCGAGTCCTTCGTCATCGGGCGGGACGGGGTGATCTACCGGAAGGTGGCCGGTGCCACGGATTGGGACCGGGAGCAGTACGTGACCTTCATCCGGCGGCTCCTGGACGGGGAGACCTGACCCGTGAGCTCTCTCTCCACCATGTTCACCCGAAATTGGACGCTGAAGGTCTCCGCCCTGGGGATCGCGGTGCTCCTTTGGTTCTCCGTGCGGGTGGAGGCCCCGGGGCGCCAGACCCTCACGGTCCCGGTGCGGGTGGACCTGAGCGATCCGGAGTGGGTCATGGACGGAGACCCGGAGCCGGCCACGGTGGAGATCCGGTTCAGCGGGGAGTCCGGTGACCTGGCCCGGCTCATCGCCGAGCGGCCCACCATCCTGGTCCCGGTGGACGACGTGCAGGGCTCCGACACCACGGTGGTTGTGCGTAACCAGTGGGTCCGCATGCAGGACCGCCCCGGGCTCCGGGTAGAAGACATCCAGCCCGCCACGGTGGCCCTCCGCTTCGAGCCCGTGGATCGGACTTCGCTCCCGGTGGCCTGGCGCCTGGAAGGGCAACTCCCGGATACCCTGGCGCTCCGGGCCTGGCCCCGGCCCGAGCCCGGCGAGGTCCGGGTCACGGGCCGGCGCTCCCTGCTGAGCGAGCGGGACTCCATCCGCCTGGAGCCCCTGGACCTGACGGGAGTGAGCACCTCGGGGCCCCGGGCCATGCGGGTGGACACGGCCCGGGTGTCGGGCCTCCAGGTCCTTCCCATGTCGGTGGACCTGAACGTGCAGGTGGAGCGCCGGGAGGAGCGGGACGTGGAGGGCGTACCGGTGTCCCTGGACCGGGAGGTGGCGGAGCTCTTCCAGGAGGTGCCCTCCACCTGGACCGTGCAGCTCTCCGGTGCCCCGTCCCGGATCCGTCCGGTGCAGCCCGGCACCCTCCGCCTGGTGCCCCTGGTGGACCTGGACAACCTCCCCGAGCCCGGCGAGGAGATCGGTGTCCCCTTCCGCCTGGAGGGACTCCCGGAGTTCGTACGGGGGACCCCCACCCCGTCGGAGGTGGTGCTGGTGGTGGCCGAGCCCGGGGAGGGGAGTCCATGAGCGATCCGGTCCTCCTGGGGATCGAGACCTCCTGCGACGAGACTTCCGCTGCCATCCTGGCGGGGGAGCGCCACGTGCGGAGCCACGTGATCCTGTCCCAGGACGAGCACACCGTGTGGGGCGGGGTCGTGCCGGAGCTGGCCGCCCGGGCCCACCTGGAGGCCATCGACGGGGTCGTGGCCCGGGCACTGGAGGAGGCGGGGACCTCTCTTTCGGAGGTGGATGCCATCGCCGTCACCGCCGGGCCCGGCCTGGTGGGGGCCCTCCTGGTGGGGGTGTCCTGGGCCAAGGGGGCCGCGCTGGCGGCGGAGTGCGAGCTGGTGCCCGTCCACCACCTGGAGGGGCACCTGTTCGCGCCCGTCGTGGAGGACCCGGAGGCACGGCCGCCCTTCGTGGCACTCCTGGTGTCCGGTGGGCACACCCTCCTCCTGAACGTCCCCGAGTGGGGGCGCTACGAGCTCATGGGGCGCACCCGGGACGACGCCGCCGGCGAGGCCTTCGACAAGGTGGCCCGACTCCTGGACCTCCCCTATCCCGGCGGCCCCCAGGTGGAGCGGTTGGCCCTGGAGGGGGACCCGGAGCGGCACCGCTTCCCCCGCCCCATGCTACGGCCTCGAAGGGACCCGGGAGAGCCGGGGTTCCTGGACGTGTCCTTCTCGGGGCTCAAGACCGCCGTGGCCACCCGGGTGGACGAACTACGGCAGGCCGGCACCCTGGAGGAGGAGCGCGCCCATGTGGCTGCGGGCTTTCAGGCGGCGGCCATCGACGTCCTGGTCTCCAGGGCGGAGCAGGCCCTGGAGGTGACGGGGGCGCCGAAGCTCCTCGTCACCGGGGGGGTGTCGGCGAACCGGGCCCTGCGGGAGGAGGCCCGACGGCGGCTGGGGCCCGAGGTGCCTCTCCTCCACGCCTCCATCCGCCTCTCGGTGGACAACGCCGCCATGATCGCCCGGGCCGGTCTCTTCCACCTCCGGGCCGGTCGGTTGGCGCCCCCCGACCTCACGGCAGACCCCAACCTCCCCCTCCCGGGCCTGGTGGAGTGGAGCGGGGCCGGGCCGGCGAAGGTCCCCTCCTGATGCTGCGCATCGTCCACGGCTCGGACATCCACTTCGGGCGTCCCCACGACCCCGCCATGGCCCGGGCCTTCCTGGAGGCCACCCTGGAGCGGAGCCCCGACCTCCTCGTCCTCTCGGGGGACTTCACCCAGCGGGCGAAGGTGGCGGAGTTCCGGGAGGCCCGGTCCTGGCTGGACGGCCTCCCCCGGGACCTCCCCATCGTGGTCACGCCGGGGAACCACGACGTGCCCCTCTGGCGCGTGGCGGAGCGGCTCCTCTCGCCCTTCAGAAACTATCGGCGCTTCATCCACCCCGAGCTGGACCGGGTCACCCGGGTGCCCGGGGCCACCGTGGTGTCCCTGAACTCGGCGGCCCCCCGGCGAGCCATCACCAACGGGCGCCTCGGCTCCCGACAGCTGGAATTCGCCCGACGGGCCTTCGATGCCTCGCCCCCGGAGGATGTACGGATCCTGGTGGCCCATCACCACCTGGCTCCGGCGCCGGACTACCAGGGAGACCGCCCCCTGCCTCGGGCGCGGCAGATCCTGGAGGCGCTGGAGTCCATGGGGGTGCAGCTGGTCCTGGGGGGGCACCTCCACCGGGCCTACATCGGGAACTCCCTGGACGTGCACCCGGGGGCAGACCGGAACCGGGGGATCGTCATCGTGCAGAGCGGGACCACCACGTCTCGGCGGGGACGGGCGCGGGAGCAGGAGAAGAACTCCTTCAACGAGATCCGGGTGGAGGGTGCCCGAATCGAAGTGGAGCACCTCATGCACTTCCGGGAGGATGGGGGATTCCGCCCCTTCTCCCACCACGTGTTCCCCCGGCCGCCCTTCAGTTGGCTGGGTCAGGACGGCACCGCCGCGCCTGGCGGGGGAAAGGTGGCATGAGCCACCGACTCCTGGTGCTCCTGTCCGTCGTGGTCCTGGCGGGAGTCGGGTTGGGGCTCCCCGAAGCCCTGGGGGCCCAGACTCCGAACCGTCCGGAGGTGACCTCTCTCTCCTTCGAGGGGAACCGGGCCTTCCCGGACCGGGCCCTGGCAGGGGCCATCGCCACCCGGCCCACCCAGTGTCGGTCCCTTCTCCTCCAGGCCTTCTGCTGGTTCGACGCAGAGTTTGCCCTGGACCGGGCCACCCTGAACCCCCGGGCCTTCGACCTGGATCGGGTGCGACTCTTCGCCTACTACTACCAGCGGGGGTACCGGGAGGTGCAGGTGGACACGGTCCTCACCCGTCGCGCCGAGCTGGAGTTGGATATCGCCTTCCGCATCACCGAGGGCGAGCCCGTGCGGGTACGGACCTTCGACGTGACGGGGATTGACGAGCTGGAGGGGATCGACCCGTCCGCCCTGCGGAGCGGGCTGCCCATCCAGGTGGGTGACCCCATGAACCGCATCGAGATCCAGGCGGCCCAGGACACCCTCACCGGGCGCCTCCAGGACCGGGGGTACCCCGAGGCGGAAGTCTTCCCGAACCTCTTCATCCCTTCCGGCACCCGGGACGGTGAGGTAGAGCTCGATGTGTTCGCTGGTTCCCGGGCCACCTTCGGCCGAATCGAGGTCACGGGGAACGAGGAGGTGGAGGAAGCCGTGATCCTTCGCATGCTCCCCTTTGGCGAGGGAGACGTCTACTCCCGGGAGCTCATCCTGCAGGGGCAGCGCAACCTCTACGGGCTGGACATCTTCCGGCAGGTCTCCGTGACCCGGGGCCTGGAGGGCGACCCCGACTCCATCGTCTCCGTTCGGGTGCAGGTGGGGGAGGGAGATACACACCGGGTGCGGGCCGGCGGGGGGTGGAACACGGCAGACTGCTTTACCACGGAAGCCCGGTGGGCGAGCCGCAACTTCCTGGGGGGCGCGCGGCGGCTCCAGGTCCGGGGTCGGACCTCGAACCTCCTGGCCCCCACCCTGGAGGACTCCATCTGTTCGGGGGCGGGCACCGGCGACTTTGCCCGATTGAACTGGCTCGCTTCGGTGGAGTTCGTCCAGCCCTGGATCTTCTCCCCCCGGAACACCCTGAATGCCACCGCCTTCGCAGAGCGGGCCAGCGTACCCGACGTCTACATTCGGGAGGGGCTGGGGCTTACCGTGGGGCTCACCCGCATCGTGGGCCGGGACTCGCCGGCCTCCCTTTCGTACCAGCCCCAGCTGAGTTCGCTGTCGGCGGCGGACGTCTTCTTCTGCACGAACTTCCTGGTGTGCTCCACTGCCGAGATCGTGGTCCTCGAGGCCGGGAACCGGCTCGCCCCACTGACCCTGGGCTTCTCCCGGGACCAGACGGACCGGGCCGTGTCCCCCACCCGGGGCTACACGGTGGCCGGCGAGGTCTCCCATGCCTCCCGCTTCACCCTCTCGGACTTCGACTACGAGCGGGTCGTGGCCGAGGCCACCTGGTTCCAGTCCCTCCCCCGGGACGTGGTGCTGGGGACCCGGATCCGGGGGGGCTGGCTCGGGGCGTCGTCCTTCCGGGGCTTCAGGGGCACGGACCGGGAGGGGCAGGCCATCGCCCACCCCCAGACCCGGTTCTATGCCGGGGGGGCCAACTCGGTGCGGGGGTACCCTCAGAACCAGTTGGGCCCCGAGGTGGTCACTGCGACGGTGGAGGACCTGGTCTTCCCGGCTCCAGGGAGCGAGAACGGGGCTGCCGGGGCCATCTGCAGCCCCCAGGAGGTGGCGGACCGCAGCTGCGACCCCGCCGGACTGGACCCGGACCGGGTCCAGGCGCGGCCCACCGGGGGGAGCGCGGTCCTGGAGGGGAACCTGGAGCTCCGCTTCCCCATCCGGAACTCCGACCTCGGCGGGGTGGCCTTTGTGGACTTCGGGCAGGTATGGGCCGAGCCGTCGGACCTGGACGAGGGCGACATCGTCTTCACGCCGGGCATCGGCCTCCGCTACTCCACGCCCATCGGACCCATCCGGGTGGACATCGCCTACCGGCCGGCCGCACGCCTGGTGCGGCCCGTGGTGACCTCGTCCATCCGTCCCTTCCGGGTGGGAGACGACCCGGACCGCCGCCTGGTGGACCCCGAGACGTCGGAGCCCATCGACTGGGTGGTCCAGGACGAACTCGCCCGACTGGACCAGCCCCTCATCACCGAGGAGGACCGGGGCTTCGGCCTCCGTCGCCTCCAGTTCCAGTTCTCCATCGGCCATGCCTTCTGACGGCGGCGGGACCCGGGAGACCGGGACGGAGAAGGAAGCCGGGATGGAGGAGGAGCCCCGGACGGAGGAGCGGAAGCGCCGCCGTGGGCTGCAGGCGCTGGCCTGGTTCGGAGGGGGGCTAGCCCTCCTCCTCCTGGCCGGTGCGGCCCTGGCCTTCTGGCTCCTCCAGTCGGAGCCCGGCCAGAACTGGGTCCTCCGGACGGCGCTGGGGCAGACGGATCGCTTCGTGGACGGCGAGGTGGCCGTGGGTGGGATCCGTTCTGCCGGTCTCCTCCGGGGCTTCACCCTGGAGGAGGTGGCCATACGAGACCCGGCGGGTCGGCCCCTCCTGGAGGCGGATTCGGTCCGGGTGGGCTACTCGGTGCGGGGCCTCCTTCGGGGCGACGTGGTGATCTCCCCTGCGGAGCTCTGGCGCCCCCGTTTCGTGCTGGAGACCCTTCACGGAGACGAGGCCTCGAACCTGCAGCGTGTCTTCCGGCCCCTCCTGGGCCCGGAGGACGAGGTGGACCCGGAGGCCCCCGAGGAAGAGCCCCGGGACGAAGAGGACGACGAGGTGATGGACCCCGCCGACGAGGTGGACGAACCGTCCACCCTGCAGGTCTCGCTCCGCAGGGTCCGGGTCCGGGACGGGAGCGTGGTGATCCGCTCCCCCCTCCCGCAGGACACGGATCCGGAGGCACCTCCGGAGGGGATGGTGGTGGAGGCTCTCCCTGACATGGACGGACTCTACCGGAGGATGAGCTTTCAGGGGATCGATGCCCGTTTGCGCCGGGCCGACCTCCTGGACCCGGAGCGGGACGGGGAGCGGTTCGTCTTCGACCACCTGGAGGGCACGGGGCAGGTCCTGGTGGATGCCTTCCGGGTGGACGGGTTCCGGGGCGAACTCCGCCGGACGGCCACCGGGCTTCAGATCGAGGCCCGGGAGCTGGTCCTCCCGGGCTCCACACTGTCGGGGGAGGTGGGGCTGGAGTGGGGCGGCGAGGAGCTGGCCCTGGACGTGGACGCCACGGCCAGGACGCTGGACCTGGCGGACTTCCGCTGGATCGAGCCCCGGCTCCCGTCGGCCACCGGATCGCTGGCGATCCGGGGAGAGGGACCCGTCACCGGGGGGAGCTGGCAGCTGTCCGATCTGGACCTGGAAGTGGAGGGGCAGCCCGTCACCGGCCGGGTGGGCCTCGATCTGGTCCCTGCACTGGCCTTCACGGACTCGGAGCTGGAGATGGGGGAGCTGGACCTGGCCCTCCTGGAGCCCTGGCTGGAGGAGCCCCTCCCCGTGACCGGGACGGTGGCCGGGCGGTTCGCCTTCTCCGGGCCGCTGGACCGGCTCCTCCTGGACGCCGATGCCCGCTGGACGGAGGACGGACAGACGTTGGCCGCAGAGGTGGGGGGCACCCTACTCCTGGACGGGGAGGAGCCCGGGGTGCGGGACGGGCGGGTCCGGATGGATCCGCTGGACTGGGCCCTGGTGACCCGGTTCCTCCCCGATGTCCCCTTCCGGGGCTCGGGGTCGGCCCTGGCCCGACTGGATGGACGGCTCTCGGAGGGGATGCTGGTGGAGCTGGACGCCGTCCACCAGCTGGACGGAGGCCCCTCCTCCCGGGTGTTCCTGGATGGAGAGGTCCTTGTGCGGGGCGAGGAGGTCCGGCTGGACATGGGCGCCCTCCTGGATCCACTGGAGACGGATGAAGTCGTGCAGGCCCTGGAGCTCGACCTCCAGGAGGTGGGTACCCTCCGGGGCTCGCTCCGGGCGGACGGCTGGCTCCGGGACCTGCAGGTGGCCGGGCGGCTGGACGCCGCGGGTGGAACCCTGGCCTTCGGAGGCCGGACGGACATGAGGGACCCTGCAGCCGGGTATGCCCTGCAGGTGGAGACGGAAGGGTTCGACCTCCGCACCGTCCTGGACGGGCTCCCCGACCCCACCGAGCTGCGGGGCATGGTGGAGGTGGAGGGGCGGAGCTTCGATCTGGAGTCACTGGAGGCGAGCGCCACCATGGACCTCTCCGGGAGCCGGGTAGGCGAGTCGGAGGTGGATGCCTTCTCCACCCGCCTCCGGGCCTCGGCCGGACGCCTGGTGGTGGACACCCTTGCTCTGGAGGCCCCCTTCATCCGGGTGGACGGGTCCGGCGACCTGGCCCTCCGGGCCGACGGCGTCCCCGACGGCGAAATCCGGGCGGTCTGGAGTGTGGACGAGCTCGCCTCGCTGGGACCCGCCTTTTTCGGCGACACCCTGTCCGCAGAGGCCATCGCTGCCGACACCCTGACGGACTTCGACCGCCAGATCCTCGTCATGGAGGGGGTGGACCCCGACACCCTGCCAGGGGTCGAGGCCGCCCGCATGGCAGGGCGGGCCTCCGGCGAACTCGTCCTCTCCGGGTCCCTGGAGGACCTAACGGGGCGGGGCAGCGTCGTGGCCTCCTCCGCTCGCTGGAACGGGATGGCGCTGGACTCGGCCCGGGTGGAGGTGGAGGGCCGGCGCACCGTGGCCGATACCGTAGAGGCATTCGACCTCCGGGCCGACGCCCTGCTGGAAGGGGTCAGCTTCGACCGGTGGAGCTTCGACCGCATCCAGGGGGGGGGGCGTTGGGACGGGAGCGGAGGGGATGCCGACTTCACCCTGGCCCGCGGCGAGGATGAGGAGATCCGGGTGGCGGGGGCCTTCGCCCATGGCGACGACGAGCTGGAGGTCCAGCTGTCCGGGCTTGAGGCCAGGGTGGACGGCGACGAGTGGCGGCTGGCCCGGACGGCGGGGATCCGGCTGGAGGGGCCCCGCCTCCAGCTTTCCGACCTGGAGGTTCGCCGGGAGCGGGAGGATGCCGACCCGGTCCGGATCCGCATCGACGGGGTGGTGGACCGGGCGGGGGACTCCGACGCGGTGCTGGAGGTCCGCAATGTGGAGCTGGACCGGATCGGGGCCCTCCTGCAGCTCGAGGCGCCCCCGTCGGGAGTCCTGGACCTCACGGTCCGCCTGGACGGCCCGGCCGAGGCGCCCATCCTGGAGGGCGACCTGGTCCTCCTGGACCTCCTCTGGGACGGCATCGAGCTGGACGAGATCCGGGGGGGCATCGACTACGGGGACCGGAGGGCCAGGGTCCGACTGGACATCGACGAGGACGGTCAGCGGCTCCTCACGGCCACGGGGACGTGGCCGGTGGACCTGGCCCTGGTGGACGTGGAGGACCGCTTCCCGGATCGGGAGGTGGACATCGAGCTGTTGGTGGAGGACCTCCCCGCTGCCACGATCCTGGCCTTCCTGGAGGACATCGACCGGGTGGAGGGGCGGCTCGACGGCCGGATCGTCCTCAGGGGCGAGCCCAGCGACCTCCGACCCTCGGGCTCCCTCTCCCTTAGTGACGGGGCCCTCCGGATCGCCGAGATCGGGCTGGCACCCAGCGGGATCCAGGCGGAGTTCACCGTGGAGTCCGATGGGACCGTGGGCGTCGTTGCGGAGGCCCGGTCCCGGGGGCGTGCCGATGTCCGGGGGACCATCGACCTGTCCGAGCTGGCCAACCCGGCCTTCGACCTGGAGATCGAGACCCGGGGCTTCCAGGCGGTGGACCGCCGGGACCTGGAGGGCCGTATCGGGGGACTCGTCCGGCTCTCGGGGCGGTTCGACCAGCCCCGGGTGACCGGGAACGTCCAGGTGGAGCAGGGGACCCTCTTCCTGGAGGAGTTCGCCCGGACCGCCGAGGTTGTGGACCTGACGGACCCCCGCTTCTTCGACTTCAGCACGGTGGACACCATGCTGGTGGCGGTCCAGCCGGCGGTGGAGGCGGCCCAGAACCCCTTCATGGACAACCTGGTTGTGGACGTGGACCTGCGGATCCAGCGGGACTTCTGGCTCAGGAGCCGGGAGATGAACGTGGAGATGCAGGGCAACCTGGACGTGAACTTCGATCGCCCCAATCGGGAGATCGTCCTCCTGGGGAACATGACGGCGCTCCGGGGCAACTACGTGGCCTTCGGTCGCCAGTTCCAGGTCCGGGATGGAACTGTGGAGTTCCAGGGGACACCGGGGATCAACCCCCTCCTGGACATCCGGGCCGTGCACCGCCTCCGGCGGGAGGGTGGGGAGCCCCTGGACATCATCGCCACGGTGGAGGGTCCCCTCCTGAACCTGAACATCGGTCTGGAGTCGGAGGCCCAGCCCCCCATCGCCGAGTCCGATCTCATCAGCTACCTGGTCTTCGGCCGGCCCTCCCATGCGCTGGCCTCCGGGCAGTCGTCCGCCCTGCAGGACGCAGCAGGGGCAGGGCTCAGCGTGGGGATCGGGACGCTGGCCACCCAGCTGTCGGCACTGGTGGGCCGCCAGATCGGACTGGACTACTTCGCCATCACCCAGTCCCAGGAGGCCGGGCGCCTGGGAGTAAGCGAGGGGTTCAGCGGGACCTTCCAGGACACGGAAGTGGAGCTGGGCCAGTACATCACGGATGACCTCTTCCTTGCCCTCGTCCTCAGGCCCCTGCAAGGGCTGGGCGGGGCCCGCGCGCAGATCCCCGGTGCCCGGTTGGAGTGGCGGTTCTCCGAGACCTGGCTCATGGAGGCCTATGTGGAGGACCGCTTCGGCCGGGAGGCCGGCTTCACCTTCGGGGACCCGGGCCTGAGCCTCGCCAGGGTGCTGGGGCTCGAGATGTGGCGCGACTGGGGGTACTGAGCCCCGGCACCCTCCCGGCCCCCCGGTGTAGATCCCGAACGGCAACCGAAGCACCCAACACCTGCAACCATAGATCGAGCACCGATGAGCTACGTCAAGGTCACTTTCCTCATGGCGGCACTGACCGCCTTCCTGGTCCTGCTGGGCGGGGCGCTGGGCGGGCAGCAGCTGGCGCTCACGTTCTTCATCATGGCTCTGGCCCTGAACCTGGGGATGTACTGGTTCAGTGCCTCTGCCGTCCTCCGGATGTACCGGGCACAGGTCATCGACCGGGATCAGGCCCCCGAGCTCTGGGACATGGTGGATCGCCTCAGGAAGCAGGCGGACCTCCCCATGCCCACCGTGGCCATCGCCCCCCAGGAGCAGCCCAACGCCTTCGCCACCGGCCGGAACCACTCCAACGCCGTGGTCTGCGTCACCGCCGGGCTGCTCCGGGCCATGGACCGACGGGAGCTGGAGGGCGTCATCGCCCACGAGCTGGCCCACATCAAGCACCGGCACATGCTGGTCTCCACCCTGGCCGCCGCCATGGCGGGAGCCATCACGTACGTGGCCTACTTCGGCGCATTCTTCGGAGGCGACCGGAACCCCATCGTGGGCCTCCTCACCATTCTCCTGGCCCCCGTCGCCGCCGCCGTCCTCCAGATGGCCATCAGCCGGACGAACGAGTTCCAGGCGGATCGAACCGGGGCCGAGATCGCCGGCTCGCCGGACGGGCTCGCCAGCGCCCTGGAGCGACTGGAGGCCATGGCCGGCCGGATCCCCATGGACGTGAACCAGGCCGGGGCGAGCCTCGCCATCGTGAACCCCCTGAAGGCGAACATGCGGGGTCGGGGCGGGATGAGCCGGCTCTTCTCCACCCACCCCCCCACCGAGGACCGGATCGCCGCCCTTCGCGAGCTCCGGGGCACGTTCTGACGGGCCCCGGCTCATGAGCCGAGACTCCCTGGTCATCCGCGGGGCACGGGAACACAACCTCAGGGACATCTCCCTGACCCTTCCCCGGGAGCGCCTGGTGGTGATCACCGGGATCTCGGGTTCGGGGAAGAGTTCGCTGGCCTTCGACACCATCTATGCCGAGGGCCAGCGCCGCTACGTGGAGTCGCTGTCGGCGTATGCCCGCCAGTTCCTGGGGCTCATGGAGAAGCCCGATGTGGACAGCATCGAGGGGCTCTCGCCGGCCATCTCCATCGAGCAGAAGACGATCTCGAAGAACCCCCGCTCCACGGTGGGCACGGTCACCGAGATCCACGACTACCTCCGCCTCCTCTGGGCCCGGGCCGGCACGCCCCACTGCCCCCGGTGCTCGAGCCCCGTGGAGCGGCAGTCCGCCACCGAGATCGCGGACCGGGTCCTGGAGCTGGAGGAGGGCACCCGGATCCAGGTCCTGGCCCCCCTGGTGCGGGGTCGGAAGGGCGAGTTCCGGGAGCTCTTCGAGAAGGCCCGGAAGGAGGGCTTCGTCCGGGTGAGGGTGGACGGCGAGACCCACGACCTGGCAGACCCCCCCACACCGGCCCGCTACGAGAACCACGACATCTCGGTGGTGGTGGACCGCCTGGTGGTCCGCTCGTCGGACCGGGCCCGGCTGGCGGACTCGGTGGAGACGGCGCTGGGCACGGCGGAAGGGCTGGTGGATGTCCTGGTGCACGGCGGGAAGGACGGGGAGGAGGAGCTCCACTTTTCGGAGCATTACGCCTGTGCGGACTGCGGGACCTCCCTGGCCGAGCTGGAGCCCCGGCAGTTCTCCTTCAATTCTCCCTATGGAGCCTGCCCCGACTGCGACGGCCTGGGGACCCGGAGGGAGGTGAGCGCCGACCTCCTGGTGGCCGATGACAGCCTGACGATCCCCGAAGGAGCCATCCTCCCCTGGGGCGCGCCCTCGGGCCACGTCAAGCGCTCCATCCTCCCGGCGCTGGCCTCGGCCTACGAGTTCGGGACGAACACCCGGTGGGGCGACCTCCCGGAGGAGACCCGGCACGCCATCCTCTTCGGCTCGGGCACCAT
This sequence comes from Gemmatimonadales bacterium, assembly GCA_007692505.1. Lineage (GTDB taxonomy): Bacteria > Gemmatimonadota > Gemmatimonadetes > Longimicrobiales > Gaopeijiaceae > REBX01. The sequence continues at coordinate 6,912 of REBX01000115.1, read as the reverse complement.
GAAGCTCCGCTTCGACTACCGCCGGAAGGGAAAGGACCGGAGCTACACCGAGCCCTGGGAGGGAGTGATCGCCGGAGTGCAGCGGCGCTACCGGGAGACTTCCTCCGACAAGGTTCGGGAGCAGCTGGCCCAGTACATGACGTCGCAGCCCTGCGAAACGTGCGGGGGCACGCGCCTCCGGCCCGAGTCCCTCTCTGTCACGGTGGCGGGTCGCTCCATCGGCCAGGTGGGTGCCCTGTCGATCCGGGAGGCCCGGGAGTTCTTCCAGCAGATCCCGGTCTCCGGGGAGATCCGCGGGGAGGAGGCCCCTCCGGCCCTGGACGTCCGGCCCCTGGACGGCCGCATCGCCGGGCCCATCCTGAAGGAGGTCCGGGAGCGTCTCGGCTTCCTGGACGAGGTGGGCCTCCAGTACCTCACCCTGGGGCGGGGGGCCCGGACCCTCTCCGGTGGAGAGGGCCAGCGGATCCGCCTGGCCACCCAGATCGGGAGCCGGCTTGTGGGGGTCATGTACGTCCTGGACGAGCCCTCCATCGGACTCCACCAGCGCGACAACGAGCGTCTCCTGGGGACGCTGGCGGCCCTCCGCGACCTGGGGAACACGGTCCTGGTGGTGGAGCACGACGAGGACACGATCCGGGCGGCGGACTACGTGGTGGACCTGGGGCCCGGGGCCGGCTCCCGGGGCGGCGAGGTGGTGGCCGCCGGGTCGGTGGCCGAGGTGGAGCAGGCCCCCGACTCCCTCACGGGGCAGTACCTCAGGGGCGAGCGGGTCATCCCCGTGCCGGAGACCCGGAGGCCGGCGGACCCGGAGCGGCGCCTCTTCCTCCGGGGCGCTCGGGGCTTCAACCTCCGCTCCGTGGACGTGGGGATCCCCCTCGGCTGCTTCGTGGCGGTCTCGGGGGTCTCGGGGTCCGGGAAGTCCACCCTGGTGAACGAGACCCTCTACCGGGCGCTGGCCCGGAAGCTCCACCGGGCGAACGCCCTCCCCATGCCCCACGACGGCATCGACGGCCTGGACCTCATCGACAAGGTCATCGAGGTGGACCAGTCCCCCATCGGCCGCACCCCCCGCTCCAACCCGGCCACCTACACCGGGGTCTTCACCCCCATCCGGAAGCTCTTCGCCGAGCTCCCCGAATCGCAGATGCGGGGGTACGAGCCCGGCCGGTTCTCCTTCAACGTGAAGGGGGGGCGCTGCGAGGCCTGCTCCGGCGACGGGCTGGTGAAGATCGAGATGCACTTCCTGCCCGACGTGTACGTGACCTGCGACACCTGCCGGGGGAAGCGCTACAACCGGGAGACCCTGGACGTGCACTACCGGGGGCGCACCATCGCCGACGTCCTGGCCATGACGGTGGAGGAGGCGCTGGAGTTCTTCGAGCCCGTGCCCCGCATCCGCCAGAAGCTCCGGACCCTCTTCGACGTGGGGCTGGGATACCTCCAGCTGGGCCAGTCCGCCACCACCCTCTCGGGCGGGGAGGCGCAGCGGGTGAAGCTGGCCACCGAGCTCTCCAGGCGGGCCACCGGCGACACCCTCTACATCCTGGACGAGCCCACCACGGGCCTCCACTTCGAGGACGTCCGGGTCCTCCTGGACGTCCTCCACAAGCTGGTGGACCGGGGAAACACGGTCCTGGTGATCGAGCACAATCTGGAGGTCGTCAAGACGGCGGACTGGGTGGTGGACCTGGGTCCGGAGGGAGGCGATGGTGGAGGACTGCTCGTCGCCGAGGGCACCCCCGAGGAGGTGGCCGGCGTCGACGGGTCCTTCACGGGCCGCTACCTGGCGCCCCTCCTGGAGGCTGGTCGGAGCAGGGTCCCGGCGGAGTGAACCCGATGCGCGGCGTCGTGGTATGCATTACCATGGCCCCCGGGCCCTCCAGTTCCGTCTGCGGGAGCGAATCCTTCCGGGGACGCCGTCCGTAGTCGAGGCCGGGGAGGGCACCGAAGCCCGACCCTCACGCTCGTCACCGACCCCACGCCCGGAGGGCCCATGTTGTCGAAGGAAGCGCTGGAGAACTTCCTCATCGGAAGCGACCTCACCTACGAGGAGCTGGCCGAGGGGATGTTCCTCGTCCGGTCCAGGGAGGACGACCTCCCCATCGTCGTGAACCACTCCCCGCCCCTCCTCATCGTCCGGATGAAGGTCATGGACCTGGCCCCCGGTGGAGGGCGGGAGGAGCTCTACCGCACCCTCCTCCAGCTGAATGCCACCGACGTGGTCCACGGGGCCTACGGGATCGAGGAGGGAGAGATCATCCTGAGTCACACCTTTCAACTCGACACCCTGGACGTGCCCGAGCTCCAGGCGGCCATGGAGAGCATCCAGATGGCGGCCTCGAGCCACATGGGGCGGATCCAGTCGCTGGCCGCCGAGCCGGTGGAGGGCTGAGCCGTGAGCATTTTCCAGAAGATCTCGACACTCTTCCGCTCCAACATCAATGATCTGATCGCCCGGGCCGAAGACCCGGAGAAGATGCTGAACCAGATCATCGTGGACATGCGGGACCAGCTCTCCCGGGCCAAGCGGGAGGTGGCGGCGGCCATCGCCGACGAACGGAAGCTGCGGTCCCAGGTGGAGGACGAGCGGAAGCAGGCCCATGAGTGGGAGAAGCGGGCCATGCTGGCGGTCCGCGAGGGCCGGGACGACCTGGCCAAGCAGGCCCTCCTCCGGCACAAGGAGCACGGGGAGCGGGCCGCTGCCCTGGAGGAGACATGGCAGGCGCAGTCCGCCGAGACGGAAAAGCTCAAGGCCTCCCTGAAGCAGCTGAACGACCGCATCGAAGAGGCGAAGCGGAAGCGGAACCTCCTCATCGCCAAGCAGAAGCGGGCCCAGGCCCAGAAGCGGATCCACGACACCATGTCGGGGCTGTCCGACACCTCCGCCTTCGACGCCTTCAACCGCATGGCGGAGAAGATCGAGGAGTCGGAGCGGCGGACCCTGGCCGCAGCCGAGGTCTCGGAAAGCCTCACCGGCGATACCCTGGAGGACGAGTTCCGCCAGATGGAATCCGGTGACGACACCGATCGCCGCCTCCTGGCCCTGAAGCAGGAGATGGGGCTGCTCCCCTCCGGCCGGGAGGAGCCCCGGCAGCTCTCCGCCGGCGAGAAGGCGGCCCTGGAAGACGGGGCCGTATCCGAGGACGCGGGGGCCGCAGCCAACGATGCCACCGATCCGGAGCCCGTGTCCAACGGGGCAGATGACGAGGGCGCAGCCATCCGGGAGGCAGAGCTCCTCGAGGCCTTCGACGAACTCGAGAGGACGGAGCGGGACCGGTCGTGAAGCTGGTCTGGATGAATGGGGAGTTCCTGCCCCCGGACGAGGCGCGGGTTTCCGTCCTCGACCGGGGGTTCCTCTTTGCCGACGGGGTCTACGAGGTCACCCCGTTCTACCGGGGGCGCCCGTTTCGGATGGAGGCCCACCTGGCCCGACTGGAGCGGGGGCTCTGCGCCCTGGGGATCGTGCTGGACGTGCCCTCCCTGGAGGAGGTGAAGCACGAACTGGTGGTCCGGAGCGGGCTCGCCGAGGCGGAGGTGGCCACCGTCTACCTGCAGGTGACCCGGGGCGTGGCCCCCCGGTCCCACGCTTTCCCCGACCCGCCGGTGCCGCCCACCGTGGTGGCCTGGGCGGGACCCTTCGTCCGGCCCGACGAGCAGACCTGGGCGGCGGGCTTCGACGCGGTCTCGGTCCCGGACCGCCGCTGGAGTCGGGCGGACATCAAGTCCATCCAGCTCCTCCCCAACGTCCTGGCGCAGGAGGAGGCCCGGAAGGCCGGCGTGAAGGATGCCCTCCTGGTCCGGGACGGCCTGGCCCTGGAGGGCGCCCACAACAACGTGTTCGCGGTGTTCGAACCAGATCCTCCCGGGGGTCACCCGGGAGGCCGTGCTGGAGATCGCCCGGGAGATCGAGGGCCTGACGGTCCGGGAGCGGCCCCTGCCCCTGGACGAGGTGAAGGCGGCGGCCACCGAACTCTTCTTCACCGGGACCACCACCGAGGTGCGCCCCACGGTCCGTCTGGACGACCGCCCCGTGGGTGACGGCCGGGTGGGGGACGTCACCATCCGGCTCGCCCGGGCCTTTCGGGAGCGGGTGGAGAGGGAGACCGGGTAGTAGTCCTTCCCGTCAGAGGTCCAGCCCGTACTTCCGGATCTTGCTCAGGAGGGTGGTACGGGCGATGCCCAGGTCCCGGGCGGTCTGGCTCCGGTTTCCCCGATGGTGCACCAGGACCCGCTCGATGTGCCGGGCCTCCACCTCCTCCAGGGCCACCGGCTGGAAGCGCCCACGCCTGGAGCCCGTGGCGGGGGTGCGGATCTCGGCCGGGAGGTGGTTGGGGCGGACCTGGCTGGACTCGCTGGCGAAGATGAGGGCCCGCTCCAGGGCGTTTCGCATTTCCCGGATGTTCCCGGGCCAGGGGTGGTTCAGGAGGAGGTCCAGCGCCTCGTCCCCGATACGGTCCGCACTTCCCGGGATCTCCTGCCGGAGCTGGTCCGTGAGGCTGTGCAGGAGGTGGAGCCGGTCGTCGGGACTCCGTTCCCGGAGGGGGGGCAGGTCGATGACCACCACGTTCAGCCGGTAGTATAGGTCCTCCCGGAACTGTCCGTCCCGGACCCGGGCCGCCAGGTCGTGGTTCGTGGCGGCCAGGAACCGGACGTCCACCTCCAGCTCCCCGGTGCCGCCCAGTCGCCGGAACCGGCGGGTCTCCAGCACCTGCAGGAGCCGGGGCTGGATCTCGGGCCCCAGGTCTCCCACCTCGTCCAGGAAGAGGGTGCCCCCGTCGGCGGCCTTGAAGAGGCCCTCCCTGCGGGTGTGGGCGTCCGTGAAGGCCCCCTTCTCGTGGCCGAAGAGCTCCGAGGCCAGGAAGGTGGAGGTGAGTCCGGCGGAGTTCACGTCCACGAAGGGGCGTCGGGACCTGGGGCTCAGGTCGTGGAGGAGGCGGGCCACCCATCCCTTCCCCGTGCCGCTCTCCCCGGTGATGAGGACGGTGGTGCGCTCGGACCGGGCCAGCACCTGTACCGACCGTGCGATCTCCTTCATCCGCCCCGAAACCCCCAGCGCCTCGAGCCCGTCCACCCGCATCCCGCCCCGGGCCAGGCGCTCGTTCTCGGCCAGGAGCCGGTTCTTCTCGAACACCTGCCCCAGGATGGCCGCCAGGTGCTCCACCTCCACCGGCTTGGTCAGGAAGGTCTCGGCGCCGAGCTGCATGGCCTCCACCGCCGTCTGGATGTCACCGTGGCCCGTGAGGAGGAGGACGGGTGCGTTCCGGGCCCGGAGCTCCTCCAGCACCTCCAGGTGCTCCACGTCGGGCAGCTTCAGGTCCAGGACCACGGCATCGGGGCGCTCTGCCTCCCACCTCTGGATGGCGTCCCGACCCCGAAGCTCCGTGAGGACCTGGAGGCCCCGGGCCCGGAGGGCACGCTCCAGGGAGGACAGGACCTGGGCGTCGTCGTCCACCAGGAGGATGGAGTGGTTCAACGGGAGGGCTCCGGGGAGGGCGGCGGCAGGGGGAGGGTCGGTCCGGCGTCGGTGACAGGCGAAACCATAATCCGTTCCCTGTCCAGACGAAACAGGATCTCGGGGCCGGGGTCCCCGGCGGGGTCCACGATGGCGATGCGACGGAAGTGGTCGGGGATGAGGCGGAGGGGCTCCAGGATGCCAGGCAGGATCCGCACTTCCCAGGCCCCGGGGCGGAGGCCCATGATGTAGAACTGCCCGTCGGAGAAGGTGGTGATCCGCTCCGTGCGTCCGGGCCGGGAGAGGTCCACAAGGAGGAGGTCCACGCCGGCAACGCCGGTGTCCGGGCCTCCTCCGTTCCGCCGGACCACGCGACCCGAGACCTCCCCGCCTCGGACCACGGGGAGGTCCAGCCGCCGGTAGGAGGCAGGAGAAAGGGGGAGCTCCACCGATCCCGAGGCCGAGACCCAGCGCGGATCCCGGAGGGTGTTGGTGTCCAGCTCGACCCGGGCCGTCTCCCAGGGGACCAGGTCCCAGACTTCCCAGCGGCCGTCCTCGTCCGTCACCACCGATCGCCCCTCCACCAGGACCCGCACCCCGGCCAGGGGCTCGTCGCCGGGGTCGCGGCGGCCCGTGCCCTCCCGGTCCAGGAAGACGTAGCCCGAGAGGCCGGCCCGCTCGAGCCCGGGCCCCGAGTCCAGCTCCAGCCCTCCGGTGGCCTCGTTCCACCGGGCGGTGCCCTGGGCCCACACCTGCTGGCTCGACCCCGAGCTGCCCGAGAACTGCTGGGCCACCGAACGGAAGGTGGACCAGTCCGACTGGAGGGAGAGGGTGAGCCGCGGACGGCCTCCGGGGGCCTGGTCGGCGGCCACCTGGAGCTGGTGGTCGCGGCCCAGGGGATACGTGAGGTTCAGCCGGCCTCCCCGGGTCCCCGGGTCGGGACGGAGCCGGACCTCGGCGGACCCCCAGGCGGAGCGGCTCCCCGGGGTGGGAATCCAGCCCAGCCGGCCTCGGGCCATGGTGACCAGTTCCAGGCTTCCCGACGGATCACCGAGCGCCCCCGCATCGCCGGGGAAGCGGACCCGTCCGGTTTCCCGGACGCCTGCCTCCGTGCGGATTCCGGCCACTCTGAGCCCGGCCAGGGCCTCCCACCGGGTGCGCAGGAGGTCGGACCGGGTCTCCCGGACCCCGGAGGCCCGAAGGGAGAACCGATCGGAGGAGGGGCGGAGCTGCCACCGGAGGTCGCCCTCCAGGGTGGTCTCCCGGCGACGGTCGTGGAGGACGGGGTGTTCCACCCCGGTGTCGAAGGCGGTGCCCGCCACCCGGAGGCGCATCCCGGCACGGGGCGTGAGGATCGTGGTGGCCCGCAGGAACCCGTCGTGCACCGCTGCCAGGTGGAGCTGGACCCGGGGGTGGAGGGCCCCGGCCACCTCCACGGAGGGGAGGACCGCATCAAAAAA
>REBX01000218.1 GCA_007692505.1 Gemmatimonadales bacterium | reverse complement strand
GCATGAGGTCGTAGGCCTTGTCGATGTCCTTGTTGGCCGACGACGAGGACGGCGCCGCCTCGGAAGCGCCCTTCCCGGAATCGGACTTCCGGGCCTCCTGGCCACCCGAGTCGGACCGCGCACTCTCGGACCGGGAGGAGCTGTCGCGCCGGCTGGGGCGGCCCCCGCTGCTGGAACCATTCCGGCCGCTTCGGGAGGAACGGTCGTCCCGGGAGGCGCTCCCACCGCTGCTCCTGGAGGAGCCCGATCCGGTGGGAGACAGCTCGTACTGGCCATTCTCCAGCTTCCGGATCTGCATGAGGTTTCGCTTCGCCGCCTCGGTGATGAAGCGGGAAAACTTGGAGAAGCCCAGCGTCTTCTCGTCGAAGCCGGAGTCGATCTCCAGCATGACCTGCTTGAGCCGGTCCGAGCGCATGACATCGCCTCGGCGCTTCATCTGCTCCAGGGCCTTCTCCACCAGGACCCACGGGTCCATGGCGGAGGTGTCGTCCTTGCCCGTCTTCCTCAGCCCCGTGAGGGACGTGTACGAGTAATACTCGTCACAGTTCTGGACCAGGATGTCGGAGGACGACTCCTGGATCCCCACTCCGATGACGTACTTCCCGTACTCCTTCAGCTTCAACACCAGGGAGGAGAAATCGCTGTCCCCGGTGAGGAGGATGTAGGTGCCGATCTCGGGGCGAATGAAGACGAGCTCCATCCCGTCGATGGCCATCCGGATGTCGGTGGCGTTCTTCTTCGAGCTGCCGTATGCAGGGGCGAAGATGAGGTCGATGGAAGCCTCGGAGAGGGGGACGATGTACTGGGGGTAGCGCCGCCAGTCGGCGTAGGCCCGCTGCACCGTCACCTTTCCCTTGATGATGTCGGAGCTCATGAGGTTCTTGAGCTCCTTGGAAAGGTCGCTCCGCATCCCCATCGTGACGTTGTCGAAATCGATGAGGAGCGCAGCATTGGGGGCTCCCGGTCCTACGCCGGGGGCCGAGGCGCCATCCTGATGGGGCGCCCGAGTGTACGGAATGTTCATGTCTTCCTGTTGGGTGAAGTTCGCGGCTCGGTTCGAGCGAGTCTCGCGAAGCCTCCCGTTCCGGCCCCCGTAGCCGGACCGGCCGGAAGGCCGGAGCAGTTGCGGGGGAAGGGCTGGGAAGCCTCCCGGTCGCTTCAGTCCTCGTCCGGGTCCGGCGCCTCGAAAAGGCGCTCGAGATCGACCCGGCGGACTTTTCCCGTGGGGGTCATCGGAAGGGCACCTTCAAAGGTCACGCGGTCCGGGAGCTTGTAGTCGGCGAGCACGTCGGCGCACCAGTCCCGAAGCTCGGACTCGGTGATGATCGCCCCTTCCACGGGAACGATTACGGCTCCAATCGCCTCCCCAAGCCACTCGTCGCGGATGCCGACGACAGCTGCTTCATGCACAGCCGGATGGGCGTGAAGTCGGTCTTCGACTTCGCGGGGATAGACATTGTAGCCGCCCCGAATGATAACCCCTTTGCGGCGACCCACCAAATGGACATGGCCCTCTTCGTCCAGGATCCCCAGGTCGCCCGTCAGGAGGAACCCGTCCTCGCCCAGGACTCGGGCCGTTTCCCGGGGTTGGCGGTAGTAGCCCCGCATGACCAGGTCGCCGCGGGCCGCGATCTCCCCCAGGCTTTCCGGCGGCAGCCGCCGACCTTCCTCCACCACACGGAGCTCCACCCCGGACACGGGACGCCCCACCGTGAACTTCCGCTTCTCCGGCGAGTCTCCCGATCGGGTCATGGCGAGCACCGAGGAGGTTTCGGTGAGGGAGTAGGCCGAGAGGAGCTCCAGCCCCATCTCCGACTCCACCCGGTCGAAGAGGGGCTCGGGCATGGGGGCACCGGCCACCATGCCCAGGCGGAGGCTCGAGAGGTCCCTGGACCGCATGCGGAGGGCGTCCAGTTCCTGGGCGAATAGAGTGGGGACCCCGTAGTGGATCGTCACTCCCAGCCGCTCCACCAGGTCCAGCGCCTCCTCGGGCTCGAACTCGTCCTGCAGGACCAGGGAGGCCCGGGCCAGGAGGGTGGCCAGGATCCCGGGTCCCAGGCCGAAGACGTGGAAGAGGGCCGTGACCCCGAAGATTCGGTCGGAGGTGCGGAGATCGAGGCCCTCCGCCACCGCAGCGGCCGAATGGAGGAGGTTCCGATGTGTTACCTCTACTCCCTTGGGCTTCCCCGTGGTGCCCGACGTGTAGAGGATGGCCAGGAGCTCGTCTCCGTCCCCGGCGCCGGTCCCCTCGGGCACCGGACGTCCCTCCCCTGCCGAAACCAGGTCCTCGAACTGGTAGATCCGGTCGTCGTACCAGAGGTCCTCATCCCCCACGGTGAAGAGGTACTGGAGGTCGGGGAGGACCGGGAGCATCTCCTCGAAGAGCTGGAGGTAGTCCTCGCCCTGGAAGCGCTCCACCGTGACCAGCGCCGTGGCCTCCGAGTGGCGGAGCATGTAGCGCAGCTCCCCCGGCGAGATCCTGGGGTTCAGGGGAACGGCCACCGCCCCCAGGCGGGCCAGCGCGAAGAGGGCCGTCACGAACTCCGGGCGACCCGGGAGGACCAGGGCCACCCTGTCCCCGGCCTCGATTCCCAGGTGGGCCATGGCCCCGGCCAGGGCCCGGGATTCCCGGGCCATTGTCCCGAAGCTCACCTCACGGATCCCCACCCTCCGTGCACCGTCCCTGGTGGGGTCGGCGTGGAGGAGGTAGGTCCGGTCCGGATGCTCGAGGGCAGCAGCATCCAGGACCTGGTGAACCGACGTATGTGGAGCGCGCTCCGGGATGAGCGCCATGACGCCTCCGGCGAGGTGGAGATCGAAGTGAACGCTGGGAAGGCTGCAGGAAGTAGTAGGGACCGGGTGACCCGCCGTCAATCGGGGATGGGGGTCGCTCCCCGGGCCAGCGCCGCCGCCAGGCTCTGCCGGACCGCCCCGGAATCGGGGGCGTGGCTCCAGCCCTCGCCCCTGGAGGTCACCCCCACCCGCTCCAGGAGGACATACCGGACCGCACCGGCCCGGGCCTTCTTGTCGGTGGTCGTGGCCGCCACGATCCTGCCGGCCAGCGCGTCGGGGTCATGGGCCGGTCCCTCGCCCAGGGCGTCCCAGGAGGAGGGAAGTCCCACCGCCCCCAATGCACGGACCAGGCGGTGGGCCGTACCGGGCTCGGTGACCCCCAGGTCCTCGCCCAGTCGAGCTTCCAGGACCATCCCCAGGGACACGGCCTCGCCGTGGGGAACCCGGAACCCGGTAATGCGCTCCACGGCGTGGGCCAGGGTGTGACCGAAGTTCAGCACCTGCCGGAGCCCGGATTCCCGCTCGTCGCTGGAGACCACCCGGGCCTTCAGGGCCACCGAGCGGGCCACCACCTCCGCCGTGGCGCCGGGATCACCGGCCAGGAGCGCCCGGGCGTGTCCCAGGATCTGCTCCAGGTGCTCCACATCGAGAATTGCACCGTGCTTCACCGCCTCTGCCAGCCCCCGGGACCGTTCCTCCCGGGGGAGGGTCCGGGCAAGCTCCGGGTCTGCCAGGACGAAGCGGGGCGGGTGGAACGCACCGGCCAGGTTCTTTCCTGCAGGGACGTCCACGCCGGTCTTCCCTCCCACCGAGGCATCCACCATGGCCACCAGGGAGGTGGGGAGCTGGACCACGGGAATCCCCCGCATGTAGGTGGCGGCCACGAAACCGGCCAGGTCTCCGGTGACCCCGCCGCCCAGTGCCACCACGCACCCGTCCCGCCCCACCCCGGCCTCCAGCATCCGGTCCGTCAGGGCCGCCCAGGTCTCCCGGGTCTTGGAGGCCTCCCCGGGGGGAAAGTCCAGGCGGACAGGGGGGCCGCCGGGGGCCCCCAGGAGCTCGGCGACCCGATCCCCGTGGAGGGCGTGCACCGTGGCGTCGGAGATGAGGACGTGGCGATGGGCGGGAACGCGCTCCTCCAGGAGTCCCGGGAGGGCATGGCCAAGGCTGCCCGGTCCCACTACCACCGGATAGTCGGCTCCGTCCCCTGCCTGCACGGCAATTCGGGCTGCGACGGTCACGGTGCCCGGGAGGCGGAGGGGAGGCCGGCTGCGGACCGGGCCGGCGAAGCCATCTCCCTCCTCCTCGGCGAGGGGACGAGGCCCAGGGACTCGGCCACCTGCCTGACGGAGCGCCCTGTGGCCGGGTCCACCAGGTCCGGGGCCACCTCCAGGAGGGGACCCACCACGAAGGGGCGGCGTTGCCATCGGGGATGGGGCACGATGGGGTCGGGCCCGCTGCGGACAGCGGCGCCGAAGAAGATGAGGTCCAGGTCCAGGGTGCGAGCTGCGCCGGGGACGGTGCGGACTCGGCCCTCCTCCCCCTCGATGCGGAGGAGCTCGGCCAGGAAGGCCTCCGGAGAGAGGCAGGTACGGCCCGTCACCACCAGGTTCCGAAACTCGGGCTGGGGGGACCCGTCCTCGGGAGGGGTGTCCACGGCTCCCGACACCCGGTCCACCTCCATGACATGCCGGAGGGCAGCGAGGCCACGGTCCAGGTGGGCCTGCCGGTCGCCCAGGTTGGAGCCGGCGGCCACCACCACCGGCACGGGCTCCAGGGAGGTCGCGGGAGTCACGTTGACGGGGTCCCGGGACCGGAGGGGCCTGCGTCGTCAGCCGAGGCGCGACCATAGCGGTCGCGGACCCGCACAACGTCGTCCAGCTCCGGTGTGGAGGCCTCCAGGAGGGTGCAATCCGTCAGGGCCTCCATGCGGTGGAGCGTTCCGGGACGAAGGCGAATGCTCCGCCCGGCCTCCAGCTCGATGGGCCGGAGGGCGTGGAGCCCCGGACCGACCTCCAGGGATAGCTCACCTTCCAGCAGGTGGAGGGTCTCGTCCTTCTCCTCGTGGAACTGCAGGGAGAGGGCCTCCCCCGCCCTCACGAAGAGGAGCTTGCCCACGTAGAGGGGGCTGTGGGCCCAGATGACCTCGTGCCCCCAGGGCTTGTCCACCCGGACCGGCGTCAGGAGGGTCGCCCCATCGGCACCCGAACCCAGGTTTTCATGGACGGTCATGCGAGGACGTGGGTCTCGGGTCATCGGGAAAGCATCCAGTATCCTCCAAAGGAAAGTCCGCCGGGCGCTGTCTCGTACCCGAGGCGGATGACGACACCGGGGCCGAGGCGCACCAGCGCTCCAACCACGGCCGAGGCCTCCCAACCGCTCTCGTCGGGGACCTCCACGAAGTAGCTGCCCACGTCGGAGCGCTCCCGTTCGGGGCTCAGATCGAAGTACTCGCTGATCCGGTTCCGGTTGGCGGCCCCCGCTCCCAACAGGAGAGCGAGCTCAGGCGTCAGCGAGCGGATCACGCCTGCGTTGAAGATCACGAACTCGTCCTCGTCCTTCACGAACCGGTCGTTGAAGTTCTCCTCCACGAAGCGGGGCGTCCAGTCCTCGTAGAAGTAGGGGTCGCCCGTCAGGGAATTCGTCCGCATCTTGAAGTCGGAGAAGAGGCCCCAGTTGCCGCCGAAACGATCCGGTCCCAGCATGTGGATGACCCCGGCACCCAGGAGGGCCGAGTCCACCACCCCGGTGTAGCCGATCCCGGTGCCGAAGCCGGCCTGGAAGGTGCGTGGGGTTTCCTGGGCGGAGGCGGCTCCCACACAGGGGAAGAGGAGGGCCACAAGAAGGAGGGCGAGGGGGAAGAGTGCCCCTCGCCGACGCAGTTGCCAGGTGGGTGCGGGGTGTGCTGGATCGCCCGGCGTCTGGATGTGCATCTCGTCCTCTCCTTTCCCTTTGTCGTCCCGCACGTGCGCGCGAACGCGATCCTGTGACCCGGGGTGCTGCCAACATGGGGCTCTGCCGCACTGGTCAACGCGCGGGGGCACTGGCGCAGAAAGCGGGAAACGTGAACGGCCAACACGGGTAGGACCCCATGAAACCCAGCGAGATCCACCCTTCCCGAGGACCCGGGTCATGATGCGCCCCGGAGGGCTCGGGCGCCTGGAGAAGACTGGCCCCATGAAAGTGCCCTTCTGGATCAGGGTGTCGGCCCTCTGCCTGGCAGTCCTGTTTACCGCGACGAGCTGTGTGGGGCCGGCCGAACCGATGGAGGCCATCATCTGGGAGGGGCAGGTCCAGTCCACGCCGGCGGCGGAGGACCCGTTCACTGCTTCCGTGGCCATGGTGGCCGAACAGCAGATCACCCGCCTGGGGATCGGGATGGAGGCCGCACCTCCGGACCGCAGCTGGGGTTGGCGCCTCTTCTCCGGCACCTGCGCCGCTCCGGGGGATGGACTCGTACCGGCTTCGGCCTTCCCGCCCATCGTCACCGGCGAGAACGGCCAGGCCGAGTCGGACATGATCATCCAGCGGCGCCTGCCGCGTGGTGGCACCTATGTGGTGCAGGTGTTCGAGCAACCCGACGCCTCCGGTGAGGTGAAGGGCTGCGGTGAACTGGCCGTGGTGGACAACCCCGAGTTCGGAGCCGCCGATCTGTCGGGTGGAGAGACGCCTGTCTTCTGACGGGACCAAGGAGGAGGAAAATGAGGCACCTGGACACCGTGCGACGCGGAGTTCCGGGGTTCTGGGCATCTGGCCTCCTCGTTCTCGGCCTGCTCCTGCTCCCGACCACCGGGATCGAGGGCAGGCAGGCTGATCCGGAGACCTCCGGTGTTCCCCAGATTCGGGGACAAGTCGTGGACGACCGCACCGGGGCCGGGGTTTCGGGAGCCACCGTCGACTTCCTGGATGGGCGATCCACCCGCCTGCGGGCCACGGACACCACCGATGTAGACGGATACTTCCACCTGCCCGAAGTCCCGCACGGCTCCTTCAGGCTCCGCGTACAGCGCCTCGGCTTCGAGAACACCACGACCCCCTTCTGGGAGATCGAACGAGGGGAACTCCTCACGGTGGAGATCCGCATCGACCCCGAGGTGGTGGTCATGGCTCCCCTGGAGATCAAGGCGAGGGTTCGCTCCGCTTCGCCGGTGCTGGAGGGCTTCTACCTGCGGATGGACCGTGGGGTGGGGGGCACCTTCTTCGACCGGGAAGACATCCGGCGTGAGGGCCCGGCGCGGGTCTCCGACCTGGTAGCCCGGGCCCCCGGGATCCGAACGGAGCCTGCCTCCGGGTTCAGCTCGAACCGCTTCGTCACCATGACCCGGGCCCTCCCTGGGAGGGGGCCTGGAGGTTGCCCCGTCCAGATCTTCGTGGACGGGGTGCTGGCCACCCGTTCCGGCGCCGTACCCATCGACGAACTGGCCTCTCCCACCGACCTGGAAGGCGTGGAGATCTACCGGGGCGTAGGCTCGGTCCCGGCAGAGTTCCTCACCCCCGATGCGCGCTGCGGCGTCATTGCCCTCTGGACGCGCCGGGGATGGTGAATGGAGCAAGGGCGGGTGCGGCCCCCGGTCCGACGGCGGACAACCGGCGGGCCTGCTACTCGTTCTCCGTTTCGATGACGATGGCGCCTGCCAGGTGTGCGCCCCTGAATCCGGAGAGGGAGGCCGAAGCCGTGGCCCCATCCAGGTACCGAACCTGGCGGATGCTGCCGAGACTCCAGCCCCGCAGCACCTCGGGATCCCCCAGGTAGGTCCGACCGTGCCAGACCCCGATGACCGTATCGGAGTTGATGGACCGGCTGGAACGGACCTGGAGCCAGCGGGGCCGGAGCCGGCTCACGGCATCGTAGAGGTTCGACACGTCCACGGCGGCCAGGTCCTCCTGAGTGAGGAGGCTGGAGTTCGTTCGGGTGGAGGTCCCATCGGAGGAGGCACAGGCCGCGAGACCCAGTGCCACCGGGAGGAGGGCGGCGAGGAGAGCTGCCTGACCGGCACGCCAGAAACCGGGAGACATGGTGTCACCTCCTTGAAGGCTTGGGGCCCCGCCAGGGAGAGGTGGAACCCGCGAACATCGGCTCAGGTACAAAAATAACAACTCGTGTGAGGTAAAGCACAAGCTTTCGTGACCCAGACGATCTCGACGGTGAGATGAACAGACTTCCGACTCGTTTCCGCAGATCTCTCCTCGCGGCGGTCCTCGTTGGGTTCGGGGTAGCTGCGGCCTGCAGCTCGCCTACCAATCCCCGGTTTCCTCAACCGGACGAGGACCGGGATCCGGACGACCGGGATCGGGGGGACGAGCAGGGAATGGTGGCACCCTCCGAACCGGGCCTGCCCCCCCTCCCCGGAACCTTCCTGGCCTGATCGATCCGGGCACACCTCCGGATCGACGGCCCGGCCCCCGGGCTTCCACGCCGTCCGAAAGGGCGATGGACCCAAAAGGACGACGGCCCGGCTTCCAGAGCTTCGGAAGCCGGCCCGTCGTCTTTTCGGGTGGAGCCCGAAGCCGTGCCCGGCCCCCCGACGTGGGGGACCGGGTCAGCTCCGGTAAGCGCGGTCAGTACCCGTAGGTCCCCACCGGTGCGCCGCCTTCCTGACCGACGCCTCCCAGGGTGTACACGGGAACGCCCAGATTCTGGAGTTCTCCACTGGGAACCGGGAGGCTCAGGAACGTGCCCTCGGCCAGGTCACCCCAGCCGCGGGAATCGAAGAACCAGGGGGCAGCCTGCTGGCCTCGCCACTGGGTCTCGAGCCTCTTCTCCCACTTGATCATCTCGAAGAGGCCACCACAGTCCCCGTTGGGGAGCCTCGGCACGCAGCTGTCGTTCGTGCCCGCTGCATCCGTCGCACTCAGGCCGTTGGCCGTCCGCCAGGCGTTGACCAGCGGCACCGCGTTCTCGGGCTGGCCACGATGGTAGTAGCCTTCGGCCCGCAGCATGTCGACCTCTGCAATGTGGATCTCGTCGAAGAGGCCATCCACCTGACGCCACTCGTCGAACTCGTTGTTGTAGTAGTAGGACCACCGGAAGGTCCCGCGGTCCGGCCGAACCCAGGCCCTCAGGGCACCGGAGGCCGGGAGGATGTACTTCGATCCAGGATTTGCAATCTGCTCTTCCTGGGTCGAGCCCTGCGGGAACCGGGTGTCATCGGTGATCACGTAGAAGTTCCCACCGGGAAGCTCCGGATGGCGCTCGGAGACGGGCAGGGACATCCATTCCTGGTAGCTGCCCGACTGGTCGGCCATGCCCAGGACGAAGTAGCTCATGAGACCCCACGCACCACCACGGTGGAGGTTCCAGACAACGGAGGACCACCAGTTGGTGAAGTCCAGGTTCATCTGGTAGGTCTCGGCGATCCCGTTGTCGAGCCACCCCTGGATCTGCACCCAGTCCAGGTTCTCCCGCTCCTGGGGAGTCCGGGCCGATGCCGCCATGTACCTGGCCTTGTAGGTGTAGGCCAGGCGGATGAGCTGGTCCTGGTTCACGTTCCGGGACATCCAGGAATCCGGAATCGTGAAGCTGCCCTGCTGGGCATACTGGATCGCACGGTCGAAGTACCCCTGCGCCGCTGCCATCACCTCTGGATACGGCTGCAGACCTGCCTCCTGCACCTCCTCCCGGGTGACCTCCGGATCGTAGATGTAGCCCTGGTCGAAGTTCACGGCCACGGTGGCATGGGCCAGTCCCAGGACGAAATACCCGAATGCCCGGGCCCGGGTCTCCTGCGAGAGCGTCACCTGGCCCTCGTTCACGGCCACCAGTCCATCGACCACTGCCGAGACGGCGCGGTAGTTCTGCTGGAAGATGGAGTTCCAGTTCCCGTAGAACTGGTCGGCGGGGTCGTTCCCCACCGGGGGCCGGGGAAACCCGGAGTACTCCACCATGCCGGAGTTCGCGGCAGCGGGGGAGTTCTGGAAGGAAGCCGCCGTCAGGATCGGCGACATGGAACCGAAGAATGAGTTGGAGTTCCACCACTGACGAAACGAGCCAGAGATGAGGGATTCGACATCGCCTGCCGTGGCCAGAGCGCGCTCTGCATCGGGCGCGTTCAGGTTCTCGACATCGAGGTCGACACAGGCCGTGAGCCCGAACAGCGCCAGGGCTCCTGCGGCCAGAAGGTTGCGTGTCTTCATGGTTCGTCAGCCCCTGGTCAGAAGTTGAGCTCGAGGCCGAACGTCCAGGTACGGAAGTTCGGATAGTTGAAGCCGTCGACCCGGGCCAGCGCAGCCGACCCCACCGATCCACCGGCACGCCCCACCTCGGGGTCGTAGCCATCGTAGTCGGTGCGGGTCCACAGGTTGCGACCGGTGAGGGACACGGTGAGTGCCTCCACACCGCCCAGGACCGGGAACCGCTCGAGGATGTCCTGTCCGGCCCGGTAGCGGACCGACAGTTCCCGCAGCTTGATGAAGCTGGCGTCATCCACGAAGGCGGAGGAGGGCTGGAGGCCGCTCACTCCGTAAAGGGCATCGTAGTAGCCCACCGGCTTCTGCTCGTTCTCGGGCTTGCCGCGCTGGTCCATGATTCCGGAATAGTTCTGGAACGTGGCCCACTGGAGCGGCTGGTTGTAGACCTTGAAGCCCTGAACCGCGTCGATGAGTCCGTAGACCGTGAAGCCGCGGTAACTGAAGGTGTTCGAGAGGGAGATCGTGTAGTCGGGCACCGTGGAGCCCAGGGGCAGGAAGGTCGTGGTCTCGCCGGTGACCCGATCCACGCCCTCGCCCACGATGGGAGCTCCCCAGGAAACGGCGCCACCCCGGATCGTGAAGGGTGCAGTACTTCCCCAGTACTGGCGTTCCTGGCCGTCCTCGTCGATGAAGGTGTCCCACCCGTTCCGCCAGGAACCGGCGTCACCGACCCACACCAGGAGGCCGTCGTCATTCACGTCGAACTGGGAGCAGTCCACCTCCGCCGGGAGGTGACCGCAGTTCTCGGCCACCTGCACGCCGTAGAACGTCCCGATCCGCTCACCCTCGCGGACGTAGAAGACCGACCCCAGGTTCTGTCCGGCCACACCCACACTGAAGGGAGTCCGGTTGAGCTGGGTGATCTCGGAGCGAGTCCGGTCGAAGAGGACCCGCGAGTTCCAGGTGAAGTCCTGGCGCTGCATCACGGAGGCATTCAGCCCGAATTCCACCGTGTTGCTCTCCAGCGTTCCGGCATTCTGGAACTGGGAGGAGAAGCCGGTGAAGGCCAGAGTCGGGACCTGGAGGATCTGGTCACGCACCTCCGATCGGGCATAGACCAGGTCCACCGAGAACCGGTCGGCCAGGATGGCCTCGACCCCCATCTCCTGCTCGATGGCGAACTCGGGCTTGAGGGACCGGTTCCCCAGCGTCTGGGGGCTCACCGAACCCGCGGCGACCGAGTACGTCTCGTACTGGGCGGCGAAGCTCGGGGTGTTCCCAGCCGTGCCGTAGGAGTAAAAGAGCTTGAGCTCGTTCACGTTGGGGATGTCGAACCACTCCTCTTCCGAGATCCGGTAGGCAAGGGCACCCCGGTAGTAGAAGTGCCGCCTCTCGTCAGGCCCGAAGACGGAGTAGCCGTCGTTCCGGACAAGGGCGTCCACGATGTAGCGATCCCGGTAGTCGAAATTCGAGATCAGGAAGACACCGTCGGAACGGATGGACTGGAGGGACGACCCGGCGGAGAGCCGGTCCGTGTTCGTGTTGGAGATGGTGGGAACGCCGTCCACGGCGAACTGCTCACCGGTGACGTTCGTCTGTTCGAAGTCCTCCCGCTCGAACAGGTACCGCACCTGCGTCGTGTTGGAGAGGTCCCCCCGCGACCAGCGGAACTGTCCGGTGATGGACGAGTTCATGGCCTCGACGAGGGAAGACTGGCGGAAGAGCTGCCCCTCGTTGAGGGAGGCGTTGGGTGCCAGGGTCCGATAGCCCTTCGGGAAAAAATCCTGCCAGTCCTGGTCCAGTCGGTCGTAGGAGAAGTTCGCATCCAGCGTGAACCAGTCCACCGGCATCCAACGAGCCGTGGCACTGCCGAGGAAGCGGCCCCGATCCTGCGAGTACTCCCGGTTGTTCAGGACGTTCAGCGGATTCATGTTGTCGTTGAACGGATCCGGCCGCAGGATCACCTGTCCCGAGCCGTCATCGTCCTCTGCTGGCAGATCCACACCAGC
Organism: Gemmatimonadales bacterium; assembly: GCA_007692505.1. Taxonomy (GTDB): domain Bacteria; phylum Gemmatimonadota; class Gemmatimonadetes; order Longimicrobiales; family Gaopeijiaceae; genus REBX01. The sequence goes on along the minus strand of REBX01000218.1, from coordinate 56 downwards.
AGGCATCCGGGTCAGGGCGAAGATCGGATTCCCCGAACCCTCGGGGAAGACCGACT
>REBX01000106.1 GCA_007692505.1 Gemmatimonadales bacterium | reverse complement strand
AAGGGTGGGCGCAGGGAGGACCGGATCAAGCTCATCAACCGGTCCATCAACGAAGTGCTCCCCAGGACCGTGATGACCTCGGTGACCACCCTGGCCGTGCTCATGTCGCTGCTGATCCTGGGTGGTGCGGTGATCCGGGACTTCACCATCGTCCTCATCCTGGGTGTGATCATCGGGACCTACTCCTCCATCTACGTGGCCTCTCCGGCCCTGGTGGAGATCGAGAGCTGGTGGGCGAAGCGCCAGGCGGCCAAGGAGGAGGCGTCGGGCAAGAAGCGTCCGTCCCGCTCCAAGCGCCGCGCCGAGAAGGCCATCCCGGTGTGACCGGATGGGGGACCCGGTGATGGCCCCCGAAGGTGGGGATGCCCCCTCCCTCATCGACACCCACTGCCACCTGACCCATCCCCGATTCTCCGGGGAGGTGGGCCAGGTGCTGGCCAGGGCCCGTGCGGAAGGGGTGGTGGAGGTCATCTCCATCGCATCTTCCGCCACAGATGCCCGGGACGCGAGTCTCCTCACGGGGGACTTGCGCCCCGAGGGCGCCGGGGTGTGGTTCACCGCGGGGATCCATCCCCACGAGGCGTCGGGGGCTTCTCCTGCCGACGCAGAGGTCCTGGCCCGGCTCCGTGCCCATCCCCGCTGCGTGGCCGTGGGGGAGTGCGGCCTGGACTTCCACTACGACTTCTCGCCCCGAACGGTGCAGGAGCGGGTCTTCGAGGAGCAGCTCCAGGTGGCTGCGGAGGTGGACTTGCCCGTGGTGGTCCACTGCCGGGAGGCCGAGGAGGCCATGATCCCCCGGGTCCGGGAAGCCGGGGAGGGCGGGGTCAGGGGAGTGCTCCACTGCTTCCCCGGGGACCTCCGCCTCCTGGAGACTGCCATGGATGCAGGCTGGGCCGTGTCCTTCACGGGGCTGGTGACCTTCCGGAACTTCGACGGGATCGAGGCGGTCCGGGCGGTTCCGGACGGCCGGTACTTCCTGGAGACGGACGGTCCCTACATGGCCCCGGTTCCCCATCGGGGGAAGCGGAACGAGCCTGCCTTCGTCCCCCACATCGCCGCTGCCGTGGCCCGGATCCGGGGGGAGTCCCCGGATGGTGTGGCCCGCAGCACGACCCACGCCGCCCGGGAGTTCTTCGGGCTCGCCCACCACGGACGCCAGGAGGGGTAGATGGCCCGGACCATCCAGATCCTCGCCGACTCCGTGGCCAACCAGATCGCCGCAGGCGAGGTCGTGGAGCGACCTGCCTCCGTGGTGAAGGAGCTGGTGGAGAACGCCCTGGATGCCCGGGCCACCCGGGTGGAGGTGGCAGTGGACCAGGGAGGACGACGGCGGATCCGGGTCTCTGACGACGGGACCGGAATGGGGCGGGAGGACGCCCTGCTGTCCCTGGACCGCCACGCCACCTCGAAAATCCGTACGGCGGAGGAGCTCCGGGGCGTGAGGAGCTTCGGGTTCCGGGGAGAGGCCCTCCCCTCCATCGCCTCCGTTTCCCGCTTCACACTGGAGACCTGCGCCCGGGGCGAGGAGGTGGGCACCCGGATCCGGGTCCGGGGCGGGACGGTCCTGGCCGTGGAGGACTGCGCGCGGACCCCGGGGACCACGGTGGAGGTGGAATCCCTCTTCCTGAATGCTCCGGCTCGCCGGAAGTTCCTCCGCTCCTCGGCGGTGGAGACCCGGGCCATCTCCGAGGTCCTGGCGCCCCTGTCCCTGGCCCACCCCAGGGTGGACCTGGTGCTCCGTTCCGGAGAGCGAAGCCTCCTGGAGGTGCCCGGCACCGGCGACCTGGTGGCGCGGGTGCGGGCCCTCTGGGGCGACGAGGGCGCAGACGGCCTCATCCCGGTGGAGCACGACGGCGAGGTCGCTGCCGTGCGGGGCCTGGTCCAGCGGCCCGACCGGGCCCGGCCGGGGTTTCGCAGGGTGCAGCTCCTGGTGGATGGCCGGCCGTTCCGAGACGCCGGCATCCTCGCGGCCGCGGACCGAGGGTACCGGACCACGATCCCGCAGGGCACCCGGCCCTGGATCATTCTCTTCCTGGAGGTCCCGGGGGGGACCGCCGACGTGAATGTGCACCCCACCAAGGCAGAGGTCCGTTTCCGGGTGCGAGGCACCGTGGAGGCCGACGTCGAAGAGGCGGTCCGCCGGGCCCTGGAGAGGGAGGAGAGCGCAGCTACCCTGGGGTCCGCCCCAGCCACCGGGGCCATGCAGGCCCGGGAATCCGCCGGGCCGGCCCGCAGGCCGTCGGCCGGGAAGGGGACCGAATCGGAGGGGGCAGGGGAGGCCCAGATCGTCCTCTTCGGCACCGTGGGTGCGACGGAACCGGCGCCGGGTCCTGCCGAGGAAGAGAAGGGGAGGGGTGGGGCCTCCCACGAGATCGACCCCGGTGTGGCCGACCTTCTGGACGGGGCTCGGGGGCCTCGTCTGTGGCAGGTCCATCGGGCCTGGATCCTGGCGGAGGTACGGAGCGGACTCCTCCTCATCGATCAGCACGCGGCCCACGAGCGCATCCTCTTCGAGCGGATCATGGAGCGCTTCGACGCCGGGGGAGAGGGTGGGCAGCGCCTCCTCTTCCCCCTCACCCTCCGCCTCACCGTGCCGGAGGTGGAGATGGTGCAGTCGCTGGCGGGCCTCCTCCACCGTGCCGGGTTCGAGGCAGAGCCCTTCGGCGGAGACACCGTGATCCTCCACTCCGTGCCCAATCCCCATCCCTACTTCGATGCGGAGCGGGCCTTCCGGGAGATGATCGACGAGCTGACCCACGGCTCGGACCTGGTCCGCTCGGCCCGGAACCAGCACGAGCGCCTGGCCATGAGCTTTGCGTGCAAGGCGGCCATCAAGGCGGGACAGGCCCTGGACGACCAGGAGATCCAGGAGCTCTTCGACCAGCTCTTCGCCACCCGCCTCCCCTGGCACGACGTCCACGGGCGCCCCACCACCGTGCGCCTCTCCCTGGGCGAGTTGGAGCGAAAGTTCGGCCGATGAGCTCCGGAGCCCCCCCGGTCCTGGTCATCACCGGGCCCACCGCCTCCGGCAAGACGGCCCTCTCCCTGCCCGTGGCGGAGGCCCTGGGCGGCGAGATCATCTCCATGGACAGCCGGCAGGTCTACCGCGGGATGGACATCGGGACCGCCAAGGTCCTCCCCGGGGAGCGGGACCGGGTCCCCCACTTCGGGCTGGACCTGGTGGATCCGGGAGAGCGCTACTCCGCCGGGCAATTTGCCCGGGATGCCCGGACCTGGATCCGGGAGATCCGGGGTCGGGGCCGGCAGCCCCTCCTGGTGGGCGGGACCGGGTTCTTCCTCAAGGCCCTTGTCGACCCCGTCTTCCGGGAGCCGCCCCGGGACGAGGCCCGGAGGCGGGCGCTGGAGAGCTGGCTCGCTCGTCTGGACGCCCCGGCGCTGGCCCGCTGGCTGGAGGTCCTCGACCCGAACCGGGCCGAGCTGGCCCTGGCCGGCGGCCCCCAGCGGGCCATCCGCACTCTGGAGGTGGCCCTGCGGACCGGTCGGCCCCTCTCCTGGTGGCACGAGAACGCCCCCCCGGAGGCCCCTCCGGTGGAGGTCCGCACGGTGCTCCTCCAACGGGACCGGGAGGCCCTCTACCAGGCCATCAACCGCCGTGCACGGGCCATGTTCGACGACGGGCTCCCCGACGAGGTATGCCGTCTCCTGGAGGCGGGGGCCCGATCCTCCGATCCGGGGATGACGGGCACGGGCTACCGGGAGGCTGCCGCCCTCCTGGCAGGCGAGGTGGACCGGGAGGAGGCGATCCGGCAGGTTCAGGCCGCCACCCGACGGTATGCCCGCAGGCAGGTCACCTGGTTCCGGCACCAGCTCCGGGGCCCGGTCCTCTCCGTGGATGCGGACCGCCCGGTGCAGGAGCAGGTGGAGACGGTCCTCCGTTGGTGGCACGACCAGATGGGGGGGCGGGTATCCCCCGGCACCCCATCCCCGGACCCCACGAACAATCCCCCATCTTCCGACCCCGAAACCGGCAGGGCCCCTTGAAGATCGGCGTGACGTGTCACCCCACCTACGGCGGATCCGGAGCCGTGGCCACGGAACTGGGGCTGGAGATGGCCCGGGCCGGGCACGAGGTCCACTTCATCTCGTACGCACAGCCCTTCCGCCTGGACGGCTTCCGGGAGGGGGTCTACTTCCACGAAGTGGAGATGGAGCCCTACCCCCTCTTCGAAAACCCGCCCTATTCGCTGGCCCTGGCCGTCATGATCCAGGACGTGGCGGCCCGGCACGACCTGGACCTGGTCCACGCCCACTACGCCATTCCCCACGCCACGTCCGCCTGGATCGCCCGGGAGATGTTCGAGGACGGGGGCGGCCCCCGACTGGTGACCACCCTCCACGGCACCGACATCACCCTGGTGGGCCAGCACCCCTCCTTCAAGCGGATCACCCGGTTCTCCATCCTCAAGTCCGATGGGCTCACGGCGGTGTCCCATTTCCTTGCCCGGGAGACGGAGACGAACTTCGGGGTGGATTCGGACTCCATCCGCGTCATTCCCAACTTCATCGACACGGACCGGTACCGGCCCGATCGGGAGCCCTGTCACCGGGCCACCCTCGCCCCCGGGGGCGAGAAGATCGTCATGCACATCTCCAACTTCCGGCCCGTGAAGCGGGTGGAGGACGTGGTGACGGCCTTCGCCGGGATGGTGGCCCGGACCCCGGCCCGGCTGGTCATGGTGGGCGACGGTCCGGAGCGGGCCCGGGCGCAGCGGGCCGCCCGGCGCCTCGGGGTGGAGGACGACGTGGTGTTCCCGGGGAAGCACGCGGCCGTGGACGAGCTCCTCTCCTGTGCAGACCTCTTTCTCCTCCCCTCCGAGTCCGAGTCCTTCGGGCTGGCCGCCCTGGAGGCCATGTCCTGCGGCGTCCCTGTCATTGCCACCCGGGTCGGGGGACTCCCCGAGGTGGTGGTGGACGGGGTGACGGGCTACCTGGTGGAGGTGGGCGACACGGACACCATGGCCCGCCTGGGAGCCGAGATCCTGGCGGACCAGGCCATGGCGAAGGAAATGGGGGACGCCGCCCGAACCCGGGCCGTGGAGGCCTTCTCCGCGCCCCGAGTGGTCCCCCGGTATGCGGAGTTCTACCGCCAGGTCCTGGATGCACCGCCGGAGAACGGGGGGAGTCCCCGCACGGCCGGGGTGGGCCCGGCCGCGCACATCCCCGGCCCTGGGGGGACGCCGTGATGAAGGCCGGACTGGTGGACCTGGTGGCCCATGCCCTGGAGGAGGACGTGGGGTCGGGAGACGTGACGAGCCTCTGGGCGGTTCCCGATGGCGTGGAGGGGCGGGCCCGCGTGGTGGCCCGGGCGCCCCTGGTCACCAGCGGGCTCGAGCCCGCCATGGAGACCTTCCGCCAGGTGGACCCGGCCCTTCGGGTCCGGGCCCGGGTCCGGGACGGGGATCCGGTGGAGGAGGGGGGCATCGTTTTGGAGGTGGAGGGGCCCCTAGGGTCCCTCCTCACCGCCGAGCGGACAGCCCTCAACTTCCTGGGGCGGCTCTCCGGCGTGGCGACCCAGACCCGTCGGTACGTGGAGGCGCTCCGGGGAACGTCCACCCGGGTCCTGGACACGCGGAAGACCACGCCGGGGATGCGGGAGCTTGAGAAGGCCGCGGTCCGGCACGGTGGTGGCACGAACCACCGGGTGGGACTCCACGACATGGTCCTCCTGAAGGAAAACCACATTGCCGCTGCCGGGGGGATCACCCCGGCCCTGCAGGCGGTGGCGCACCGGAACGGGGGCCGGCTCCCGGTGGAGATCGAGCTCCGGAGCCCATTGGAGCTCGCCCTGGTGAGACCCTGGGTGGAGCAGACACCCCCGGTGGTGCAGAGAATCCTCCTGGACAACATGGATGTGGACACCCTCCGCACTGCAGTGGCACAGATTCGCCAGTGGGACGGAGGCGTGGAGGTGGAGGCCTCGGGGAACCTGGACCTGGACCGCCTGGAGCCGGTGGCCCGCACAGGAGTGGACTTCGTCTCGGTGGGGGCCTTGACCCACTCCGCCCCGGTGGCGGACCTCTCCCTGCTGGTCGAGCAGGTAGAGGGACGGGCCGGGGGGGCGGTCTCTCCATGACGCACGGGATTCGCCTGGAGGTCGTGGAAATGGTCTCCTCCACCCAGACCCGTCTGGCGGGACGGGTGCGGCGGGGCTCGGCCCGGCCGGGAGATGCCCTCCGGGCCCGATGCCAGTCCCGGGGGAAGGGCCGGTCCGGTCGGTCGTGGAACAGCAACTCCCACGAAGGACTCTGGATGTCCGTGGTCATGGAGGCGCCTCGACTGGACGCACCCGGGGTCCTCCCGCTGGCCCTGGGGCTGGCGGCGGCACGGGTCATCGAAGCTCTGGGGCCATCCCGCCGCCCACGGATCAAGTGGCCCAACGACATCTTCCTGGACACTCCCACAGGGGAGGCGGGGTGGCATGGCACGGGGTCGCGGAAGGTGGGGGGCATCCTGTGCGAGCTCCAGCCCCCACCGGGGGGCCGTCCCCCCCTGGTGGTAGCGGGCATTGGCCTCAACGTGCGTCGGCCCGGCGGGCCGGAAGCCACCATGGCGGCCGGGCTCGAGGAGGTCCTCGACCCCGTCCCCTCGGCCGATGAGTTGGCGGAGCGGCTTCTCCAGGCACTCTCGCCTCTGGTCATGGGCCTCCCCCAGCGGCTCTCCGCCGGGGAGCTGGAGGCGCTCCAGGCGGCCTCCCTCCTCCAGGGGCGGGTGGTGCAGGTGGACCATAGGACGGGACGGGTCGCGGGTATCGATTCGGATGGGGCCCTCCTCCTGGAGACGGAGGGGGGGACGGAGCGGATCCTGGGGGGGAGCCCCCGGCCCGCCGACGGGAAGGCTCCTGGACTGGGGGTGGTGGCATGAGGCTCGTCATCGACGTGGGGAATACCGAGACGGTGATCGGCTGGTTCGACTCGCCGGGGAAGGGACCCAGGGATCCGGCCCGCACGTGGCGATGGTCCACCGGCACCCGTCGGACTCCCGACGAACTCCGCCTCCTGGTCCTGCAGGTCCTCCGGGACGGCGGGGTGGATCCGTCCGGGGTGGAGGAGGCCGTCGTGGCATCGGTGGTGCCCTCGGTGACGGAGGCACTGGAGCCCTGTCTGGGTCAGATTGCATCGGGCGCCGTCCGGGTCATTCACCCGGCCACCCCCCTCCCCATCCGCCTCCGGGTGGACGAGCCCCTCAGCGTGGGGGCGGACCGCATAGTGAACACCCTGGCTGCGAGCCTCCTCTACGGCCGGGACACGGTGGTGGTGGACCTGGGGACCGCCACCACCTACGACTGCATCTCGGCCGACGGGGACTTCCTGGGCGGGGTCATCGCCCCGGGTCTTCAGGCCGGACAGGACTGGCTGGGGGGAAGGACGGCCAAGCTCCCCCGGGTGGAGTTCGGCCCGCCGGCCTCCGTGGTGGGTCGGCGCACGGAGAGTTGCCTCCAGTCGGGGATCTTCTGGTCCGTGGTGGATGCGGTGGAGGGGATCGTCCGCCGCATCGTGGAGGAGTGGGCGCGGCCCGAGCCCCCTCTGGTGGTGGCGACGGGAGGTCACGCCGGCATGGTGGCCGCCCACGCGGAATCCATCCGGAAGGTGGAGCCCGACCTCACCCTCATCGGCCTGGATCTGGCAGGCCAGCACCTGGCGGGGTCCTGAGCCGGTGGTGACATGGGCAGGGGGGCAGGGACCGGTCCCCAGACCCTCCGGCCTTCTGTCCCGGAGACCGGGTCGCCCGTAGATTGGAGCCGTTCCGGTTGATCCTCCCTGCACACGAAGCTCGACGTTCCTCATTACCACGAGTTCCCATGACCCTCTCGCCCGTCTTCCGCTCCGAATCGGCCGTGCGCCTCCTCCACGAGGAGGGCATCTGGGAGGCCCTGGAGCCTGCCGTGGCATCGCAGGCACGGGCCGTCCGCCGTGTCCTGGAGGACCTGGACGGAGTCATCGACGAGAGCTTCCTGGATCCCATGCCGGCCCTGCCCGACGGCAGGAACCCCCTGGATCCGGAAGCTCTGGGCTTCCTCCAGGAGTACTTCTTCCTGATCCTCTTCCGCTCGCTCTTCGAATCGGTAGGGGTGCACGGGGACCGTCTGGACCGATATGCGGAGGTGAACTTCTGCATCAAGGGAACCATCACCGCGGCAGACAACCTCTTCGACGACCAGGCGAAGAGCCTCCTGCCCCTGGCGGCCACGGATGGCCCCCGCTTCCACTCCATCCTGCAGCTCATGTGCTTCGAGCGCCTCATCCGCCGATCCCTGGACCGATGGCACGAGGCCGGGGACATGGAGGGTGCGAGCCGGCACCGGATCCTGAAGGGCCTCATCGACCTCATGGGGGAGATCGGTCGCCTGGAGGGTTCGGAGGAAGGCGGGGTGAAGGAGATCCCCGAGCCCGCAGCCATGGTGGATGCGGTCCACCGAATCCGGGGAGGGGCCCTCTTTGCACTGGCCTTCGTTGCACCGGCAGTCCTGGAAGAAGGCGAGGTGGCAGAGCGGATGGCCCGGGCCGAGCCCGCCGTGGCCCGCCTGGGGACGGCTTTCCAGATCGTGGACGACCTCACCGACTTCGAGTTCGACGTGGGCCGGCGGAGCCACAACCTCCTGGTCTCGGAGATCCACCACAACGGCGGGCCTGACGAGCAGGCCCTCCTGTCTCGCCTCAGGAGTGGGGAGGTGCAGGCGGGCCCCTCGATGGTGGAGGGGCCGTTCCAGCGCTCCGCCCGGGCCGTGCTGCAGCGAGCCTACGATGAGGCACGGGGCGCGTTTTCCTCTCTGGAGGCCCTGGGTTTCTGGTTTCCCACCCGGCTGGCCGACGACGTGGTGCACGCCATCGTGGGGCTGGAGGGAGTCCGGAGGATGGAGCGTCTGGCGGTGGAGTAAGCCGTCCCGGGATGCGCGGTCCGCCGCGAGTGTGGTGTGTTGCCAGACTCCCGAGGCATTCGACGGCCACTGGGTACACTCTGGCTTTGCCCGCCCTCGCTTGGAAGATCGCTGCTTTTCCTCGCAGGTGCGACGAGCCACAGCGGCGCGTCGTCTGTCTCGGTGCTGAACGGGACTCCGGCCCCACCACACAAGGTTGGACGCCTGGCCATGGTGCATCCGGACAAGGCACCACTCCGCAGGGCGGTGACCCCTCCCGCGGAGAGGAGGCTCGGCCTTCCGGGTGGGAAAGGGTATTAGTTAATTGTATGAGCCTCTGTGCAGGCATCAGGAGATATGAGTATTTTGTATAATCCCTGCCAGGCCTTCATCCGAACCGGCCCTGGCGCCACCCTCGTCCGATCCGGGACAGACGTCGTTGTCGGGGACGAGGCCCCCCCGTTGACAAGGGGCCGGTCTGCCTTAGCTTTCCACCGTGCTGTTAGCACTCAGCTCAAGTGAGTGCCAGCAGGAGGTTACCTCCCTGAAAATCCAAGTGTCATACGGAGGATTGTGCATGTCCGATTCGAAGAGCATCCGCCCCCTGGCGGATCGCGTTGTGGTTCAGGCCCTCGAGGGTGCCGAGCAGACCAGCGGGGGGCTGTACATCCCCGACACGGCGAAGGAGAAGCCCCAGCAGGGCAAGGTCGTGGCTGCGGGCCCCGGAAAGCTGTCCGAGCAGGGGGAGCGTCTGGCTCCCGACGTGAAGGAGGGCGACGTCGTCCTCTACGGGAAGTACAGCGGAACCGAGGTCACGGTGAACGGCGAGGAGTACCTCATCCTCCGGGAGTCGGACATCCTGGCCGTCATCGACGGCTGAACCCGGCCCCCCGGGAGCCCGGTGACCACAACCCCGCCGGCCTCCCATCGCGAATGACAGACGTTCTCGCATACGAGGAGACAGAACAGATATGGCTTCCAAGGAACTGAAGTTCGACTCCGACGCCCGGGCCAAGCTCAAGGTCGGCGTGGACAAGCTCAGCCGGGCCGTGAAGGTCACGCTCGGCCCCAAGGGTCGGAACGTGGTGCTGGATCGGAAGTTCGGTGCCCCCACCGTGACGAAGGACGGAGTGTCCGTCGCCAAGGAGATCGAGCTCCGCGACCCCGTGGAGAACATGGGCGCCCAGATGGTGAAGGAGGTCGCCACCAAGACCTCCGACCTGGCCGGTGATGGTACGACCACCGCCACGGTCCTGGCCCAGGCAATCTTCTCCGAGGGTCTGAAGAACGTGACGGCGGGCAGCGACCCCATGGCCATCAAGCGGGGCATCGACGCCGCCGTGGCCCGTGTGGTGGAGGAGCTCCAGAGCTTCTCGCTGGAGACCAAGGGGAAGAAGGAGATCGCCCAGGTGGGTGCCATCTCCGCCAACAACGACTCCGAAATCGGCAACCTCATTGCCGATGCCATGGAGAAGGTCGGAAAGGACGGCGTCATCACCATCGAAGAGGCCAAGGGCCTCGACACGACGCTGGAGACCGTGGAGGGAATGCAGTTCGACCGCGGCTACCTGTCCCCCTACTTCGTGACGGATTCGGAGAGGATGGAGGCCGTGCTCGAGGATCCCATGATCCTCATCCACGACAAGAAGATCTCCAACATGAAGGACCTCCTGCCCACCCTGGAGAAGGTTGCGCAGGCCGGTCGTCCCCTCCTGATCATTGCAGAGGACATCGAGGGGGAGGCCCTGGCCACCCTGGTGGTGAACAAGCTCCGTGGCACCCTGAAGGTCTGTGCCGTGAAGGCCCCCGGCTTCGGTGACCGCCGCAAGGCCATGCTCCAGGACATCGCGATCCTCACCGGTGGTCAGGTGATCTCCGAGGAGGTCGGGTTCAAGCTGGAGAACGCGGTGATCTCCGACCTGGGCGAGGCGAAGCGTGTGGTGGTGGACAAGGACAACACCACCATCGTGGACGGCGCAGGCGACGACGAGAAGATCAAGGGCCGGATCGACGAGATCCGGGCCGCCATCGAGAAGTCGACCTCCGACTACGACCAGGAGAAGCTCCAGGAGCGTCTCGCAAAGCTGGCTGGTGGGGTTGCCGTCATCAACGTGGGCGCAGCCACCGAGACGGCCATGAAGGAGAAGAAGGCCCGGGTGGAGGATGCCCTCCATGCAACCCGCGCCGCCGTGGAGGAAGGAATCGTCCCCGGTGGTGGTGTGGCTCTCCTTCGGGCACAGACGGCGCTGGGCGACTTCAGCGTCGAGGACCTGGCCGAGCAGGTGGGCGTGGACATCCTGCGCCGCGCCCTGGAGGCGCCGGTGCGGCAGATCTCCCACAACGCCGGGGTGGAGGGGTCCATTGTGGTCGCCAAGATCCGTGAGGCTTCCGATCCGACCTTCGGCTACAACGCAGCCACCGGCGTCTACGAGGACCTGGTGGAGGCCGGAGTCATCGATCCCACCAAGGTGGTGCGGACGGCGCTGCAGAACGCCAGCTCCATCGCGGGACTCCTCCTCACCACGGAGTGTGTGGTGGTGGAGCACCCGCAGGACGACGACGATGATGACGCCGGTGCCGGTGGCATGGGCGGCATGGGTGGAATGGGCGGAATGGGCGGAATGTACTGATCCATTCCCGAGTCCGACAAAGAGGAGCGCGCCCCCCGGGGTGACCGTACCTCCAGTCGGGTTGGACCATGGCGGGGCGGGGGACTTCGGTCCCTCGCCCCGCTCGTCGTGCAGGGACCATGTGCGTTGACGTCCCGGCGTACCGACCATTAAAGTCGAGGGCTTCTGGTCCCCCGATGTCGGGCCGGTTGTCCCCGGCCCCCGCCCGCTCCGCGAACACCTCCGACCCCCCCGGCTCCATGTCCCAGCAGGCCTCTGCCAACGTCCGTGCCCGGCTTCCCGACGGGAAGGTCCTCGAACTGCCTGCCGGGGCGACGGCCCACGATGCGGCGTCCTCCATCGGACCCGGCCTGGCCAGGGCCGCACTTGCCGCCAGGGTCGATGGCGAGCTGGTGGACCTGCATCGGCCTCTGCCGGAGAGCTGCGAGCTCGTCCTGGTCACGGAGCGGGACCCGGAGGCGCTGGAGCTCCTCCGCCACTCCGCCGCCCACGTCCTGGCCACCGCGGTCCGGCGTCATCGTCCCGATGCGGAGATCGGCTTC
>REBX01000093.1 GCA_007692505.1 Gemmatimonadales bacterium | reverse complement strand
GGAGGCCCTCCGGACCGGGGGCGGGACCGGGCGGGGCGGCGGGTGGTGGAGCCCCCCGCCCCGGGACCGGGACCGGGGCCCCGACGACGGCGGGGGCCGGGGCGGACGCCCCCCGGGAGGAACCCCCAGCGGGTGGTAGGGCCCGGGGGCACGCAGGGGCCGCCGGGACTTTGACAGTCCCCGGCGGCTCGGGTAGTGTTCGGCCATGAAAATCCTGATCATCGGACACGGCGGGCGTGAACACGCCCTTCTCTGGAAGCTTCGGGCCGACGCGCCCCAGGCCACCTTCTACGCCACCCGGCCCAACCCCGGGATGGCCCCTCACTGCATCCCGGTGGACCTGGCCCCCGACGACGTGGACGGGCTGGCCACCTGGGCCGAGGGCGAGGACATCACCCTCACCGTGGTGGGCCCCGAGGTCCCCCTGGCCCGGGGGATCGCGGACCGGTTCCGGAAGCGGGGCCTCCCCCTCTTCGGGCCCTCGGCGGCGGCGGTCCGACTCGAGTCTTCCAAGGCCTTTGCCAAGGAGCTCATGCAGCGGTGCGGCGTCCCCACGGCGGACTATCGCTGCTTCACCCGCTGGCCCGAGGCGGAGCGCTTCATCCGGGAGCACGGCGCCCCCGTGGTGGTGAAGGCCTCCGGGCTGGCCGCCGGCAAGGGCGCCGTGGTCTGCACCACCGAGGAGGAAGCCCTGGAAGCTGCCCGTACCATGCTCCGGGACGACGCCTTCGGCGATGCCGGCCGGGAAATCGTGGTGGAATCCTTCATGGAGGGAGAGGAGCTCTCCGTCTTCGGTGTCACGGACGGGCGCCACGTCATCCCCCTCCTCCCTTCCCAGGACCACAAGGCCGTGGGCGAGGGCGACACGGGGCCGAACACCGGGGGGATGGGCGCCTACGCCCCCGTCCCGGGCGTGGGCCCCGAACTCCTCTCCACGATCTCGGAAGAGATCTTCCTCCCCATCCTGGATGCCATGGAGCGGGCGGCCACCCCCTTCAGGGGACTCCTCTACGCCGGGCTCATGCTCACCTCCGACGGTCCGAAGGTGGTGGAGTTCAACGGGCGCTTCGGAGATCCGGAGACCCAGGTGGTCCTCCCCCTCCTGGACTCCCCCCTCCTCGAGCTCATGGTGAGCGTGGCCCGGGGTGGGAGCATCGCCGACGCCGAGACCTCCTTCTCGAACCGGACGGCGCTGAACACCGTCCTGACCTCCGGGGGCTATCCCGGGGAGTACGAGCGGGGACACACGGTGACGATCCCCGAGGAACTCCGCCGGGACCCGGACCTCCTGGTGTTCCATGCCGGGACCCGGAAGGAAGGCGACCAGGTGGTCACCTCCGGGGGCCGGGTCCTCTCGGTGGTGGGGCTGGGCGACACCCTGGGCGAGGCCAGGGAGCGCTCCCTGGGAGCGGCCGAGAAGGTGTCCTTCCAGGGGAAGACCTTCCGCCGGGACATCGGCTGGCGGGCTGCGGCCACCGAGGAGGCGGCGGCCTACTGACCCCGGCGCGTCTGCCCCTCTACCCCTTGCGTCCATGCCCGAACTCCCCGAGGCCGAGACCATCGTCCGGGGGCTGGCCCCCGGGCTCCGGGGGACGGTCCTCCACGTGGACGGCATCCTCCACCCCGACGTGGTCGAGGGCGAGCCCGACGCCTTCCGCCGGGGGGTGGACGGGTGCTCGGTGGCGTCAGTGGGCCGCAGGGGGAAGAACATCGTCCTGGACCTCGCCCCTTCCTCCTTCGGCGCACGACCCCCGACCTCCTCCTCCCCCGCGGCATCGCCCGGAGCACGGCCCCGCTCCGCCGCCGCCCACGCCCCCATCCTCCGCCTGGTGGTGAACCTGGGGATGAGCGGACGCCTCCTCCTCAGGGAGGAAGGTGACCCGTCGCCCCCGCCCAGCCACCCCGCCGTCCGGTTCCGGGTCGTCCGCGACGACGGGAGCCCTCCGGCCCTCCTGGTCTACCACGACATCCGCCGCTTCGGGCGGCTGGAGCTCATGGACCCGGAGCGGTGGGCCGACTTCCATGCCCGAATGGGCCCGGAGCCCCTGGGGCCCCGCTTCACCCGCGCCGCCCTGGCCGCCGGGCTGGAGGCCTCCCGCATGCCCCTCCGCTCCTGGCTCCTGGACCAGGGGAAGGTGGCCGGGGTGGGAAACATCTACGCCAGCGAGGCTGCCTGGCGGGCCCGGATCCATCCAGCTCGTCGGACCGCAGACATCCCGGCGGAGCGGGTGGCCCCCCTCCACACCTCCATCCGGTCCGTCCTGCGGGAGGCAGTGGAGGCCCGGGGGACGACCCTCAGGGACTACCGGACCGCCCAGGGCTGGGAGGGGAGCTTCGGGGCCCGCCTGGCCGTATACGGCCGAGCCGGCGACCCCTGCCCCCGCTGCCGGGCTCCCATTCGACGCATCGTCTTCTCGAACCGGTCCGCCTTCCTCTGCCCCCGGTGTCAGCCCGAGGAGGGGGAGCTCGCGTCCTTCGAGACGTCGGCCACGTGAATGGCGGCGATTCCGGCAGTGAGCCAGGACCACTCCGTCCGCTGGAAGCCGGCGTCCCGCATCTGGTCGGCCAGCTCCTCCGGCCCGGGGAACTCCCGGACGGACTCGGGGAGGTAGGTGTAGGCCCACGGGTGGCCCGACACGACCCGCCCCACAAGGGGCAGGACCCGGTGGAAGTAGAAGAGGTAGGCCCCCCTCATGAGACGGTTCGGGGGGGTGGTGAACTCCAGCACCACCAGGCGCCCTCCGGGGCGGAGGACGCGGGCGAACTCCGCGAACCCGGCCCGGGTGTCGGACAGGTTCCGGACCCCGAAGGCCACCATGACCCGGTGGAAGGACCCGTCGGGGAAGGGCAGCTTGAGGCTGTCCCCGCAGACCGGCGACACCTGTGCGCCCTCGAGCTTGTCCTTCCCGGTGACCAGCATGGGCCGGGCAAAGTCCGAGGCCACCACCCGTCCCCGGAACCCCGGCCGCCCCGTGAGCTCCAGACTCAGGTCGTAGGTCCCGGCGCACGCGTCCAGGACCCGGATGTCCGGGTCGTCGGCGGGCACCTGGAGCTCGTTCACGGCCCGGCGTCGCCAGCGTCGATCGATGTTCAGGCTGAGGACATGGTTCAGGAGGTCGTACTTCGGGGCGATCTCGGAGAAGATCGTCCGGACCTGGTCCTCCCGGGCGGCGCCGGACTCGGGCCGGGCGTCGGGAATGCTCGCCATGAAGGGTTTCCGGGGGTAAATTGGGGGGGAGGCGGTGGTCCCGCCGAGGCATTGAAACCTCGGCCCGGACTCCGTCGTAGGGAAGGGGCGGGGCCGAGGAAGAACCCCCCTGCACCCCTCCCGATCCCTCCCCATCCCGGAGCTCGCCCAAGGTGGAGTACACCGAGCTCGACGATCGCGACGTCGTTGGACATGCCCTGGAGGGGCGCCAGTCCGCATTCGGGGAACTCCTCTCCCGGTACGAACGCCCCGTGTTCTCCCTGGTGGTCCGCATGGTCCGGGATCCCTCCCTGGCGGAGGACCTGGCCCAGGAGGCCTTCATCAAGGCCTTCAACGCCCTGGACCGCTACGACCCCTCGTACAAGTTCTCCAACTGGATCTTCAAGATCGCGAATAACCTCACCATCGATCACCTCCGGCGCCGCAAGCTGGACACGGTGAGCCTGGACGCGCCGACGGGGGGCGAGGGGAACGGCGAGACGGAAGGACTCCGGATGCAGCTCCCGGACGGGGGTGAGACCCCGGAGGAGTACACCGAATCCCGGGAGTTGGGCGGACGCATCGAGGCAGCCATCGGCCACCTCCGCCCCGAGTACCGCACGGCCATCCTCCTCCGCCACGTGGAGGGGCACGCCTACGACGAGATCGCCGACATCATGGAGCTCCCCCTGGGCACGGTGAAGACGTACATCCACCGGGGCCGGAGCGAGCTGAAGGAGCTCCTGCAGGAGGTCACGGCATGAGGCGACGCTGGAAACGAAACCATGAAGGCGCCACGGACGTAGGGAGGCATGAACCCGGACCCGCCCCGCAGAGCACCAGGGTCCACCACCGGAGATCCCCATGACCCAGCACGCATCCCCGCACCCACAGGGCGACGCCCTGCAGGCGTTCGCGGGTCGGGAGCTGCCCCCCGAGGCGGCCCGACAGGTGGAACGCCACCTGGTGGAGTGTGCCCGGTGCCGATCCGAGGTGGAGGGGTGGACCCTCCTCTTCGGGCAGCTGGAGGAGCTCCCCGAGCTGACTCCCTCTGCAGCGTTCCGGGACCGGGTCATGGCCGGTGTCCCCTCGGCAGCCCCGGCTCCGGGGACCGCTCCGGAGACCGCCGAGGACGCCCCTCCAGGACTGTTCACCCGCCTCCTCCGGCAGCTCCGGAGCTGGCTGCCTCACGCAGGCGGCCGCGCCGGTGCGCCGGATTCGGAAGGCCCCGTCCGCCCCGACCCATCTGGACGGGCGCCGCCCCGGGGCGGCGGCCATCCGGGGACGGACCGGATCCAGGGGTTGCTGGAGGGCTCCCTCTCCCCGGCCATCCTCCACCGGGTGGAAGCCCACCTGGACACCTGCCCGGACTGCCGGGACGTGGCTGGGGAGTGGCGGCCCCTCATGGCCCGACTGGACCAGCTGGGCCACCTCCCGGCCCCCGCCGGCTTTCGGAGCGCCGTCATGGCCCGGGTGGACGTGCAGGCGGTGGCCGAGCGGGCCCGCCGTCGGAGCCTGTCGCCCCTCCGGCGCACCCTGGAGCTGGCCGGTCGCCTCCGTCCCCGGTCGAGCCGCGGATGGCTCGTGGCCGGTGGCCTCGGTGCCCTCCCCACGGCAGCTACCGCGGCGGCCGTGGTGGCCATCACGGCCCACCCCCTTCTGAGCCTGGGCGGCATTGTCACCCTGGCCCGCTGGCGGCTCACCGAGTGGGTCCTGGGGTCCGGCGAAGCCGCTCTGGGCCACCTGGCCTCCCTCGGAGGCGGGATCGCCATCACCGCCGTCCAGGCGGTGGCCCAGGCCCCGGGCCCCCTGGCGGCATCCATGGTGGTTCTGGCCGCAGGTACGGCAGCCTCCGCCTGGGTCCTCCTTCGAGTCCTCCCCATTCCCTCCCTCATCGCGAGTCGTCATGAGCACCGCCCTTCCTGACCGCTTCGGCCGGTTCCTGATCTGCCTCCTCGCCCTCGCAGGATGGGCGGGCACGGCGGCAGCCCAGACCGCAGCCCAGGAGGTCGAGGTCGTCTTCAGCCAGGTCCGGGTGAGCAGCGGCGAGGCCTCCCTGGAGGTGGAGTTCGCCGACGGAACCACCCTGGAGGCGGGCTTCGCCGACGGAGAGGTCCGGGTGGATGGCTCCGTGCTGGGCAGCCACGAACCCGGCGGCGCCCTGGAGCGGAGCTGGCGGGCCCTCCTGGGAGAGGCCGTGTCGGCGGAGAACGGCGAGCTCGCCGGGCTCCTGGCTGCATGGACCCCGCCTGACGACCTGTCCGGCGACGAGGCCGCCGTGGCCCGGACCCTCCGGGAACGCCTGGGAGCAGCGCTGGACCGGGCACACATTGCCGATCCGGCCCAGCCCAGAACGGTGCATCCCGCCCTTTCCCCCGACGGAGAGCTGGCCTCCTTCCTGGCCGACCTGTCCCGGGACTCGGACCGACTCGTCCTGGTGTCCCGGGGACTGGCCGAGATGGGAATGGAGGGCATCACCCTGCACCTGGGCGAGGACGTCCGCATCGAAGCCGGCGACGCCACTCCCGGGTCCGTCGTCATCGTGGACGGGGAGCTCTTCCTCGAGGGCACGGTGGGCGGGGACGCCCTCCTGGTGGACGCCCGTCTGGAGGCCGGTGAGCAAGGCCGCATCGACGGCACCCTCCTCCACGCCCGGAGCACCCTCCCGGAAGAGTTCTCGGCTCTGGCCACCGGCGTGCGGGAACTGGAGCTTCCCACCCCGCCGGCACCGGAGCCCGCCCCGACACGGGCCCGGGCGCCCTCGCCTCCGTCCTCTCCCGGGGTCTTCGTCTCGACCCTCCGCTCCGTGGGCTCGGGCCTCATGGGCCTCCTGCGCACCGGGATCTGGTTCCTGGTCCTCCTGGGGATCGGTGCCGCAGCCGTGCACTTCGCCCCCCGGAACATGGACACCATTGCCCGGACGGCGGCCCGTTCGCCAGGGTATTCCACTCTGGTGGGAATGGCGGCCCTCTTCCTCACCCTCCCGGTCTACATCCTGGGAATCATTGTCCTGACCATCTCGGTGGTGGGGATCCTGGCCCTCCCGGTGTGGGCCATCCTCTTCCCCCTCGTGGCCACCCTGGCCACCGCCGTGGGGCTCGCCGCCGTGGCCTGGAACCTGGGGGGCTGGTACGCCGCCCGGAACCCGAGCCAGGGCCTGGACGAGGAACGCCCCATCCCCCTCATGGCGGCAGGGCTCCTGTTCCTCCTCCTGGCCTTCTTCGCAGCCCACCTCCTGGGGATGGGTGGAAGCTTCCTCTCCTTCTTCCGGGGCGTCTTCCTGGCCACCGGGATCCTGGCCATCACCGGAACCGGAATCGTGGGGCTCGGCGCGGTCCTCCTCTCCTGGGGCGGACGCGACGACGGGTACGCCCGGCAGGACCGGGAACCCCACGCGCCCCCTCCGCCCTCGGCGGGTCCCCGGGCCACGCCGGGATTCGGACGGGAGGGTGGACATGAACCGGCCTGACCTCACCGGGACCCTCCGGGCAGGCCTCCTCCTGGCAGCACTGGCGTGCGTCGTGGCCCCGGAAGCGCTGGCGGCCCAGTCCCCGTCGGACGTCCGCTACGAGCGGCGGAGCGCCGGTGAGTCCGCCCTGGTGACCCGGGTGGAGTTCGCCGCGGGGAACCTCCAGGTGCGGCCCCTCCGGAGCCGCGAGCTCCTCTACAGCGTGCAGCTCCGGTACGACGGGGAAGTCTTCCAGCCCGTCCACCGCTTCCAGGACGGACGCCTGGTGGTGGGCACCGAGGGGACGGGCCAGACCCGAACCGTCCGGAGGGACGATGCCGGCACCCGGATGGAGCTGGCCCTCTCCCGACGCATCCCCACGGACCTGGGGCTCGAGCTGGGGGCCACCCGGAGCGAGCTGGAGCTGGGCGGGATCGCCCTCTCCACCCTCCAGATCAAGTCGGGAGCGGCCGACACCCGGATCTCCGTGTCGGAGCGGAACCCGGAAGAGATGGACCGGGTCCGGGTGGAAGTGGGTGCCGCCAGCCTCCGGGGCACCGGACTGGGTCGGCTCCGCGCTTCCCGTTGGATCGTGGATGCCGGAGTGGGCGATGTCCGCCTCGAGTTCCAGGGGCTGGAGAGGGCGGAGACCCACGTGACCGCACGGGTGGGGCTGGGAGCCCTGGACGTCCGGGTCCCCGACGACGCCGGGATCCGGGTCACCCGGTCCACCCTCCTGAGCGGGTTCAACACCCCCGGACTCGTCCGGGATGGCGATGCCTGGGTCTCCGAGAACTGGGACACCGCCGAGATCCGGATCAGCATCCACGTGGATGCCGCCTTCGGAAGCGTCACCATCCGCCCCGAGTCCTTCGGGAGCACCTCACGAGAACCATGACCCCCGCACGCGGGAGGACCCCATGATCCGCAACCTGCTCCTCTTCTTCCTGGTGGGCCTCGTGGCCGTCGTGGTGGGAGGCGTCGCGCTCTCCATCCTGGGCACCGTCTTCTCGCTGGGCCTCTCCGCCGCAGGCTTCCTCCTCTTCAAGGTGGCCCCCGTCATGCTCCTGGGATGGGTGGTGGTCAAGCTGGTGCAGCGCTCCCGGGAGCGGGGCCGGCTTTCGGCGGCAGACCGCCGCTGGCTCGAGGAGGGCTGACCCCTCCCCCTGCAACCACCCGCACCACGGCCCCGGGACCCGCCCCCAGGACCCGGGCGGCGGAGTCGTCCCGGGCCGCCACCTCCAGGAGGCCGTCGGAGTTGGGGAGGGCCAGGGGCTGGCCGGGCTCCACATCGGCGTAGGTCCGGCCCACCGGCACCGATGTGCCCTCCACCTCCACCTCCTCCACTCCGTCCAGGAGTTCACCGGGGAGGTTCGTGATCAGGTTCCCGAACCGGTCCGCCGACATGACCCGTCCCTCGGAGACCTCCGGACCCAGGGAGGGCTCCGTCCCGGGCAGGAGTACCGGGTCCCCCATGGACGGTCCCAGGCGGGAGATGTGTCCCCCACGGGCCAGGAAGGCAGCCGCCGGGGCGAAGAGGTCCCTCCCGTGGAAGGTCCGGCTCGCAGGAGGCCCGAGCGGCAAGCCCTCCCCGGTGGCCAGCTCCACCGCAGTCCAGGAGCCGCAGGTCTCCAGCACCCGGCTGAAGATCCCGTTGTCGGGCCCCACCAGGAACCGGTCGTCGGCCCGCACGGCCATCCCCCGCCGCTCGGTCCCCACCCCCGGGTCCACCACCACCAGGTGCACCGTCCCCCTGGGCCAGAGGGACCAGTACCTCCCCAACGCCCGAGCCGCCCCCTCCACGTCGCCCTGGTCCAGGTCGTGGGCCACGTCATCCAGGTGCACACCGGGGAGGGTCGTCGCCATGACCCCCTTCATGGAGGCCACGTACCCGTCCGCCGTCCCGAAGTCGGTGAGGAGGGTGATTCGTCGCATGCTGGCCCCGTCTCCGGCTCAGGCCCGGTGGACGCCGGGCCGCCACGCCGTGGAGGCCTCCAGGTCGTCCAGGAGGGACGCGGCGTTCTCCAGGTCCTCCAGGGTGAACTCCCCCAGGGCCTCGGGCTCGATCCCGTGGTACTCGAATTCCGCCAGCGTCTCGGGGAAGTCCCGGACGATGGCGTGGAGGGGGGTGGACCAGAGCTCCTCGCGGGAAGGCCTGGGGAGGAAGGGCATCTTCACGGGAGCTTGACCTCCTCTGCAGAGCGAAGGGCGGAAAAGACCTGTCGGGCCACCTCCGCGAGGCTGCTGCCCGCCGGGGAGTCGGGGGCGGAGAGGACCGTGGGCGTACCGGCGTCGCCGGCGCGGCGCACGGCCACGTCCAGGGGCACCCGGCCCAGGAACTGCAGCTCCATCTCCCGGGCCAGCCGCTCGCCTCCACCCTCGCCAAACATCTCTCCGGCCATGTTCTCCACGATGCCCAGCACCGGGGTATTCACCCGCTCGAACATCTTCACGCCCCGACGGACGTCGCCGGTGGACACGGCCTGCGGGGTCGTCACCATCACGGCGCCGTGCACGTCGATGGTCTGCACCAGGGAGAGCTGGGCATCCCCGGTCCCCGGGGGCATGTCCACCACCAGGACGTCCAGGGGCCCCCAGTTCACCTGCTCCAGGAACTGCTTGAGGATCCCGGCAATGAGGGGTCCCCGCATGATGGCGGGCTGCTCGTCCTCCAGGAGGAAGCCCAGGCTCATGAGGCGGACGCCGTGGGCCTCCAGGGGCTCGATCATCTCGCTCCCCTTTTCGCCGGACACCTCGGGACGACGGGTCTCGCCGAACATCCGGGGAATGTTGGGCCCGTAGATGTCCGCGTCCAGGAGGCCCACCCGAAGCCCCTCCCGGGCCAGTGCCGCCGCCAGGTTCGTGGCCACCATGGACTTCCCCACTCCGCCCTTCCCGGAGCTCACCGCCACCACGTGGCCCACGTCACCCAGGAGATCCGGGGCCGGGGTGGGCGCCGGGACGGAACCGGGCTTGAGCCCACCCCCCCCGCCGGAGCCGGACGCGGCCTCGGGCTGGGGGGCCGAGCCCGCCTTGGGGAGCTGTACGTTCACCTTCACCGAGCCCACGTCCTCCACGGCCTCGGCAGCCGCCCGAACTTCCTTCACCAGGGCACCGGGGTCCTCCGTGCGCAGGAGAAAGGAGAAGCGCACCGCGCCTCCCTCCCCCACCTCCAGGTTCTGGACGTGCCCACTGGAGACCACGTCGTCGCCGGTATGGGGGTGAAGGACGCCGGAGAGCGCCTCCATGACGGATCGCTTGAGTGCCTCGGGGTTCATCTATCCTCTCTACGTTTCGATGCCAGCATTGTGCGTGGGGACTGCCGTCTGGGCAGGGGACCCCGGAGCCTGAAAAAAGAGCCCGCTTCCGTGGGGGGAAGCGGGCCCGTTCCAGCGTCCGGCCCGGGCCGGACCCCTCGAAGTCAGACTGCCAGGACTTCGTTCACCTCGGGAAGGGAGTTCTGGATCCGCTTCTCGATACCCTCCTTGAGGGTCATCATGGAGATGGGACAGGACTCGCAGGCCCCCAGGAGACGCAGGTGGACGATGCCCTCGGACTCGTCGAAGCCGAGGAACTCCACGTCGCCGCCATCGGCGTGGAGGGCCGGGCGGATCTGTTCCAGGACGTCCTGGATCTGTTCTTCCTTGGTCATGGAACCTCTTTCCCGCTGGTCGAGGGGCCGCCCCGGACCAGGGTTCGGAGGCGGGGCCGGGCCCTTCGAAACGGGTTCGGGGCCGGGGCACGGGGGGGACGCCGACATGGCGGATCCCCAACAGGAGAAAGCTAGAAGCCTCCAGCGCAGGAAACAAGCGCTCGTCGGGCATGCCCGAGGGAGTCGTCCACCGGAGTCGTCCACCGGCCTCGGGTCGGCCCCGCACCCGTGCCGCTCCCCGGAGGCTCAGCCCCCCCGGGACGCCAGCGCCTGCCGGATGTCCGCCTCCAGGTCGGCGGGCTCCTCCAGCCCCACCGAGATCCGAATGAACCCCGAGGGGATTCCCGACTCCTCCCGGGCTGCCTGCGACATGGCCCGGTGGGAGGTCAGGTGGGGGAGGGACACCAGGGTCTCCACCCCGCCCAGGCTGGGCGCCACCGCCATGAGGGCGAGGCGCGACACCACCTCCTCGGCCACCCGGTCGCCCCCCTCCAGGACCACGCCCAGCATGCCCCCCGGCCCGTCCATGAGCTCGCTGGCCAGGGCGTGGTCCGGATGCTCCGGGAGGGAGGGGTGGATGACCTCCGCGATCCCCGGAACCCCCTGGAGGCGCCGGGCCAGCTCGGTAGCGCCCCGGTTGTGGGCCTCCATGCGCACCGGGAGGGTCCGGAGCCCCCGGTCCAGGAGCCACGCCGTGTGGGGGTCGATGGCGGACCCGTAGAGGTGCATGAGGGCGGTGACCTCGTCCACCAGCGGCCGGGCCCCGGCCACCACCCCGGCCGTCAGGTCCGAGTGTCCGCCCATGTACTTGGTGGCGGAGTGGACGACCACATCGGCCCCGTGTTCCAGTGGACGCAGATTCATGGGCGTGGCGAAGGTGGCATCCACCACCAGGGGGATTCCCCGGTCCAGGCCCAGCTGCCCCACCGGGGTCGGGTCCGGGATCCGGAGCGTCGGGTTCACCGGCACCTCCAGGTACAGCGCACGAGTGGAAGGCCGGATCGCATGCCGCCAGCTCCGGGGGCTTCGGGGGTCCACGAAGGACACCTCCACCCCCCTCCGGGGGAGTTCCTTCTCCATGAAGGTGCGGGTGGCCCCGTACAGGAGCGACGAGCTCAGGACGTGATCGCCCTGCCGGGCCAGCGCCAGGAGGACCAGGCTGATGGCCGCCATCCCGCTGGAAAGGGCCAGCGCTGCCTCCGCGCCTTCCAGCGCCGCCAGCTTGTGGGCCAGCGACACCTGGGTCGGGTTGTTCCCGTAGCGGTTGTAGCGGAGCTCGTGGGGGTCGTCGGGCAGCCCGCCGAAGAAGGTGGCGGACTGGACCACCGGGGGGACCACGGGGGCGCCCGGCTCCCGGGGGGGTGCGCCGGCGTGGATGGCCAGGGTGCGGCGGGGGGGGCGGGGGGGGGGGGGGGCCCAACACTGGGCCGTGGGCGGGGGAGGGCAACCGGGAGGGGTGTCACGGGACCGTGGCGTGCGTCCTTGCAGTGCGCGGCGAGGAGCGCGCGGCAGAGGGGCGTGGGGTCAGGGCTCCGGAGGGGTGGCCAGGGTGCGGGAGAGGGCCGAGAGGGAGCTCACCCCGGCACCCATGGGATGGCGGAAAACCAGGCGGTGGGTGACCAGCGAGTCCAGCCCCTCCCGCTCCTCCGCCGAGGTGACGAGCCCCGAGTCTTCCGGGGTGCCCTTCATGCGCCCCACCCGCTCCACCCGGGCCCAGAGCTGCGCCTCAAGGGTGGGGCCGGGGCCCAGGAGGCGGGGGCCCGAGCCGGCGGTCTCCACCACGGCCCGGATCCCGTGCCGGTCCAGGACCGCCTCCACCGGGTCCACGTGATGGGCATGGAGGCCCCGGAAGAGGAGCCAGGCGCTCCGGGGGAAGTCCCGGGAGGCCAGGACCAGGCGCGCCACCACCTCGTCGGCGCAGGAGTAGTCCAGGATGC
>REBX01000233.1 GCA_007692505.1 Gemmatimonadales bacterium | reverse complement strand
GGGGTAGGAGGCCCGGGTGTTCTGGGTGATGGAGCCATCATCGAAGGCGATGGACCGGTCCGCATCGTTCAGGATCACGTTCTCCAGGATTGTCCCGAACTTCTGGGTGGCCTGGTGGATCTCCGGCTCGCCTTCGGGTGAGAGGTCGATGACCTTCGCGTAGCACCCGCCCTCGAAGTTGAAGATCCCGTCGTCTGCCCAGCCGTGCTCGTCATCGCCTATGAGTCCCCGCTCCGGGTCGGCGGAGAGGGTGGTCTTCCCCGTTCCGGAGAGCCCGAAGAAGAGGGCCACGTCCCCGTCGTCGCCCACATTGGCCGAGCAGTGCATGGGGAGGATCCCATGCCCCGGGAGGAGGTGGTTCAGGACGCTGAAGATGGACTTCTTGATCTCGCCTGCGTACCGGGTCCCCCCGATGAGAACCTCCCCGCGCTGGAAGTTCACCACCACGAAGGTGTGGGACCGGATCCCGTGGGCCTCCGGATCCACCTGGAGCTCGGGGCAGTGGAGCACGGTGAAGCGGGGCCGGTGCTCCTCCAGCTCCTCGGCGGAGGGGCGAAGGAACATGTTGTAGGCAAACAGGTTGTGCCACGCGTTGGTGGTAACGACCCGCACGTCCAGTCCAGCCTCCGGATGGAGGCCCGCCCGGGCATCCCGAACGAAGAGCTCGTGGCTGTTCAGGTGCTCCACCACCTCGGCCCGGAGTCCGTCGAACTGCTCCGGGGTTACCTCCACGTTCACCTTTCCCCAGTGGATGTCGGACTCGGTGGAGGGCTCCCGGACCGTGTACTTGTCGTTCGGGGAGCGCCCGGTGGTCGGTGCGGTCACCGTGGCGAATCCACCCATGTGGACCAACCGTCCCTCGCCTCGACGGAGGGCCTCCTCGTAGAGCCGGGCCGGCGACAGGTTCCAGTGGACCGGCCGGGCCGGCGAGAGTCCGTGGAGATCGAGTCCGTGCCGGCTCGCCACCGCCGTGTCCGTCGGCGCGTCGTTCACCTCAACTGACATGTGGGGTCTTCCTGGTTGTAGCGGGCCAACCCGAGGCCAGCCCGCTCTTGGGCACACCCGGCCCCCCGCGGAGTCGGGAGACCGTGCGGAGCCTGCCGGGCTCCACCTTGAACAGACCCTAAGTCTGTGGTGTTCTTCGCTGCGCGTCCACCGAGGCAATGGTGACGAGGTTCAGCACATCCTGTGCAGTGGCCCCCCTCTGGAGGGCGTGGGCGGGGCTTGCCATCCCCAGGAGGACGGGTCCGATGACCTCGGCTCCACCCAGCTCCGACAAGAGCTTGTAGGAGACGTTGGCGGCGGAGAGGTTCGGGAACACCAGGATATTGGCCGGCTTCTTCAGGTTGCTGAAGGGGTAGGTCCCCCGAAGGATCTGGGCATTCACTGCGGCATCCGCCTGAATCTCGCCGTCGACCTCCAGCGCCGGGTCCAGTTCGCGGACCCGGCGGACCGCCGCCTGCACCCGGGCCGACGCCGGGTGGCGGGCCGAGCCGAAGTTGGAGAAGGAGAGCATGGCGATCCTGGGGTGGATGCCCAGGTCCTCCACGAACCGGGCCGAGAGGAGGGCGACCTCCGCCAGAACATCGGAGTCGGGATCGATGTTCACCGTGGTATCGGCGAAGAAGAGGGGATCCCGGTTCCGCAGGGCCACCATGTAGAGGCCCGCCACCCGGTTCACCCCCGGAGCCGTGCCTATGACCTCCAGGGTGGGGCGGAGGACCTCCGGGTAGTTCGATTCCACCCCGGCCACCAGCGCCTCCGCATCGCCTCGCCGGACCATCATGCTGCCGAAATAGATCGTCTTGTACATGTTGGAGCGGGCCTCCGCCAGGGTCAGACCCTTCCGCTGGCGCAGCTGGTGGAGCTCCTCAGCGTAGGAGTACCTTCGCTCGTCCTCCAGGGTGGGGTGGACAATCTCGACCCCCTCGAGGCTCACCCCCAGGGCCTCGGCCCGGGGATTGATCTTGTGGGGCTTCCCCAGCAGGATGGGCCGGGCCACCCCCTCCTCCACGATCTGCTGCGCCGCCCGGATCACCGTCTCGGACTGGCCGTCGGCCAGGACCACCCGGGGAGGCTTCTTCCGCGCCCGGGTGGTGAGGAAACGCATGACCTCCCGGCCCGGTCCCAGCGAGGCCATGAGACGATCCCGATAGGCATCCAGCTCCACGTCGATGCGGGCCGCCCCCGTGGCCATGGCCGCCTTCGCCACGGCGGGGGCCACCCAGAAGAGGACCCGGGGATCGAAGGGCTTGGGGATGATGTACTGGGGCCCGAACTGGAACTCCGTCCCCGAGTAGGCAGAGGCCACGGACTCGGGGACCTCGGCGCGGGCCAGCTGGGCCAGGGCCCGGGTGGCGGCCAGCATCATCTCGGGGTTGATCTCCCGGGCACGGACGTCCAGTGCACCCCGGAAGAGGAAGGGGAACCCCAGGACGTTGTTCACCTGGTTCGGGTAGTCGGAGCGCCCCGTGGCCATGATGGCGTCGGAGCGGACCTCCGCCACCTCCTCGGGAAGGATCTCGGGGTCGGGGTTCGCCAGGGCGAAGATGATGGGGTTCGGCGCCATTGCGGCGACCTGTTCCTTCGACACCGCTCCCTTCACGGACAGCCCCACGAGGACATCGGCCCCCTCCATCACGTCGTCCAGGGTACGATGCGGGGTCTCGTGGGCGAATCGCGCCTTGTACTCGTTCATCCCCTCGGTGCGCCCGGCATGGACCACACCGGTGGAGTCCACCTGGAAGATGTTCTCCCGGGGGACGCCCAGGCGCACGAAGTGCTCCGCGGTGGAGAGGGCGGAGGCGCCAGCTCCGGTGAAGACCACGCGGACGGAGCCCGGGTCCCTGTCCGTGAGCTCCAGCGCATTCAGGAGTCCGGCTCCGGCGATGATGGCGGTGCCGTGCTGGTCGTCGTGGAAAACCGGGATCTGGAGGGACTTCTTCAGTCGGTCCTCGACGATGAAGCATTCCGGCGCCCGGATGTCCTCCAGGTTGATCCCCCCCACGGTGGGCTCCAGGAGCTCGCAGAACCGGATGAGCTCCTCCGGGTCTTCCGTGTCCACCTCGATGTCGAAGACGTCGATCCCGGCAAACCGCTTGAAGAGGACCCCCTTCCCCTCCATGACCGGCTTGGAGGCAAGGGCGCCGATGTTCCCCAGGCCCAGGACCGCCGTCCCGTTGGAGACCACGGCCACCAGGTTCCCCCGGGCCGTATACCGGAACGCGTCGTCGGGATTCCGGTGAATTTCCAGACAGGGCTCGGCGACCCCGGGAGAATAGGCAAGGGAGAGTTCGCTGGACGTGGCCACCGGCTTGGTCGGGATCACCTCGATCTTGCCGGGGCGCCCTTGCTCGTGGTAGTCCAGTGCATCCTGCCGACTTCGGCTCATGAACCCGGTCCATCTCGGGGATTCAGAAAAAGGGGAAGCAGGTAGGGTATTCCCCTGTGCGGGGAGGTGTCAAATCCGGTGTGCTACCATGGGTGGGCAAAGCCCCGGCCGGGCCGGACACCGGGGTCCTCCCTTCCCGGGAGGGGAGGACCCGGCCCCCCGGAACCGTGTACTTGCACGGATGACGATGGCCACCCGCCCCACCTCCTCCCAGCACGTCCCGCACGCCGGCCTCCGGGGAAGGACAGGGGCCAGGTCAGCGGCGTGCCTCGAGGCAACAGGTCGTCGGACTGCCTCAGTCCTCCTCCCCCTTCTGGGCCTCCTGGTGGTGTGTTTCTGGCTCCCCGTGGAAGCCTCCGCCCAGAACTCTGCACCCGCTGCATTTCCGGCACAGGGAGGGACGAACCGAGGGGACGATGCCGAGCCCTGCCCCGAGGGCAGGATCTCGGAGGTCTTCGTGGACAACCACTCGATATTCGACCCGGCCTCCATCCCCGAGGACAGACGGCTGACTCCGGCCTACCGACTTGCGAACCGGATCCACATGCGGACCCGGGAGGACTTCATCCGGGCCGAGCTGCTGGTGCGGGAAGGGGACTGCCTGAACCCTGCGCTCCTCAGGGAGAGTGCCCGGATCCTGCGCGCCTTCCGATTCATCGCCGAAGCGGACGTCTTCCACGTCCCCCAGCCCGACGGCTCCCATCATGTGGTCGTGGACACCCGGGACGAGTGGTCGACGAAGCTGGCCGTGGGGATCCGGGTGGAGGATGGGCTCCAATTCGACGGGGCCTCCATGGTGGAGGAGAACTTTCTGGGGCGGGGGGCAGCTGTGGGCGTGACCTATCTGGAGAGGGAGGAGCGCAGGGAGGCCGGGGTCCTCCTGGAGCTCCCCAGGATCCGGAGGTCGGGCTGGGACCTGGCCCTGGAAGCGGGGCGGACCCGGGTGGGCCCCAGGTTCATCCAGGGGTTTGAACACCCGTTCCAGGGAAAGGTGGGGCACCATGCCTTCCGACAGTGGTTCCTCCACTCCAGGGACCTCTACACATGGCGGATCGACCACGAGGACTCTCCCTGGAGCCACGTGGTGCTCCCCCTGGAATCCGGGCTGGCGGAGATGACCGGCGCCCGCAGGTTCGGGGCACCGGGCGGACTCCTGCTCCTGGGAGGGGGCCTCTCCAGGGAGTGGGTCCGAACGGACCCTGGATACTCCGCCGAAGGGGTGGTGGGAGCCGACTTCGGGAACCGGGAGCCCCTCTCGAAGGAGGCGAGACACCCCCTGGCCACGCAGCTCCGGGAGCGGGAGACGACCCGCGTCAACCTCCTGGCCGGGATCCGGCGCGTGGAATTCCGGGAGAGAAGGGGGCTCGATGCCCTTACGGGTGTCCAGGACGTCCCGGTAGGCCGGGAGGTCCAGATTTCCCTGGGACCCAGCCTGGGGGCGTCGGAGGCCCGGGACGCCGTGCTCAGGCTGGACTTCTTCGGCGGGATGTCCGGGGAACGCTCCACCCTGCAGGTGTTCGGTGCCCTGGAGGGCCGCAGGCTCACCGGGGACCGGAGTGGCACCCGGGACATCCTGGCGGAGGGACACGCCTTCCTCTACCGGCAGTTCCCGGGGCAACGGGCCTCCCACACCCTGCTCCTCAGGGGCGCCATGCAGAGCGGGTGGCGGGTGGAGGCCCCCTTCCAGCTGGGACTCGGGGGGCCGGACGGGGTGAGGGGTATTTCGGACGACGCGATCCCGGGCGGCCGCCGGTTCGTGTTGAGCCTGGAGGACCGGGTGGCCCTTTCCGGCCCCTTCCCCGATCTCCTGGATGCAGGGCTCACCGTCTTCGCCGACATGGGGCGGATGTACGCCGGAGATGTGCCCTGGGGTCGGGACTCGCCCGTCATGGGAACGGTGGGAGCCGGGCTCAGGATCGGGTTCCCGGCGGGATCGAGCTCGGTGATCCGGCTGGACCTCGCCTTCCCGGTGGGCCCTGGCACCGGGAGAACCCCCGTCTTCCGCATCCACGCCCGGGAGTGGCTGGGGATCCTGGACGAGTTCCGCTCGACGGAGATGGAGCAGGTCCGGCGGAGCGGCGTGCGGGGCGAGTTTCCCGGTGTGGGAACTCAGGGTCGACGGCGGAGGTGAGGCCCGGGGCGGGGCGGTGGGATCGGGCCGGGCGGAACCCCATGGCGGACGGGGGGTCCACGGAATGGACGGGTCGGATTACGGAGGAGCTTCCGAGCATCTCGTAAAGCTCCGACGTCGATGGAAACGCTTCCACGCCCAGCGGCCTTTGACTCGTCCCGGGGCTGTTTTAGCTTCGGAGTACCTTTTGAAAGAATCCCGTCCCCCCATCCGGCCCGCCCACCGCGGCCCGCCGGGGCCATCGGTACCCATAGATTCGCCCCGTTCCGGGCACGGCCCGTGCCCTTCCTTTCACCCTAGCGAGGTTGCGCGAAACGCATGTTTTCGTCCTCTCGCGGTCTGGATTCTTTCGACCAGTACCTGCAGGATGTGGAGAAATACCCCCTAATCGAAGACCCGGAGGAAGAACGCGCCCTGGCGCGTCTTGCCCGGGAGGGGGACAAGGAGGCCGCCGAGCGCCTCGTGACTGCGAACCTCCGGTTCGTCATTTCCTACGTCAAGAAGTACCAGGGGCGGGGTCTGGGCCTGGCCGAACTCGTCTGCATAGGGAACGAGGGCCTGCTCAAGGCCGTCAAGAAGTTCGATCCGGACAAGGGCGTGAAGTTCATCTCCTACGCCGTCTGGTGGATCCGCCAGACCGTCCTGCAGGCCCTGGCCGAGCAGACCCGATCCGTCCGGATCCCACTGAACCAGAACTCCAACCTGGCCCGACTCTCCCGCACCGACACCCAGCTCACCCAGGAACTGGGGCGTTCGCCCACGGACCAGGAACTGGCCGACCGGATGGACGAGCCCGTGGACACGGTACGAGCCCTCCGCCGGGTGGCCGCCAGCGAGCTCTCCCTGGACGCCCCCATTGATCGCGGAGATCGGGACAGTTCCTCCCTGGGGGAGCGCTTCGCCGGGGTGGAGTCCGGGGACATCGAGGAGGACGTGGAGGCCGCAGCTCGCCGCGAGTTCCTGGAGACCATGTTCGAGAGCTACCTCACGGAGAGGGAGCGGAAGATCCTCTACCTCTACTACGGCCTCGACGACGGCGAGGAGCGGACCCTGGAGGAGATCGGTTCGCTCCTGGGCGTGACCCGGGAGCGGATCCGACAGATCCGGAACCGGGCCTTCGAGAAGCTCAAGGAGAGTCCCCACGGGGATTCGCTCTCGGGCTTCTGGGCGGGGGGCTGCCGCGGCTGGGGCAACTGCACTCCGCTGGGGGCGGGGGGGGGGGGGCTGGGGCGCCCCCGCCCCCCTCGTCCTGCATCAGGCCACCGCCTCCTCCCGTCGGGGAGAGAGGAGGACCAGCTCCCGGACGTTCACCTCGGCGGTGGGGATCGTGACCCCGTCCCGCTCGTAGGTGTCGTACTCCAGCCGGCCCTCCACGTAGACCCGGTCGCCCTTGGACACGTACTCCTCCGCGAAGCCGGCCAGCCGGTTCCAGAGGGTGAGGCGGTGCCAGTCCGTCCGCTCCTGCGGGTCCTCCCCCGCCACGGAGAACCGGTGGTTGGTGGCCAGCGAGAGGCTCGCCACCTTCGTCCCGTTCTGCGTCTGGCGGATCTCCGGGTCCCGGCCCACGTGGCCCACGAGGATGATCTTGTTCACCGAGCGGCTCATGTCGTCGTCTCCTGCCCTGGGGTGAGGGTGCGGATCGGACCCTCTGCCCGAACCGCGGACCCCCAAGCTCGCCCCGGGTTCGGGGCGCTCCCATGGCTCCAGCGGCCGTTCTTCCCTACTTGCACTCGTACCAGGACCGGCCCCGCCCCGTGTCCACCTTCAGGGGGACGTCCAGCTCCATGGCGGACTCCATGGTCTCCACAACGAAGGCCTCCAGGGCGTCCAGCTCGTCCTCCGGGGCCTCGAAGACGAGTTCGTCATGGACCTGGACCAGCATCCGGGCCCCCGGCGCCACGCCCTCCATCTGGTCGTGGATCGTGAGCATGGCCCGCTTGATCAGGTCGGCCGCCGTCCCCTGGATAGGGGTGTTCTGGGCGATCCGCTCCCCGAACTGTCGGACGTTCCAGTTCCGGGACTCCAGCTCGGGCACCTGCCGACGACGCCCCGAGAGGGTCTCGACCCACCCCTTCTCCGTGGCCAGCGCCACCTGTTCGTCCAGGAAGCGCCGCACTCCGGAGAAGCGCTCGAAGTACCGGTCGATGAAGCCCTGGGCCTCCTCCCGGGTCAATCCCAGGTCCCGTCCCAGCGAGAAGGCCCCCTGGCCGTAGAGGGTGGCGAAGTTGATCGTCTTGGCCCGGGCCCGCTGCTCCGGGGTGACCTCGTCCACCTCCACGTCGAAGATCACCGCCGCCGTCTGGCGATGGACGTCCCGGTCCTCCCGGAAGGCGGTGACGAAGGCCTCGTCGCCCGACACGTGGGCCAGGATCCGGAGTTCGATCTGGGAGTAGTCGGCCGCCAGGAAGAGGGCGCCCTCTTCCGGCACGAACCCGCGGCGGACCTCGCGGCCCAGGGCGGTGCGGATGGGGATGTTCTGGAGGTTGGGATCGGACGACGACAGGCGACCCGTGGCCGCCACCGTCTGGTTGAAGGATGCGTGGATCCGGCCCGTCCCGGCATTCACAAGCTTCGGGAGGGCCTCCACGTACGTGCTCCGGAGCTTCTCCAGCTGCCGGTACTCCAGGAGGCGGGCCGGGAGGGTGTGCCCGTCGGCGGCGAGTTCCTCCAGCACCGAGGCATCGGTGGAAGGCCCCGTCTTCGTCCGCTTGATCACCGGGAGCTCCAGGCGCTCGAAGAGGACCTCCCGGAGCTGAGGGGTCGAGTTCACGTTGAACTCGCCCCCGGCCTCCTTCCAGATCTCCTCCCGGATCGCGTCCAGCTCCGAGACCAGGCGTCCTGCCATCTCCCGGAACACCTTCGGGTCGATGCGGATCCCGTTCTCCTCCATGCGGGCCAGGACCCGGATGAGGGGCTGCTCCAGCGTCTGGAAGAGCTCCATGAGGCCATCCTCCTCGAGCCGGGGCTCCAGGTGGGCCCGAAGCCGAAGGACCAGGTCCGCGTCCTCGCAGGCGTAGGGCACGGCCTCCTCCAGGGGCACCCGGGCAAAGGGGATCTGCTTTCGCCCCTTGCCGGCCACGTCCTCGTAGGAGATGGGGACGTAGCCCAGGAGGTCCGTGGAGAGGGCGTCCAGCCCGTGGGACCTCCGCCCCGGGTCCAGGACGTAGGACGCCACCATGGTGTCGAACTCGATCCCCCCCAGCTCCACCCCGGCGTTCCGGAGGACCAGGAGGTCGTACTTCAGGTTCTGCCCCGACTTGGGCACCTCATCGTCCTCCAGGAGCTCCCGGAGGGGCGCCATCCTTGGGTCCGAGAGGGGCGGGAGGTTGGGCGGGGCCTCGGCCCGGCCGGGATCGTCCAGGAGGTCCGCGGGAGGGGCCTCGTGCGCCAGGGGAAGGTACACCCCCTGGCCCGGTTCCCACGACAGGGAGATCCCCACCAGCCGAGCCTCCATGGGAGAGAGGCTCGTGGTCTCGGTATCCACTGCGACACCTCCGGCCTCCCGGGCCTGCCGCACCACCTCCTCCACCTGGTCGGGGTCCGTGATGGCCCGGTAGTCCACCTCGCCCCCGTCGGGTGCCTCGGGCCCCTCGTCGTCGCTGAAGCGCTCGATGAGGGTGCGGAACTCGAGTTCGGCCAGGACCTTCCGGAGCCGGGCCCGGTCCGGCTCCTGGACCTCGAGCGCGTCCAGGTCCAGGGGGACGTCCAGGTCGCGGCGGATCGTCACCAGCTTCCGGGAGAGTTCCACCTGCTCGTGGTTCTCCTGGAGCGAGGTGCGGGCCCGCTTCCCGGAGATCTCGTCCCGGGCGGCCAGGACCTGGTCCAGGCTCCCGTAGCGCTCCAGGAGCTTCACGGCAGTCTTGGGACCGATGCCCGGCGCACCCGGGACGTTGTCTGAGCTGTCCCCGATGAGGGCCAGGTAGTCCACGACCCGCTCCGGGGGCACCCCCAGCCGTTCGTGGGCGTTCTCCTGGTCCACCCACTCCTCCGACACGCCGGAAGGTCCCCCACGACCCGGGTTCAGGAGCCGCACCCCCGGGCCCACCAGCTGGTAGAAGTCCTTGTCCCCGGAGACGATGACGGTCTCCAGCCCGGCCCCCTCGGCCTTTCGGGCCAGGGTCCCGATGACGTCGTCGGCCTCGAAACCGTCCAGCTCCACCACCGGGTCCCGGAAGGCCGCCACCAGCTCCCGGATCCGGGGGAGGGAAGCCTCCAGGTCCTCGGGCATCTTCTCCCGGGTGGCCTTGTACTCGGGGTAGAGGACCTCCCGGTCGCTCATCCCGGCATCGAAGACCATGGCCAGGTAGTCGGGCTCGTGCTCGTCCCGGATCCGGAGGAGGAAGTTGGCCACACCCCAGGCCGCCGACGTGTTCTCGCCCCGGGCGTTCGTGAGGGGACGGTTCACGAAGGCGAAGTGGGAACGGTAGATCAGGGCGTACGCATCGATGAGGAAGAGGCGGGGACGCTCCGTCCTGTCGGGGTCGGGGGCCATGGCCATCTGGGGCGGGGGTTCGGGAGGGGGGACCGGGTCGATCCGGTCCCGGGGGAAGACACGGAAACGGGGCCGCCCGTGAGGACGACCCCGCTTTCGTGAAACCCCTGTCGTTCGGGCCTCTGCTGTTCAGCCTGCCTGCGCGAGGCCGGGTGCGTCGGGCCTCAGGCCGAGGTCCGCTGCTTCGTGTCCATGGCGTGGAGGGTGTCGATCATCTTCTGGGCCGACTCCTCCATGTCCACTACCAGGGAGTCGATCCGCGACACGAAGTAGTTGTGGGCGATGCTCATGGGCACGGCGATGGCAAGACCCGAAGCCGTGGTGTAGAGCGCCACCTTGATCCCTCCGGCCACCAGGGTGGCCTCCACCTCTCCGGCGGCCTCGATGGCCTGGAAGGCCAGGATCATCCCGATCACCGTTCCCAGGAAGCCCAGGAGCGGGGCCACGTTCATGAGGGTGGCCAGGACCACCAGGCCCTTCTCCAGCTTGGAGAGCTCCAGGAGGCCCTGGTTCTCGATGGCCTTCATGACGCGGTCCGTGCCCTCGTGGCGACGCTCGAGGCCGGCGTAGAGGATGTTGCCTGCAGGGGAGTCGGACTCCTCGCAGACCTTCATGGCCTCGTCCACACGCTGCTCCGCCAGGAGCTGGTTGACCTCGCCCAGGACCTTCCGGGTCTTGGAGGTCTTCACCGCCAGGTCGAAGAACTTCCAGATTGCGACGACGACACCAACGAGGAGACAGAAGGCGAGAGGCCACCTCATGAATCCCATGTCCGTCCAGAGGAGGACCATCTGGTCGCCGAACGTCAGGTCGGCGGCATCCATCCCCGGAATCTGAAGGAGCGTGCTGTAGAGCTGCGTGAGTCCAACCAAGAGGACCTCCCGCCAAGGGGTTTCGGGCTTAAAATGAGCCGCGCAGGAA
Organism: Gemmatimonadales bacterium; assembly: GCA_007692505.1. Lineage (GTDB taxonomy): Bacteria > Gemmatimonadota > Gemmatimonadetes > Longimicrobiales > Gaopeijiaceae > REBX01. The sequence continues at coordinate 1,316 of REBX01000233.1, read as the reverse complement.
TTCCCGCGCGGCATCTCCTGAGAGTAGAAGGTGCCATAATGCGCCCCCCCGCTCCATGTGTCAAGGGTGCTTCCGGGGAGATGTTTCGACCTTGATACATGCCGCGCGATGTCCCGTTCCATGCGGGATTTCCACCATCGGGGGGCGGCCGGCCCGACAGGCCGCATCCCGCTGCGGATGCGGACACCTGGGGTGGAATGGGCACCCCCCTTCGGTTTCCGCCGGATCGGGGAACGCGCCCCCGGGGCGGGACGGGTCTCCCTGGGGGAGGGCGGAGGGCACGAATCGGCCGGTCCGTGCGGCGGCCAGGAGCCCCCGGGTGCAGGGGTGGGCCGGGGCGTCGAAAACGGCGTCTACCGGCCCCTCCTCCACCAGCCGGCCCCGGTACATGACGGCGACCCGGTCACAGCTCCGACGGACCACCGAGAGGTCGTGGGCGATGAGGAGGCAGGTGAGCCCCAGCTCCCGGCGCAGGGTCTCCAGGAGTTCCAGCACCCGGGCCTGCTCGGAGACGTCCAGCGCCGACACCGGCTCGTCCAGCACCAGGAGGTCCGGCTCCACCGCCAGGGCCCGGGCAATGGCGACCCGCTGCCGCTGCCCCCCGCTGAACTGGTGGGGATGACGACGGGAATCGTCGGGATCGAGCCCCACCCGCTCCAGGAGCTCCCGGACGCGCTGGCGGCGGCCCCTCCTGCCCTCGACCATTCGGTGCACGGCGAGGACCTCCTCCAGGGCCCTCTCCACCGTGTGCCGGGGATTCAGCGATCCGGCCGGGTCCTGGAAGACGATCTGCACCTCCCGGCGGAAGGCGCGGAGCTCGGCGGGGCCCATGGCCGGCACGCTCCGGCCCTTCCAGACGACGTCTCCGCCATCGGGCTCCAGGAGGCGGAGGACGAGGCGGGCGGTGGTGGACTTCCCGCACCCCGACTCCCCCACCAGCCCCAGGAACTCGCCGGGAGCCACGTGGAGGTCCAGCCCGTCCACGGCGAAGACGTCGCCCCCCCTCCGGCTCCGGAAGCGCTTGCGGAGGTCCCGCACCTCCAGGAGGGGGTCGGGGGCACCGGAAGGGGAGGGGGTCACGAGGCCTCCCCGGGATCCTGGTGGAGCCAGCAGCGGGCCCGGCGGCCCGGGTCCTCCCCGGCGGGCTCCAGGGAGGGTGGCCGGGAGCAGGGATCGAAGGCCCGGGCGCACCGGGGACGGAACCGGCAGCCCTCCGGGTGGGAGGCGGGGTGGGGGACGCGGCCCGGAATGGGGCGGGGCGGGGGGGCGTGGGCCTCGATGGAGGGCCGGGCGTCCAGGAGGGCCCGGGTGTAGGG
>REBX01000143.1 GCA_007692505.1 Gemmatimonadales bacterium | reverse complement strand
TGCCCATCGTGTCCTGGAGCCTCAGGAGGTGGCGGCCTTCCGGATCCTGGCGGTCCGGGGGGAGGTCCCCGTGACGGGCCACCTCTACCTGCCGGGAGGCGATGAGACACCACGCCTCCACACCGACGACGGAGAGCGGCTGCGGCTGCCTGGCTTCCGGCCGCCCGGCGGCGACCGGGACCGCTGGCACGGAGCCGCCGTCTGGGTCCTGGGCGAGCGGGAGGCCGACCGCCTCAACGTCTCCAGCCACGGCCTGATCCGTCCCGGCCCCGATGCGCCGGAGCGGCGCACCGATGGCGAGCGTCCGAGCCCCCGAGGGGACTGAGGGCGGGACTCAGCCAGATCGGGGACCCGAAACGAGGGGGCGGGAGGGCCAATACAGGCGGAGGGCCAGGAGCGTCCCCACGCCTACTGACCCGATCCCGATGGCCAGGAGCCTTTCCAGGGGCACGCCGGCATCGAGGGCGAACCCCACCAGAACAGGGCTCGCCGCCGTGCTCACAACCATGAGAGCAGCCATCATCGTCTGGATCGCCCCCAGGTGGCGCACCCCGTAGAGCTCGGCCCAGAGAGCCGGTTTCACCGTGCCGCTGATCCCCACCGACACGCCGAAGCTTGCCATGAACCCATAGGCAGCCCACACCCCGTCCACCTGCCAGAGCAGGAGGAACCCCACGGCCAGGGGCACCGGAGAGAAGGGGAACACCCGCCGGGCGGACCAGCGGTCGACGACCCCTCCAGTGGCCAGCGACAGGAGCACCCGCGTCACGGCGAATGCGATGAAGGCGGATGCCATGAGGGGCAACGACCATCCCTTGAGTTCGGCGACTGCGGTCTGGTAGAGGAAGAACCCGGTGATCCAGAAGGGAGGGAGGAGCGCCGCCGGAAGCACAAACCAGAAACGAGGGTCGGCCAGCACCTGGAGGCGAGTCCAGCCGCCGCCCCCGTCCCCATCCCCGGGATGGGAGCCCGGCGGGGATCGGTCCTTTGCAGCCTTGTCCTCCCGGCGCACGGGAAGGTCCTTTGGCCGCGCCTGCCGGGGGTGCAGTTCCACCCCGGCGTGTCGGAGAAACAGGATCAGGGCAGGCGCAAAGAACACCAGGGTCACGATCCCCACCACGCCCCAGCTCCACCGCCATCCCATGAGACCGATGGACCCGGCGATGAGGAGGGGGAGAAGACCCTCTCCCAGTGGGAAACCCAGCGAGGTGATGCTGAGCGCCTTGCCCCGTCCGGGTCCGAAGTAGCGCGCCATCGCGGTGAGGGCCGTCTGCCCCGAGAGCCCCTGCCCCGAGAGCCCCTGCCCCGCCAGCCGCAGCCCCAACAGGGCCAACACCAGCACCCAGAGGTGCCAGGAAAGCGCCATGAGGAAGGCCGAAGCCGACAACCCCAGCACTACCGACAGGCTGAACCGGGTCAGGGGGACGCGATCCATCCAGCCCCCCGCCCAGGGGAGGAGGGCTGCGCTCACCAGCGTCGCACCGGCGTAGATCGCGCCGAACTCACCGTTGGTGATGGCAAACTCGGCCAGCAGGGCCGGGACGAAGAGCGAGACCAGGAAGGTCTGCCCAAAGCTGGAGAGGAAGGTGAACGACAGCCCGTAGCAAAGGAGCGGGATCTCACCTCGGACGAATCGGAGGTATGCCGACATGGAGGCGGAGCGATGGGTTTGGGCCGGGAACGCCCGGGCTGGGAAGCCGGGCTCCGAAGGCACTGGCCTACCCTCTCCCCACTCCATCGGTCCTGAAGCGTGTTCGGCCAGGGGCACCGCACGAAGCAGACGAACAGGAAAGGGGCGGAGCCCGGGACCTCAGTCCCCCCGGTGCTGCCCGGGTGTCCCGGTGTCCCGGTCCTTCTGGCCGGGGAGCGAACCGAACATCCTCAGCCAGGCATCGGCCCAGACCTCCTGGTCCGTCCTATCCAGGAGCTCGGAGGCCAGGACGGGGACGTTCCGCCTCAGGAAGCTCACCTCGATGGAAATCGGCCTCCCGTGCTTCCTCCGGGAGGGTGACTTCAGGGGCACGGACTCCAGGACCACGGACCGGACCATGGGTCGGTAGCGGAGACGGGCCACGTGCTCCCAGCCCATGGCCCGGCGCTCGCCGAGCCAGCTCGTGGCCCGGATCCCGTCCTCCGACACCTGAATCCGGAACCGGGACTCCAGGAGGGCCCACCAGCCCACCGGGGCGACCAGGACGATGAGTCCCCCGGCCCAGAGGGGCAGCCCCTCCGTCCAGGCCCGCATCACCGCCATGGCAGGGAGTATGACCCCGAAGAGGAGGGAGAAGGCCCGGAGGTTCGCCCCGTGGTGGAGCTCTACCGGGAGGGAGGGTCGGGAGGCGCTTCCGCCCCCCGGCTGGTTCGCCGGGCTCCCGCGGTCCCGCTGCTCCTCCTCCCCCTCCCGCCGCCCCTGGTCTCCGCGCTTCCTGCGGTTCGAGGGGCTCATGGGGACACCTCCCGTCGGCTTCGGACCGCTGCCCCCAGGGACCGGAGGACGTGCCAGCCATCGGTGCCCACGACGGGCACCGGAACGAGGTTCAGGACGGCCCAGAGGGCGGACCCTGCGCCGGTCACGTAGAGGAGCCCGGCGAGCCCTCCTCCCGAAAGCACCTGGGGAAGGAGGGCCAGGGCCTGGCGGAGCTCGTCCACCCCGCCCTCCGCCACCAGCTCCACCAGGGCCGCCGGGACCAGGGCGAACCACGCCGCCATGGAGGCCGAAGCGAAGGTGAGGGAGTCCAGTTCGCCGGCCCCCGGGAGGACCGAGGGATCGGGGGCCATGATCCCCGCCAGGGCGAAAGCGAGCCAGGCGGCGACGGCATTGGCGGCCGGCCCCGCCACGGCCACCACGGCCTGCGGGGTGCCCTCCGGGATGCCCTCGTAGGTGATCCGCCCTCCGAAGGGCGGGAGGGCCAGGACCCACTGGGGCCCGTCCTCTCGCTGCGGACTTCGGGCCACCCGAATCCCGCGGCCCAATCGGATCCGGAGGATGCGCCCGCCCCGGCTGCGGACGGCCAGGGCATGCCCCGCCTCGTGGATCAGGGTGAGGACGACCAGGAGGGCCAGGAAGGCCAGGAGGACGGTGGGAGTCACGGGTCGGACGGCGAGGGGTCGGGTCGGGGGAGGAGCCCTTTCGGGCGAACCGCAACAAGCTACCTCGGCCCGGGCGGGAACGCAGCCACCCGTTGACTCGAGCGGCTCCGGGGGTTAGAATCGTTGCACGGCAGCACGTTTGATGAGTCGTTACACAGGACCATCCTCAAGTACGATGATGCCGGACCTCCGAGCCCCTGCGGCCAAGAGGTCCGTTCTTGTATCCGGCCTCGACGCACGCTGCCGACGCTTCCTGCGGGGGCGAGAACATCCCGCAGATCACCAGGTGAGCAAACGGTACGGATCGACCGGACCCGATGTCACCGTTGTTTTGGGAGTCTGGTCATGCGTACCAGCGGAACTGTGAAGTGGTTCAACGACGCCAAGGGCTTCGGATTCATCACGCCTGAGGACGGCTCGAAGGACTGCTTCGTGCACCACAGCGCCATTCAGGGCTCCGGCTTCAAGTCCCTCTCCGAGGGTGCCCGCGTCGAGTTCGACGTGGTCCAGGGCCAGAAGGGCCCCGCAGCCGAGAACGTGGTGCAGCTGGACTGAACCACGCCGCCATCGCCTCGTGAAACGGGCATCGGCAGCAGCACCCCCCGGTCCGCCTCGTGCGGACCGGGGGTTTTTTTGTGCCCCCGGGTTTTGCTGCGCAGCCGGAAGCTCCGTACCGGTCAATCCCGGTCCGGGCGGAGCCCCACGGACACACCCACACGCCAGAGGAGGAAGTCGGCGTCAGAGCGCCGGACGTTGAACTCCAGCGATCCGTCGGGGAGGTCCGTGATGTCGCCGGAGGTGAGGTATTCCCGGCGCCCGTTCCCCCGGTACTCGACCCCCAGGTCGAGGGCCACCGGCGTGCGGCCACGGGAGAGCGCCACCTCCAGGCCTCCACCGGCCCGCCAACCCAGCCCCGTATCGCTGTAGTTGTCGTCGGAGGCCACGGTCTCGCCATCGTTGTCCTCCACCCGGGAGCGGGTGGAGAAGTAGGCGAGGCCCGCACCGGCACCGGCCCTGAGGCCCACCCGCCCGTCGGAGCCCATGAGGGGGATGCGGAGTTCGGGCCCGGCATCCAGGAGGAGGATGTCATTGGATGTAATGAGGTCCACTTCGACGCGGCAGGGCTGCACGAGGCAGACCCGCTGCCGCTCCTGCCCATAGGTCAGGAACGACAGGTCGGCCCGGAGGCTCACCAGACCTGCCCGGTCCAGGGCCACCCGGCCGAAGCCGGAGACTCCGCCCCCGACGCGGACGTAATCGGAGAACTCCCCCACGGGCTGCGCCACGATCCCGTGTCCCCCCACATGGACCCGCGGCGGGTCGGACCACTCGGGAGCGGCAGCCGGTGCGCCCTGCCCGAAGGCCGGGGAGGGGACGCCCGACAGGACAAGGAGGGTGAGGAGGCAGGCCGGGGCCGCGAGGGATCGAAGGGACATGGGGTCTCCTGGGCTCGGTTTGGTCGTGGGTTTGACGTGGGCGGGGCCAGCTCCCGATGGCGCAACCAGTCCGTGATGGCCTCCAGGGCCCGAAGGACGACGTCGGGCTCCGTGGAGGTGCGCGGAAGATCCCCCCCGGGGTCCGCATCGCCGGCGGCGTCCTCCCGCATCTGGGGGCGGGTGGCACGAGGGGCACGGAGAACGCACTCGGGCGAAGTCGAACCTCGCTGCCCCCCCTTTCCTGCCGCCCCTACGAAGCGGAGGGGCCCCGATCTTCAGGGGCACCCGCCCGCGAACCCGAATCCGCCCCGGACGCCCTCCCCCCTCCCATTCCTCCGCCCGTTCCCCCACCCATTCCACCACCAGGACCGCCGCCCATCCCCGGCCTGAGCCCTCGGGCGTGGCGGAGGGGGTACTCCAGGAGGTGGGTGGGCACGATGAGGGTGAGGAGGAACATGACGAGGGCCGCCAGGAGCCCGGCCGCCAGGAGCCACACGTTCCCGATGGCGATGTAGAGGATCGCCGAGATGAGGGCCGTGGCCGTGGCGAAGACGCTGAGGAGGAGGCGGCGGGCCTGCAGGTGGAGGAAGCGCTCCTGGCTCCGGGCGTCCCGGGGATGCACCCGCACCCGGAACTCCTCCCGCTCCAGTCGGCCCAGGAGGTCCCGCACCGAGCGGAGGGACTGGACGGCCTCGGTGAGCACGTCCTTCGCCATGGTCACCGGCTCCCGTGCGGTCTCCTTCAGGAGCTCCCGGCGATGCTCCGCCACCACCCGGCGGATCAGGAAGAGGCCGTTGAAGTCCGGGTCGTACCGGAACCCGATCCCCTCCAGGAGGACCGCGGCCCGGAAGAAGTAGACGAGCTCCTGGGGGAGGAGGAGGGGCCAGGTGTAGAAGGTGTCCCACACCTCCTGGACAATCTCCTGCACACGCTCCCGGGAGGAGGTCCGGGCCCGCTCCATGATCCGCATGACCTCGATGGCCGCCTCCCGCACGTCTCCCCGGGGGACCTCCGGCGAGATCATCCCCAGCCGGTACATCCCGTTGATCATCCCGTCCAGGTCGTCGCGCTCGGTGGCCAGGGCGATGGAGAGGATCGTGTCGCGGGTCCAGCGGGGCACCTCCAGCGCCATCCCCCAGTCCAGGATCACCAGGTCGCCCTCCGGCGAGACCAGGAGGTTCCCGGGGTGGGGGTCCGCGTGGAGGAAGCCGTCCATGAGCATCATGCGGAGGTAGAGCCCGGTGAGGCGCCCCATGATCTCGTCGAAGTCCAGCTCCCCGGAGGCGAAGCGGTCCTGGAGGCGGTCCACCTTCGTCCCCTCCATGCGCTCCATGACCAGGACCCGCCGGGTGGTGACGTCGCGGTGCACGTGGGGCACCCGGACGCCGGGCATCTTCCGGGCCATCCGCTCGAAGCGCTCGATGTTGGCGGCCTCGGAGCGGAAGTCCATCTCCTCCCGCACCCGCACCGAGAACTCCCGGACCACATTGGTGATCCCCTCGGTGTGGTGGTTGGGGAAGAGGACGTTGAGCCAGAAGAGGATCCGGAAGGAGAGGGCCAGGTCCAGCGCCACCATCTCCTCCACCCCGGGCCGGAGCACCTTCACCACCACCTTCCGGCCCTGCCAGCCGGCCCGGTGCACCTGCCCCAGCGAGGCCGCCGCCATGGGCTCGTCCTCGAAGTCGTCGAAGACGTCCTCCAGGGGCTGCCCCAGCTCCCTCACGATGACCTCCCGCACCCCTTCCGTGGGCACCGGCGGGACCTGGTCCTGCAGGGTGCCGATGGCGGAGAGGTACGGCTCGGGGAAGAGGTCGGCCCGGGCGCTGAAGATCTGGGCCAGCTTGATGAAGGTGGGGCCCAGCAAGGCGATGGTGGCCGCCAGCCGGTCGGCGCGCCGGTCGTGGTGGCCGGGCTTCCGCCGCGCCGGGGAGCCCAGGAGGAAGAAGCGCTTCCGGTCCCGGAGGAAGGCCACCAGGTAGGGCAGGAAGCGGACCAGGATCACGACGCCCCTCACCATCCGCCTCACGGGAAGACCTCCCGGAGGATGGCTTCCTGCCGGCGGTAGAGGGGGCTTTCGGCCCGGTCCTCCGCCGCCTCGGGGTGGTCGAAGCCCAGGACGTGGAGCGCGCCGTGGAGCGCCAGCCGCACCAGCTCCTCCTCCAGGGGCACGCCGGCCTCCTCCGCCTGCCGGGCCGCCTGGTCCAGCCCCACGTAGATGTCGCCGGCCAGGATCCCGCCCTCGCCCAGCTCGAAGGAGAGGACGTCGGGCACCCAGTCGTGCTCGAGCCACTCCCGGTTCAGCGCCCGGATGGGGTCGTCCTCCAGGAAGGTGACGGAGAGCTCCACCGGAGCGGCCCCGGGGTTGGGGGGGTTGGGGGAGGGCGCCCCGGGGGCCGAGGGGACGCGGGCCCCATCCTCCGCCCGGGGACCCCCGAGCTCCAGTGCCCGATGTAGTGCGGCCTCGATGCGCTCCCGGGGAACGTCTCGTCCCGACGGGACCTGGATCTCGATCCCGAGCTCCGGCACCTCCACCCTACCGTTCCTCGTCCGGCTCTTCCGGCGGGAAGAGCGACGGGGCGGCGGCGCCGGAGGTGCGGGCGGCATCCAGGGGAGTGGGGCGGCGCAGGTTCGGGGACGGGCGATCCTCGTCCTCCGAGGGTTGCGCCTCCGGGGTCCGGCCCTCGCCTCCACTCTCGTCGCCTTTCTCATCGCCCTTCTCGCCGCCCTTCTCGCCCGGGGCGGCGTCCCCTGGGTCGGTCCCGGATTCCGGGGCCCCGGCGGAGTCGTCTCCTCCGCCCTTCTCCGCCCCGGTGGGCGACTCGGTGAGGTGCCGGGTCTCGGGGTAGTCGATGCGGTGGTGGTACAGACCGGCCAGGACCTTCTCGAAGGAGGCCTTGATCGTCCCCATGCACCGGAGCGTCAGGGGGGCCTCGTCCAGCTGCCCGTCCCGGACCTTCGAGTCCACGATGGTCTCGATGAGGTTCCGGACCCGCTCCGGAGTGGGGTCCTGCAGGGTGCGGGTGGCCGACTCCACCGAGTCCGCCAGCATGACCACGGCGGTCTCCCGGGAGCGGGGCCGGGGGCCCGGGTAGCGGAACGCCTCCGGGTCCGGGGGCGGCTTTCCGGCGGCCTCCGCCTCGGCCCGGGCCTTCTCCAGGAAGTAGGAGATGACCTGGGTGCCGTGGTGCTCCGGGATGAAGTCCAGGAGGACCTGGGGGAGGTTCGCCTCCCGGGCCATCTTCAGGCCCTCGGTGACGTGCTCCCGGACGATGGTGGCCGAGGTGGCGGGCTTCAGCTTGTCGTGGGGGTTCCGGCCGCCGGGCTGGTTCTCGATGAAGTACTGGGGCTTGAGCATCTTCCCCACGTCGTGGTAGTAGACCCCCACCCGGCAGAGGAGGCCGTTGGCTCCGATGGCGTTGGCCGCCGCCTCCGACAGGTTCGCGACGTTGATGGTGTGGGCGTACGTTCCCGGGGCCTCCATGGAGAGGCGCTTCAGGAGGGGGCGGTTTGGGTCGGCCCACTCCAGGAGGGTCTGGTCCGTGGTGATCCGGGTGAACCACTCGAAGACCGGGAGGAAGCCCATGGCCAGAATGGCGCTGGCCACCGTGTTTCCGGTGGCCCACCCCGCCGAGGTGGCCACGGCCTGGAACTCCCGCCCCGTCACGAGCCCCAGCATGGCGATGGTCACCAGGTACGAGGCGGCGATGATGGCGATGAAGACCCAGGTCTGGGCCCGCCTCCGGACAGCCCGCACCGAAAGGGCCGCCGCGGCACCGGCCACGAACACCGGGAGCCAGGCATGGAGGCTCTGGAAGGGGGGCTGGATCCCGGCCAGGACGGCCAGGACCACGGTGAGGACCAGGGCGATGCGCCCGTCCCAGAGCACCGCGGAGGCCAGGGCCACGAAGGCCACCGGGAGGAGCTCCACCGGGAGGCCGTGGCGAGCCACCAGGCCGGCCACCCCGGCAAAGGAGAGGATGAGGGCCCCCTGGAGGAGGACCCAACGGTAGTTCGTGTAGATCCGGGGACGGAAGAGGTAGAGGTAGAACCCCAGGACCCCCAGGACCAGGAGGTTCAGGATGACGCTCCCCGCCAGTGCCCCCAGGCGGAGTCCCGCGTCCTCCAGATGGCCCTGGTCCCGGAGGGCCTCCTCGTACGCCTGGAGGCGCTCCACCTCGCTCTCCCCCACCTGCTGGTTCGCCCGGACGATGGCCTCTCCCTGGAGGACGGTGGCCCGGGTGGTGGGCACGGCCCGGCGGGAGGCATCCCGGTCCCGCTCCGTGGCCTCCTGGTCGTAGCGGAGGGTGGGCTCCAGGAACCGGATGAGGGCCAGGCGGAGCAGGTCGTCCACATCGGAGCCGGCATCCGGCGGGAGGAATGCAGACGCCTCCTGGTAGAACTCCCGGGCCGTGAGGATGGCGTCCCGGGAGATGTAGCGCTCCTGGCCCTCGGGAGTCACCTCCAGGATCCGGGCGACCAGGGGCTCCAGGGAGGCCCCGTCGTCCAGGACGCCCCGGGGGAGGAGTTCCTCAGCGGATCGGAGTGCGGCATCCCGGAGGACCCGGCGGACTTCGGGGTCCAGGAGGCGTTCCTTCTGGACGTCGCTGGCGGGGACGCCCCTCTCTTCCAGGAGTTCGGCCAGGGCCTCCTCCGGTTCCTCGTCCCGGTTCGCCGCCTCGTCCACCTGGTCGAAGAACTCCTCCAGGGATGCCTGGACGGACTCCGCTGCCTCCCCGTCGCGCTCGAAGGTGGGCGGGACGGAGGCCGCCGCCTGTTCCCGCTCCCGCTCCAGCTCCCGGGAGTTCTTGGGAACCCCGAAGCTCACCGAGGCAATGACGTCCTCGTCGGACACCATCCCCACCTCGAAGCGGCCCATGTCCAGGCCGGGCTCGGGGGGGAAGAGGAAGGTGATGGCCGCGGCCAGGACCAGGAGGAGCCCGATGCGGGCTCCATGGTGACGAAGGCGCGGACCCCAGCCCCGCTCCTGGTCCGGAGGCGTGGAAAGGGTCTGGAGAGCCAACTCGGCCCGCCCCTGCGCCTTCATCTTCCGACGGCTCACCCCGATTCCTCTCCCGACCCCGCCCCGGGGGGCACGAGTTCCACGGAGGGCGGGCTTTCGTCCCCGCCGCCGAGCTCGCCGGGAATCCGGTCACCGGGCCCTGAGGCTTCGGCAGCCTCGTCCTCGGCGTCGGCCAGGGCGTAGGCCCGGATGATGTCCTTCACCAGGCGGTGGCGCACCACGTCGGTCTCGTCCAGGTAGACGAACTCGATGCCGTCGATCCCCGACAGGACCCGCTCGATCTGTAGAAGGCCCGAGTCGGAGGGGCGCTGCAGGTCGATCTGGGTCTTGTCGCCGGTGATCACCACCTGGGAGTTCAGCCCCAGGCGGGTGAGGAACATCTTCATCTGCGCCGAGGTGGCGTTCTGGGACTCGTCCAGGATCACGAAGGCGTCGGAGAGGGTCCGTCCCCGCATGTAGGCCAGGGGGGCGATCTCGATGGTGCGCTCCTCCAGCGCCCGCTGGACCCGATCCGCCGGCATCATGTCCTCCAGGGCGTCGTACAGGGGCCGCAGGTACGGGTCCACCTTCTCCTGCAGGTCACCGGGGAGGAACCCCAGGTTCTCGCCGGCCTCCACGGCCGGCCGGGCCAGGATGATCCGCTTCACCCGCTTGCGGTATAGGGCGTTCACCGCAGCGGCCACGGCCAGGTAGGTCTTCCCGGTACCGGCAGGCCCGATCCCCACCACGATGTCGTGGTCCCGGATGGACTCCAGGTAGCCGCCCTGACCCCGACTCCGGGGGACCACCACCTTTCGGGTTCCCGGGAGGGCGATGCGGAGTTCATCGTGCTCCGGCGGCGGGCCGCCTCCGTCCCGTGCGAACTCCTCCGAGAGTCGGGCCACGTCGGTGGCGTTGAAGGGCGCCCGCAGACGGGCCAGCTCGATGAGGTGCTGGGTCACGGGAACGGCTCGTTCCAGGCGTTCCAGCTCTCCGGATAGGATGAGCTGGTCGCCCCGGAGGATGACCCGGATCCCGTAGATCCTGGCCAGCTCCTGCATGTGACTGTCGTTGACTCCCGCCAGGAGGAGCTGGTCGGCTCCCTCTGCGTCGAGTCGGTGTTCCACCATGGTCCGGTCCGTCTGCGTCATGCGCCTCCTGGTGTTGGCCGGCCCTCGCCGGCCCCATGTCCGCTCCCGGCGGCGGAAGCCTCCGGGTAGGGGGCCGCCGTCCGGCTCACCTCGATCCCCAGCGCCTCCAGGTCCGCCCGAGGCACCGCCACCGGTGCCTCCTCGAAGAGGGCCCGCGCCGCCGTCGTCTTGGGGAAGGCGATCACGTCCCTCAGGCTCTGAACCCCGAGGAAGTCCTTCACGATCCGATCCAGCCCCAGGGCGATCCCCCCGTGGGGGGGTGCGCCGGAGCCCAGCGCCTCCAGGAGGAAGCCGAACTTCCGGTCGATCTCCTCGTCCTCGAGCCCCAGGATCCGGAGGATCCGGCGCTGCAGGGCCGGATCGTGGCACCGGAGGCTCCCGCTTCCCAGCTCCGAGCCATTGTACACCAGATCATACGCGAGTCCCCGGACGGAGAGGGGGTCGTCGTCCAGCCGGTCCGCGTCGTCGGGGTGGGGCAGGACAAAGGGATGGTGGTTCGCCCACACCTCCCCATCCTCCTCCTCGAAGAGGGGGAAGTCCAGGACCCACAGCCAGGCGTCCTCCTCCTCCTTCGGCAGCTCCAGGACCCGAATGGCGGCGGTCCGGGCGGCGGAGAGGGCCGGCGAGGTCATGCGGTCCGGCCCCGCTGCAGCCAGGAGGAGGTCGCCGGGTACCGCGCCCACCGCGTCCCAGTGGCGCTCCTCCATCCAGCGGGAGAGGGGGCCGCTGCCCCCGTCCTCCGTCCGCTTCGCCCAGAGGAGGCCCGGTGCGCCTGCCGCCTTCGCCTCGGCCTCCACCTCCTCCACCTGGCGACGGCTCAGCCGGGCCCCGCCCTCCAGGCGGAGGCCCCGGATCCGGCCGCCGGCCTCCAGGGCCCCGGTGAGGATGCGGCCGTCCGTGTCGGCCAGCGCCTCGCTCCAGTCCTCCAGCTCCAGCGACCAGCGGAGGTCGGGCCGATCGGACCCGTACCGGTCCATGGCGTCGGCCCAGGTCATGCGCTGGAAGGGGGCCTCGGCCCCCACCCCGGCCACCCCGGCCAGGGTCTCCATGAGCCCCTCGATCCACTCCATGAGGTCGTCGGCCTCGATGAAGGCCGCCTCCACGTCGATCTGGGTGAACTCGGGCTGGCGGTCCGCCCGCAGGTCCTCGTCCCGGAAGCAGCGGGCGATCTGCATGTACCGGTCGAAGCCCGAGGTCATGAGGATCTGCTTGTAGAGCTGGGGGCTCTGCGGCAGGGCGTAGAACTCCCCGGGGTGGACCCGGCTGGGGACCAGGTAGTCCCGGGCTCCCTCCGGCGTGGGCTTGGTGAGGATGGGGGTTTCCACCTCCATGAAGCCCAGCTCGGCGAAGTGGTTGCGGACGGCCAGGACGAGCTCGTGTCGGAGCCGGAGGTTCTGCTGCAGCTCGGCCCGCCGGAGGTCCAGGTTCCGGTGCCGGAGGCGGAGCTTCTCCGAGGGGAGGGTCTCCTCGGGGGCCAGGTAGACCGGGATCTCGGGGGTCCGGGCCCGGTTCAGGCGCTGGATCCGGACGGCGCGGAGCTCCACGTCGCCGGTGGCCATCTCGGGGTTCCGGGCCTCGTCGGGGCGGAGCTCCACCCGACCCTCCACCCGGATCACGTCCTCGGGGCCCAGCTCCCTGACCAGGGCCAGGCTCTCCTCGCCCGTCCAGTCGGGCCCCACCGAGACCTGGGCGAGCCCGGCGGCATCCCGGAGGTCCACGAAGTACACGCCGCCCAGGTCCCGTCGCCGATGGACCCACCCGGTGAGGACCTGCTCGGTACCGGCATCGCTGGCCCGAAGCGCCCCGGCCCGGGTGGTCCGGGTGCGGGTGGGATGGCGCGGGGGCGTCGAGTCGGATGCACGGGAGGGACGGGAAGTCATGTACGAAGGGTCCGGGTGCCGGGAAGGATGGGAGACGGGAGGCCGCTGCCCCCCCGAAAGCAGGAGGGGACCGGGGCCCTCGGCCGGCCGGTCCCCTCCTGGGCGGTCCGTCGGGGGCGGCCGGCCGGGCTCGACCCGCTGCGCACCCCGGGGGGCCGCGCGGACTTGGGACCGGGCAGGCGTTGGGGCCGCAGCCCCGACGGGGCTAAGTTAACGGAGGGTCCGGACCGCCTCAAGAAACCCTCGTCTGTCCAGGAAACCCTCGTCTGCCTTGCACCCCCCGCCCGGGGCCAGAATGACCTCCACGCCCGACACACCTCGCACCGACCTCCTCTCCCTTGTCCCCGGAGAGCTGGACACCGTCCTCCAGCGCCACTTCGCGGAGCGGCGCCAGCCCTCCTTCCGGGCCACCCAGGTCCGGGAGTGGGTCCATGACCACGGGGTCTCCGACTTCCAGGCCATGACGAACCTCCCGCAGGGGGAGCGGGACGCACTCGAGGCGCGGTTCTTCGTGGAGGCCCCCGAGGCGGCGCAGGTCTCCGTCTCCACCGACGGCACCACGAAGCACCTCTGGCAGATGCGGGACGGCGAGCTCATCGAGTCCGTCCTCATCCCCACCTCGGACCGCCTCACCCTCTGCCTCTCCAGCCAGGCCGGGTGCGCCATGGGGTGCACCTTCTGCGCCACCGGGTGGGGCGGCTTCGGCCGCCAGCTCACCGCCGGCGAGATCGTCGCCCAGTTCCGGGAAGCGGGCCGGTGGGCCCGGGAGCGGGGCCGGGGACCCATCACCAACGTGGTCTTCATGGGGATGGGCGAGCCCCTGGCGAACCGGAAGGCGGTGCACCCGGCCCTCACCATCCTGAACTCGGGGCTGGGGCTCGGGGCCCGGCGGATCACCGTGTCCACCGTGGGGGTGGTGCCCGGGATCCGGGAGCTGGCCTCCCGCCCGGAGCAGTTCGGCCTGGCCATCTCGCTCCACTCGCCGGAGGAGGCGCTCCGGGCCGAGCTCATCCCCCTGGAGAAGCGCCACCCCCTCCCGGAGCTCATGGATGCAATCCGGGAGTTCCGCGATGCCGGGGGCCGACGGATCACCTTCGAGTACACCATGATCCGGGACCGGAACGACGCCCCCGAGCTCGCCCCGAAGCTGGCCCGGATGGCTCTGGACGTGGGGGCCTTCGTGAACCTGATCCCCTTCAACCCCATCCCCTACCAGGACTGGCTGCCCTCCCGCCCGGACCGGGTGGAGCACTTCCGGGCCACGCTGGAAGAGGCCGGGGTGGCTGCCGCCGTCCGGGAGCCGCGGGGCCGCGACATCGATGCGGCCTGCGGTCAGCTCCGGGCCAACGCCCTGGTGCAGCTGGAGGACGGGAAGGCTCGCCGTCCCCGGGCCCGGGCCGCCACGTCTGCCTCCGGCGCCGAGGCGTCGGCCCCCTCATCGGCCTCCTTTTCGGCCTCCTCCGACGGCTGACGGAATCCCCGAGCCGGAAGCCCTGCGTCGGGCCCCCCGTTCTCCCACCTCGGCGCCCCCGGGCGGGCTCACGCGGGCGGCTGTCTGTCCGCCAGCCGGGGTTGCGTGGCCGCCGGCTGGGGTTGCGGGAGCACCGAGGCAGGGTGGGGGTTCGGAAATCAGCGACGCGTGCAGGGTTTCGTTCGATAATGGGCCAAACCCTGCACAGGGGCCGGGCTCCGGCAGTGTCTGCAGGGTTTCGTTCAATAATGGGTAAAACCCACACACACGGCGGGCGCTTCCGTTCGCTTTCGCGCACGGGTTTCGGAGAGCGCGGATTGGGGACGGGCAGACGGGCAGACGGGCAATTATACAAAATACTAATAGCCACCGGCTCCCAGAACTCTCCTCCGCCACTCCGGTTATACAAAAAACTAATAAGCGGTGGGCGGGCGTGCCGCCCCCATCCATTGTATCGCGGTTTCGCACGGGGGATGGTCGAAGGGTCGGACTTTGGCTCCACTGTGGCAGCTGGCCCGATGGCTGCTGTGGGCAGGAAGATGACCCGGCCCGCCCCGGGGGCCGGATCCCGACCCCGGTGCTGGAGGGCGGGCAGCACCGGAAGGCGGGCAGCACCGGAAGGCGGCACCCGCGTGTAGGATTTTCGTCAATAATGGCGAGTATCCTACACGGAATCGGAGCGCCGAGACCGCGTGTAGACTTTTGCCGAATAGTGGCGAAAATCCGCACTCGGGCGAAGCGCCGGGAGCCCCGCCACTCGGCGCGTGGCCCCCGACCGATCCCGGCCTCTAGGGGCGGGCGACGGGCCCACGGCGACGGGCCCTCGGCGACCCCGGCCCTGACCACCGCCCGCACCGACTCCCGCCGGCCCTGCCCACACCCTACCGAATCCGCCGCCCGATCCGCTCCCAGCGGGCCTCCCGGACGAAGGCCATGGGAGTGGCCGAGTCCCGGTCGTACGAGTAGTAGAAGAACATGGCCCGCCCGGTGAGGCGCCAGTCCTCGATGAGGCCCCAGTACCGGGAGTCCAGCGAGGCATCCCGATTGTCCCCCAGCATGAAGAAGTTGTCCTCGGGGACCACCAGCGGCCCCCACTCGTCCCGGGTGGGACGGTACGTGTCCGGATCCACGCCGGGGGCCAGGTGGTCCCGCTGCCACTCCATCATCGGGTGCTCGTGGTCGCCGGCGAAGTCGGACCAGATCACGAAGGGTTCGTTCTGCCGCTCGCCGTTCCGATAGAGCTCCTTGCCCCGCATCTCCAGGGTGTCCATGGGCATGCCCACGATGCGCTTCACCAGCATGAGGTCGTCCTCATGGGCCGGGTCGAAGACCACCACGTCCCCCAGCCGGGCCTCCGAGTAGCCGGGGGTGCGCCAGGGGACCAGGGGCAGCTCCGTGCCCAGGGCCAGCCGGTTCACCATGAGGAAGTCCCCCACCTTCAGGGTGTCCTCCATGGAGCCCGAGGTAATGACGAAGGTCTGGACCAGGAAGGTCCGGATGATGACCAGGAGGACGATGGTGATGACGATGGTGCGAATCCACTCGCCCCACGCGCTCCCGGCCCCCTCCCCCTTCTGGCCCTCCTGTCGGCCGCCCCGGCGCCTGCCCTCGCCGCGCCCGCTCCTCTGCCGGCCCCGCCCACGCTCACGTCTTGCCACGATTCCGGGCTCCCGTATGGGTTGAGTTCCTCATGATCCGTCCCCGTCGAACCAGCGAAGCGGATTCCAGCCACGTACCGGGCCCGGATCGGCTCCGGCCCCCTCGTCGTCCTCGGCCCCCTCCCGGTCCGCCGGCAGCTCCCAGCTCCGGCCCAGGAAGACGGACACCTCCACGTACCGGCTGGAGTCGGCCTCGAACCGGACCTCGCCGATCCCCAGGCTCCGGGCCACGTCCCGCACCCGGCCATCGGCCTCGGCACTCCGCTCGCCCCGACCCACCACCGCCGAATGCTCCTCCCCGAAGGCCGGCGCATTCCCGTAGTACACGACATCGAAGCCATGATCCCTGAGTTCGTCCCGGGCCGCCGATGCCATGCCCCGCACGCCACCGGCATTCAGGACCTCGACCCGTATCCTGGGGCCATCGGTTCCGGGGATGGCTGGCCGGGCGCCGCCTGCGTCCGGGGAATCCGCCTCCGAAGCCACCTCTCCGGTCGCTCCCGGTCCCACGGCGCCGGACTCGGGGGAGAGGAAGGCGGGACCGCCATCCGACTCCACCAGCCCGGCCCCCAGCCAGATCGCGGCCCCCGCCAGGGCCAGGACCAGGAGGCCGCCCAGCGCGCCGGGAAGGGAGCTCCGGCGCCCCTGGCCGCTCTTCCGGCGACCGCCTCGACGGCCACCGCTCCGCCGGCCCATCAGGACGTCCCTCCGCCGGAGGTCGCCGGCGGCGCCGCGTCCTCCCCGGCCCTGTTCCCCGCGCCTTCGTCCTCCCCCGCCCTGTCCCCTGTGCCTTCGTCCTCCCCGGCCCCGTTCTCCGGGCCCTCGTCCTCCCGGAGCTCGTCCACGGACGGTCCGACCCCCGGCGGCCCGCCCCCCAGGACCCGCTCCCGGAAGGCCCGGGTCCGGGGGTGGAGCTCGCCGGAGGCGGCCTCCTGGTGAGCGGTCCGCTCCCGGGTCACCGCCACCAGGACCCCGTCCTCGTCCAGGGGGAAACGGTAGCGGAGCCCTTCCCGCCAGGTCCGGTCCCGCCGCCGGCCCGGCTCCAGGAAGTCGGCGCAGTAGAGGGCCCGTCCCAGGCGGTCCAGCCCGGGGTCGCCCAGGGTGTGCCACCGGATGGCCTCCAGGAGGGGCTCGTCGGTGACCCCCAGGGCCTGGAGGCGGGCCGCCGCCGCCGGTCCGTGGAGGATGGCCGGGGGCAGCTCCCCCAGGGGCGGCCCCAGCTCCCTGCGAAGGCCGTCGGGATCGGCGTCCCTCAGGACGTCGTGGAGGAGTCCGGCTGCCCGCCAGCGGCCCACCTCGTGGTCCGGGAGGCCCAGCTCGGAGGCCCAGCTGCCCATGACGGCCCCCACACGAATCGTGTGCTCCCGTCGGAGCGGGCCCATCTCCCCCCAGGAGGGGAGGATGCCCCGGGCGGCAGCCTCCAGCACGGTCACCCTCGGCCCCCGGGGAGCCCTTCCCCTGCATGCGCCCGGGCAACGTCCACCGAACGCGCGCCGGAGTCGTCCCCGGACCGTGCCTCCGCCCCTCCAACTCTCCCGGACCGCTGCTCCGACACCTCGTCGGACCGGGCATGCGCGCCCGCAGGACGAGGGTCGGGCTCGGGCCGCAGGAGGACGTTGTCGATGAGTCGGGTGGGACCCAGGTGGATGGCCCCGGCCAGCGCGTGCCCCTCCCGGGCCTCCTCCACGGGCTGCAGGAGATCGGTGTCCACCAGCTCCACGTAGTCCACCTCCAGCCCCTCCACCCCGTCCAGGTGGGCACGAACCCCCTCCACCAGGCGGCGGGCATCGGTCTCGCCGGCCTGCCACCGCTGCCGGGCCGCCTCCAGGGCGCGCTGGAGCTCGGGGGCCCGGGCCCGATCCTCCGGGGCCAGGTAGGCGTTTCGGGAACTCAGCGCCAGGCCGTCGGACTCCCGAACCGGGGCCACCACCTCCACGGCCACGCCCAGCTCCAGGTCCCGGACCATGCGGCGGACCAGGAGGGACTGCTGCAGGTCCTTCCGGCCGAAGACGGCCACCTGGGGGCGGACCAGGCCGAAGAGGCGGCACACAACGGTGAGGACACCGGGGAAATGGGTCGGGCGCGAGCGGCCGCAGAGGTGGGTCCCCATGGGGCCCGGCGAAATGCGGAGGACGGGCTCGCCCCCGGGGTACATCTCCTCCCGGGAGGGGGCGAAGACGGCGTGGACCCCTCGGGCCCCGGCCTTCCGGAGATCGCCCTCCAGGTCGCGGGGATACCGGTCCAGGTCCTCCCCCGGGGCGAACTGCAGGGGGTTCACGAAGATGGAGAGGAGGGCGTGGTCCGCCTCCTCCAGCGCCCGGTCCACCAGGCTCAGGTGGCCCTCGTGGAGGTAGCCCATGGTGGGCACCAGGCCAATGCTCCGGCCGGCGGCCCGGACCTGGTCCAGGTGGGCCCGGAGTTCCCGGCGGGTGCGGAGGAGGACGGGGACCTCCGGAGACGGGGACGCCGTCATCCGGAATCCGCGTCGAAGGTGTGCTCCGGCCCGGGGAAGGAGCCGTCCCGAACGGCCTCCAGGTAGGCCTCCACCCCCCGGAGGGCCTCGCCGTGGAGGTCCGCGAAGCGGCGTAGGAAGCGGGGGGTGAAGCCCGGGTTGAGCCCCAGCGCGTCGGGGAGGACCAGGACCTGCCCGTCGCAGTGGGCACCGGCCCCGATGCCGATGACGGGGATCCGGAGGGCCTCCGAGACCTCCCGGGCCAGCGGACCGGGGACGAGCTCCAGGACCACCGAGAAGCAGCCGGCGTCCTCCAGGGCCCGGGCCGATTCCAGGAGGACTCGGGCCGCCTCCTCTCCCCTGCCCTGCACCCGGTAGCCCCCCAGGGTGTGGACGGACTGGGGGGTGAGGCCCAGGTGGCCCTGCACGGGAATGCCGGCCTCCACCAGGCGGCGGACCGTGGCCACCGCACGGGGGTCGCCCCCCTCCAGCTTCACGGCCCGGGCCCCCGTCTCCCGGAGGATGCGGCCGGCGCTGCGGAGGGTGTCCTCCTCCGAGACGCGGGCGGCCATGAAGGGGAGGTCCACCACCACGAAGGTGTGGGGCGCCCCCCGGACCACGGCGCCGGCGTGGCGGATCATGTCGTCCACCGTCACCGGGAGGGTGGAGTCGTGCCCCAGGACGACCTGTCCCAGGGAGTCGCCCACCAGGATCATGTCCACCCCGGCCCCGTCCAGGATCCCCGCCATGAGGGCGTCGTAGCAGGTGAGGACGGCAATGGGGCGGCCCTCCTCCTTCATGACCCGGAAGTCCGGGGCACGGGGCACGGTGCGGGGGCGGGCGGGGATCTCGGTCACGGGCTGGGGCTCGAGCGGGCGAGGAAGGGTGCCGCCCCTGTGGACGGTCGACCCTGTCCGGGGGAGGAGGCCGGAACGACCGACGATGGAGTTCCGACGATAGAAAAGCCCCCCACGGGTGTCAAACCCCGGGGCGTGGGCTACCTTGGAGCCATGCCTCTCCGCATGGACCCCCTCCTGGCCCGGGCGCTGGCCCGGGAGATGGACGATCGCCTCCGGCGGGCCCGGGTGCGGGCCCTCCTCCTGGAACCCGAAGGGCGCCGGACCACCCTCTTCCTCCGAGACCACACCCTGGTCTTCGAGATGCACCCCTCCGCCGGGTGGGTCTCGCTGCTGGAGCCCAGGGAGCCCCTGCCCCCGGCCCGTCCCCTGGCCTCCCGGATCCACTCCGTCACCTCCCTCCCCGACGAGAGCGCCCTGGTCCTGGGGCTCCAGCGGGTCAGGGGGCGGGACGAGGGAGTGGAGCTCGTCCTGGAGTACGTGGGGAACCGGTGGAACGCGGTGGTGGTGGGACACCGGACCAGGACGATCCGCCACGTCCTGGTCCCCCGGCCCGATGGCCCCCGGCCCCTGGCCCCCGGGCACGAGTGGACCCCACCGCCCCGGAGCCCCCGGGTGGAGGCGGACGACCCCCGCAATCTGCCCGACCCCGGGGCACCGTCAGAGGAAACGGACGGCCCCTGGACACCGGCTGCGGAGCAGGATGGCCCCGGCAAGCTCCCGGGCCCCGGGGCGGCGGCGGCAGGGGATGCCTCCCCCGACCTCCGGCGTCGGGTCCTCCGGTCCGTGGCGTGGACTTCCTCGGTGAACGTCCACGCCCTGGTGGAGCCACCCCCCGAAAACCGGGAGGAGCTGGCCCGTCGCATCCGCCGCCTCACGGACCCGGAGGGCTGGGGGGCCTGGCTCGTGGCCGGGAAGCAGGGGCCCCAGCCCTACCCGGTGCCCCTCCCGCCCCACCCGGAGGCCGACGAGGGTTTGGGGGACGGCGGGGACGGGTCGAGCCGGGGAGAGGGCGAGGGCGGGTCGAGCCGGGGGGACGGCAGGGACGGGGCGGATGGAGAAGGCGGGGAGTCGGCCGGGGCCCGATCCGTCCCCACCCTCCTGGATGCCATGGCCCGGGCCCGGGAGGCCGCCGAGGCCGGACCCACGCACGCCCTCCTGGTCCCGGCCCGCCTCCTGGAACGCGCCGACCGGAGGACCCATCGGCTCCGGGGACGCCTCCGGGGGCTGGAGAAGCAGCTCGGCGAGGCCGGGGACCCGGAGCCCGTGCGGGCGCTGGGAGACCTCCTCCTGGCCCGGTTCCACCAGGTGCGCCGGGGCGCGGAGGAGGTGGAGCTGGAGGACTTCGAGGGCCAGCCCGTCACGGTGGAGCTGGACCCGGCCCTCTCCCCCCAGGAGAACGCGGCCCGCTACTACGACGAGGCCGCCCGGCTGGAGCGGGTTCGGGAGGAGCTCCCCGACCGGGTCCGGGAAACCCGCCGGGAGCTGGAGGCGTGGACCGCCCTGGTGGAGGGAGTCCGGGAGGGAAGCACGGAACCCGAAGAGCTGGCCCGTACCCTGGGCCCCGACCCCCGAAACGAGGAGGGGCGCCGGAAGGGCACGGGGCGCCCGACCCGTCGGTCCTGGCGCCGCTACCGGAGCTCCAACGGGCTGGAGATCCGGGTGGGCCGGGGGGCGCAGGCCAATGACGACCTCACCTTCCGCAACTCGGCCCCCGACGACATCTGGATGCACGTGCGGGAGGCCCCCGGAGCCCACGTGATCCTCCGCTGGGGCCGGAGCGAGGCGCCGCCCCCCGACGACCTGGCGGAGGCGGCCATCCTGGCGGCCCTCCACTCGGAGGCCCGGGGAAGCGGGACCGTACCCGTGGACTGGACCTGGCGGAAGCACGTGAGGAAGCCCCGGAAGGCCCCTCCCGGCGCCGTGGTCCCGGACCGGGTCCGCACCGTCTTCGTGGAGCCCGACCCGAAGCTGGAGGCTCGCCTGGCCGACCCCCAGGAGTAGGGACGGCCGCCTACTCCTCGTCCGCCACCTGGTCGATGGCCTGCCGGAGGGAGGCCAGGAAGGCCCGTCCTTCCTCCACCCCGCCCCTCTCCATGGCCTTCAGGAGGGCGCTTCCCACCACGACACCGTCCGAGGCCCGGGCCACGGCCTTCGCCTGCTCGGGCTCCGCGATCCCGAATCCCACGGCGATGGGGATGGAGACGTGCTCCCGGAGCGCCTCGACCTCCCGGGCCAGCGCCTCCCGGAGCGAGGTCCGGGCCCCGGTGACCCCGGTCCGCGAGATGTAGTAGAGGAAGCCCGTCCCCCCCTTCGCCACCTCGGGCACCCGTTCCGGCGCCGTGGTGGGGGCCAGGAGCCGGATCAGGTCCAGTCCACCCCGTTCGGCGGCGCCCTCCAGCGCCGGGTCGGCCCCGGCGGGCAGGTCCGTCAGGAGGAGGCCCTGGGCCCCGGCATCGGCGGCCTCGGCCACGAAGGCGTCCATTCCGTGGTGTACCACCGGGTTCAGGTAGGTGAAGATGACCACCGGGGTGTCGTGATCCTTCCGGAAGCGCCGGAGGATCTCCAGCGCCCCCTTCACCGTCATCCCCCCCTCCAGCGCTTCGAAGGTGGCCTTCTGGATCACCGGGCCGTCGGCCAGGGGGTCCGAGAAGGGGAGTCCGAGCTCCAGGACGTCGGCCCCGGCGTCTGCCGCGGCCCGGAGCATCTCCAGAGAGGTGTCCGCATCGGGCCAGCCGGCACAGATGTAGGGGACGAGGGCGGCACTGCCTGCCTCGAGGCGATGGGAGAAGGCGCGGCCGATGGCCGTCCTGGAAGAAGTGGTCGTCATGGGGGTGGGGTGTCGGAGATGGGGGGGCGGGTCGGGGGGAGGCGGGGCCCGGTCAGGCCACGTAGGCGGCCACGTCGACGCCGTAGCGGTTCGGGTCCGCGGTCTTGATGATGGTGCGAAGGAGCTCGCCGGTGGAAGGGTCCGTCTCGTCCAGACGGGCCGGGAGGGGTCGGGCAAGGGAGGTACCCATGCCGTCGGCGATGATCTTCACGTGGGGCTGGTGGAGCCGCTCCGGGTCGGAGTTCGCCTTGGTGACCACCGCCAGCTCGAAGGTGTCCAGGACCACCAGGGTCCCCACAGGATAGATCCCCGTGGCGGTGATGAAGGCCTTCACCACCAGGGGGTCGAAGCCCCGCTTCGGGTTCTCGCGCATTTCCCTGAGGACGGCATCGGGGGGCCAGGGCCGGTACTGGTAGCTCCTCACGGAGGTCCCGGCGTCGAAGGCGTCGGCCACCGAGACGATGCGGGAGAAGAGGCCGATCTCGCGGGGCCGGCGGGAGCGGGGGTAGCCCTTCAGGTCGACCTTCATGTGATGCTCGTAGGCCAGGAGCATGGGGCGGTAGGGGAGGTCCGTGAATCCCTCCATCTCGAAGAGGGCCAGAAGGCCCTCGGTGGGGTGCTGCTGCATTTGCCGCCACTCCTCCTCGTTGAGGGCGCCCTCCTTGTTCAGGACCTCCTCGGGGATCCGCATCTTACCCACGTCGTGGAAGAGGGCCCCCAGGCCCAGTTCATAGAGGTCCCGCCGATCCAACCCCAGCCGCTGGCCGATGACCACGGAGAAGATGCAGACGTTCACCGAGTGGGTGAAGGTGTACTCGTCGAACTCCCGCAGATGGGTCATGGCCAGCATGGAGGGCTCATCGGAGAGGACCTGGTCCACAATGGACTGCACCGCCCGCTTCACCTTCCGGACGTTCACCGCCCGCCCGATGCGGATATCGGAGAGGACGTCCTTGGCCATCCCCACGGAATAGGCATACGTCCTCCGGGCCCCGTCCAGGTCCTCATCCTCCAGGTCGGGAGGGGGCTGGTCCTTCTCGGGCTCGATGGAGATGTGCTGGATCCGGGTCCCCTCCATCCGCTCCCGGAGGAGAGGGTAGGGGTCCTCGTCTGCAGCCACCTCCCGGTGGAGCATGGGAAGGAAGGCGAGCCACTCCTCCTTCCGGACGCCGGGGACCACCTCCACCTCTCCCACCCCGTGTCGGCGGAAGGCGGAGGCCACGGCGCCGAAGGTGGAGAAGTTCCGGAGGTCCAGCCGGAGCCGGCTGCCGTTCAGGAAGAAGAAATCGCCCACCACCCGGAACACCATCTCCTCCTCCCGGGCCAGGAGCTCCGACACCACGTCGTGGAGTTCGGAGAGCGCCTTCTGGACGGCCTCGTTCTCCAGGGGGTAGAAGCGGATGGCCCGGAGGCTGGCATAGAGCGCCACAAGGATGCGGCGGCCTTCCTCCTGCAGGCGGACCTCGGAGCCGGCCTCGTTCATGCGGGCATCTCCTCGCCTCGCCAGGCCCGGTTCACCGCGGACCGGACCACCGGGTCCGCATCGTCGCGGACGCTCTCGAGGACCGAGATGGCCGCGTCGGTCCCCACCACCCCCAGGGCGTGGGCCGCCGCCGCACGGATCTCCGGGGGCTCCCGGTAGCCCAGGAGCCCTCGACCCACCAGGAGGCGCTTGAGGAAGGGGATCCCCCGTTCGCCGGCCAGGCGGGCGTAGGCATCGAAGTAGGCCACCTTCTCGGAGACATCGGCCCAGCGGAAATCCTTGCTCCCCAAAACGGCCTGCAACACCTCGGCTGCCGGAGCGTAGCGGGTCCCACCCAGAGCCCGGGCCGCACCGATACGAAGGTCCCTGTCCGGGTCGTCCAGTGCTCGCTCCAGCGCCGTGGCGATGATGGAGGAGGGGATCTCCGCCGCCACGTCCACCACGGCGCGCTGCACCCGGAGGGGCCCGTTGTCCAGGAGGCGGGCCAGAACCGGGGCCGCGGCCTGCAGTCGGAGGGTGCCGGCCAGGCGGACGGCACCGGCGACGACCCGCTCGTCGCCGTGGTCCAGCAGCGCCAGGACCCGCTCCGGCGCCGACGACCCGATCTGCCGGATGGCGTCCTTCAGGACCCGACGCACCGTGGGCCGGGGCGTCGTCTCCACGGCGGCCAGGAGGATGGGGAGTGCCGAAGGACGCATGTGCCGGAACAGGAGGCTCAGCTCCCGGGCGCTGGGAGACAGGGTGCCGTCCTCCAGGGCCCGGACCAGCTCCCCGATGACCTCCGGGTGGGTCAGGTCGTCCAGGAGGGCATCCACCAGGGCGTCGGCCTCCGGGTCCAGGACGCCCTGCCCCCGGATCTCCTCCAGCTCCTCCAGGATGAGGGCGGCGGACTCCAGCCGTCCCCGGGTGAGGAAGTTGGGGAGGAGGGCCCGGAGGATGCCGGCGATCTCCCGCTGCCGGGAGGGGAATCCCCGCTCCTCCACCCGGTCCAGGAGGGCGTTCAGGACGTCGCGGCGAACGGGGCGTTCGTGCTCCGCCCGGATCATGGCCTCCAGCTCCTCCCGCTCTGCCGGGTCCATGGCGTAGAGGGTGGGGTTGAAGTCCTGTGGCCGGATGATGCCCTCGGCGGGCTCCGGCGGGCCCTCCTCCACAGCGGCCTGGAGTTCCTCCTCCCCGAACCCCTCCCCCTCCAGGATGTCCAGGGGCGAGCCGGCGAAGGGGTCCCCGGGCTCCGGCAGGGGGATCCCCTCCGCCAGGAGGTCCACCACCTCGTACTCCAGGCAGTGGAAGTCGTGCTCCCAGAGGATCGTCACCAGGGTGTCGGCCCCCCCCCGCTCCGTGCGGGCCCGGTGGAGCGAACGGAGGAAGGTCTCGATCTCCTCGGCCTCGACCCCGGGGCGGAAGGTCAACTCCCGGATCCCGTCGGCGAAGAGGAGGAAGGCCAGGGAGTCGGAGCGATTCGCGCTCTCGTAGACCACCTGGCCATCCCAGGTGATCCGGTCCTCCTCGGTGAGGAAGGTGAGCTTCCGGTACTCCTCCCAAATGGAACGGAACTCGGCCCGGAGGCCGTCCAGGAACCGCCGGTAGACCGGGTTGTTGGGTTCGTAGAGCTGGACTGCGCGAAGGGCTTTCCCCAGGGCGATGAAGAGGTCCCGCACCTCCGGGGTCGATGAGCCCGTCGGGTCCGCCCATTCCGTGGCGGACCCGTCGGGCTCTTCGACGGGGTTCGGGACACGCTGGGGTTCCAAGAAATACCTCGCTGGATGTTCTGGCGGAGCCGGCCCATCGCCGGCAGGCCCCGGGGTCAGAGGATGGACCCCCGACCCTCCACGCGGGCCACATGGGCGACGTCCTTGTCGCCCCGCCCACTCATGCAGAGGACCACGGGGCCAGCCTCGACCTCCCGGCGACCTTCACCCAGAAGGTAGGCGACGGCATGCGCCGTTTCCAGCGCCGGGATGATTCCCTCCAGCTCGGCACAGAGGTGGAACGCCTTCAGGGCCTCCGTGTCTCCTACCGCCACGTAGTGCGCCCGCCCCGAGTCCTTCAGGAAGGAATGCTCCGGTCCGACCCCGGGATAGTCCAGCCCCGCCGAGACGGAGTGGGCCGGGGCCACCTGTCCGTCGTCGCTCTGCAGGAGGTACGAGAGGGCCCCGTGAAGGATCCCCGGCGTCCCCGCGGAGAGGGAGGCCGAGTGTCGTCCGGACTCCACACCCTCGCCGGCGGCCTCCACCCCCACCAGGCGGACGTCGCGGTCATCGGCGAAGGGGTGGAAGATCCCCATGGCGTTGGACCCGCCGCCCACGCAAGCGACCACGGCGGCAGGGAGACGGCCTTCCTCCTCCAGGATCTGCTCCCGGGCCTCCCGGCCGATGACGGACTGGAAGTCCCGAACCATGCGTGGGAAGGGAGCAGGCCCCACCACCGAGCCGATGATGTAGTGGGTATCGTCCACATTGGTGACCCAGTCCCGGATCGCCTCGTTGGTGGCGTCCTTGAGGGTCTGTGTCCCCGACTTCACCGGGCGCACGTCGGCACCCAGGAGCTCCATCCGGAAGACGTTCAGGGCCTGGCGCTCCACGTCTTCGGCCCCCATGTAGACGATGCACTCCAGGTCGAAGAGGGCGCACGCCGTGGCCGTGGCCACCCCGTGCTGGCCGGCGCCGGTTTCGGCGATGATCCGGCGCTTCCCCATGCGACGGGCCAGGAGGACCTGGCCAATGGTGTTGTTGATCTTGTGGGCCCCGGTGTGGTTCAGGTCCTCGCGCTTGAACCAGATGGGCCCTCCGCCCACGGCGTCCTCAAGCCGCCGGGCCCGGAAGAGGGGGGTAGGGCGCCCCACGTAGCTGGAGAGGAGCGCCTCGAACTCCCGGGTGAACTCCGGGTCGGTGTTGGCGGCGGCGTAGGCCGCCTCCACCTGGTCCAGGGCAGCGATGAGGGTTTCCGGCACGTACCGGCCCCCGAACGCACCGAAGCGGTCGGGGGGCCGGGCAACGACGTCGGAATTCGGGGGAGGTGCAGCAGGGGCCGGGTTCGGGGGATTCATGTCAGTCGTCCTCGGGAGATGGGTCGGGCGAGGCAGCGTCCCGTGCGGCACGGATGAAGGCCTCGACCCGCTCTGGGTCCTTGATTCCGGGCTCGGACTCGACCCCGGAGCTGGCATCGACGGCATGGGGGCGGAGCCGCCGGACCGCATCGCCCACGTTGTCGGGGACGAGGCCTCCGGCCACCACGAGCTCCAGCCCCTCCGGCCATCGTCCCCGCACCGACTCCAGGGCCGACCAGTCGAAGGTGGTGCCCGTGCCCCCCAGCCGACCGTCCTCCCAGCCGTCCAGGAGGACCGCATCGGCCACGCCGTTCCAGCGCTCGGCCTCGGAGAGGAGCTCTTCCGGGGAGCCCACCCGAATCGCCTTCCACAGCTCCCACTTCCCCAACTGTCGGAGAGCACCCAGGTCTGCCTCGCCCTCGTCGCCGTGGAGCTGGAGGACCTGCGCCTCCGCCTCCCGGGCCTCCATGCCCAGGACCACGGCGGGAACGTCGGCAGAGACCAGGACCAGGGGCAGGGTGGTGGCGGCCCCGATCTCCCGAGCCGTCTCCACGGAGACGCACCGCGGAGACTCGGACACGCGGATCACACCCACGTGGGTGGCGCCGCGGGCCTGGGCACCCCGGGCGTCGGAGGGGCGGGTGATGCCACAGATCTTGATCTTCACGGGGGCAGGCTCCGGAACCGGTCGGTCAGGCATGAGGTCGGGAAGGGCCGCGTTCAGGCGGCGGGGGCGACGGGCAGGGTTGGATCAGGTGGGGCGGGTCCCGTCGGGTCGTGGGGCCGGGACAGGACCGGAGAGAGCCCGGGCCAGGGCCTCCGGGTCGGGGGCACGGACCATGGCTTCTCCCACCAGGATCGCATCGACCCCGCGGCGGGCGAGAAGTTCTGCGTCCTCGCCGGAACGGATCCCGCTCTCCGAGACCAGGACCAGTTCCGGAGGTATCTGGTCCAGGACCCCGAAGGTGACGGACAGGTCCGTCCGGAAGGTGGCCAGGTCCCGGTTGTTGATCCCCAGGATCGAGGCACCCGAGGCCAGGGCCCGATCCACCTCCACCCCGTCGTGGGCCTCCACCAGTGCAGCCATCCCCAGCTCCTCCGCCATCTCCCGAAGCCCGCGGAGGCGGGCGTCGTCCAGGATCCGGACGATGAGGAGGATGGCGTCGGCGCCGCCGGCCCGAGCCTCGAGGACCTGGACCTCCTCCAGGGTGAAGTCCTTCCGGAGGCAGGGCAGCGCAACGGCGTCCCGCACCGCGACCAGGTCCGCCAGCGATCCGCCGAAGTGGCTGCCGTCCGTGAGCACCGAGAGCGCCCGAGCACCGCCCCTCTCGTATCGGCGGGCCAGCTCCACCGGGTCGAGTGCCTCGTCGATGGCGCCGGCGCCCGGCGAACGACGCTTCACCTCGGCAACAAGGGAGAGGTGGGCCGGGTCGGCCAGTGCCCCGGAGAAGTCCCGGGGCGAGGGCGCATCGGCGGCCCGCTCCCTGAACTCGGCGGCGCGGGACCGGAGAGACTCCACCTCCTGTCGCTTCCCCTCCACGATGCGGTCCAGGATGTCCGGCTCCCGGGACGGTCCGGGGGACGGGGACGCGACTTGCGATTCGGTCAACCTTCGGGTATCGTTCATTCGGTTCCTGTTCGGTTCCCCTACGCCTGGAGCACGTCCATGCCGCTCACGCGCCGCCAGAAGGAAATTCTGGACCACATCGGGTCGTACATCGAAGCCCATGGGTACGCCCCGAGCTTCGAGGAGATCGCGTCCCACTTCGGCTACTCCTCGCTGGCCACGGTCCACGAGCACCTGAGCAATCTGGAGCGAAAGGGCTACATCCGGAAATCCTACAACGAGAGCCGGTCCATCGAAATGGTCCCGGCCGACGCCCAGGCTGCAGCGGTGGAGCTCCCCCTCATGGGAGAGGTGGCCGCCGGGCAGCCCATCGAGGCCATCGAGGACCGGGAGACGATTCTGGTCCCGCCGGACCTTCTCCGGAGGCGCGGGGAGAACTACGTCCTTCGGGTTGTGGGGAACTCCATGATCGAGGAGCAGATCCGGGACGGGGACTACATCATCGTGAACAGCCGGCCGGTGGCGGAGGAGGGCGAGATGGTCGTTGCCCTGGTGGACGACGAGAGCGCCACCGTGAAGAAGTTCTACCGGGAGCCCGGCGACCGGGTCCGACTCCAGCCCGCGAACCGCGAGCTGGAACCCATGTTCTACGACGCCCATCGGGTCCAGATCCAGGGGATCGTCGTGGGCGTCATCCGGAGGTACTGAACCATGCGCATCCCCTTTGCCGCCGGCCGGCACCGTCCGGGCCGCACCCGCTTCGTCCTCCCTGCCGGCTCCGCCGTGGGGCCCTTCCCCGGTCCCTGGCAGCTCCGCGCCGTGGTTCGGGACGAGGACCCCGCCCGTCCCGACCCTGCCTGTCGCGCCCCGGCAGATTCTCCGGAAGCCGCCCCTACCGGGCGCCCTCCTCGCGGGAGGCGGTACGGAGGGTCTCCAGTGTCTCGAGGGCCGCTCCGGAGTCCACGGCCTCGGCCGCTCGACTGACCCCGTCTGCCCAGTCCTTCGCCACGTCTCCCACAAGGAGGGCGGCGGCGGCATTCAGGAGGGTGACGGTCCGGGCCCCTCGGCGATCCTCTCCTCGGAGGACCCGGAGGATGACCTCCGCGTTCTCCTCTGGCTCCCCACCGGCGATCTCCGCCGGAGAGGCGGGCTCCAGCCCCAGCTCCTCCGGCGAGATCCGGGAGGACCGGATCCCGGCAGGGGTCACGTCCATCACCCGGGTCTCGCCCATGGGACTCACCTCGTCCATCCCCGGTTCACCGTGGACCACCAGGGCCCGCTGATGACCCAGGGCATGGAGCGCCTCGGCCACCAGGCCGGCCAGCGTCGGGTCGGATACCCCCACCACCTGCCGGCGGACCCCGGCTGGATTCGTGAGAGGCCCCAGGAGGTTCATGATGGTGGGGATCCCCAGCTCCCGCCGCACGGGGCCCACGTGGCGCATGGCCGGGTGGAGGAGTGGGGCGAACATGAACACGATGCCGGCCCGGCCCAGGGTCCGCGCCATGGCGTCGGGGGTCAGGTCGATGCGGACGCCCATTGCCTTCAGGACGTCGGCGCTCCCGCTCCGGGAGGTGAAGGACCGGTTCCCGTGCTTGGCCACCCGGACCCCGGACGCCGCCGCCACCAGCGCCGCCGCCGTGGAGATGTTGAAGGTGGTTACCGAGCCGCCCCCCGTCCCGCAGGTGTCCACCAGGGGCCGGTCCAGCGAGCCCACCGGCACCGGCACCATGGCCGTGCGCAGGGCCCGCACCCCACCAGCCACCTCCGAGGGGGCATGGCCCTTCGTCCGGAGTGCGGCCAGGAGGGCGGCCATCTGCACCGGGGAGGCCTCCCCGGCCATGATCCGGTCGAAGGCGAACTCCGCCTCGGCCTCCTCCAGGTCGTGGCCTTCGGTGACGCGGGCTACCAGCTGGGACATCTCCACGGAAACGGCCTCCTTCGGTGGCGGGTACATGCGCGGGGACTTCGGGAATGTATGGAGTCCCGGGCCGAACGGGGATGGGGGCGCCGGAGGACGGGTGGCCGGAGGCGGGGTCGCCGGGGATGGGGGCGCCGTTGACGTCGGGGACGACCCCCATAGACTTGGTCGTGTGAATGCGTCGCCCACCTCCGCCCCGGCCTCCCCCGACATGCGGCGCTTTGCGCTCCGCATCCACTACGACGGACGTCCCTGGCACGGGTGGCAGCTCCAGCCCGGCGTCCCCACGGTGCAGGGTGAGCTGGAACGGGTCCTCCTGGAGATCACGGGCCGCCGCCGGGTGGTCCTGGGGTCGGGTCGGACCGACAGCGGCGTGCACGCCACAGGGCAGGTTGCCCGGGTGGACCTGCCCTCCCGATGGGAGGCCCTGGAGCTTCGGCGGGCCCTCAATGCCCTCCTGGATCCCACGGTCTGGGTCCAGGAGGTCCGGCGGGTTCCCCCGGACTTCCATCCCCGGTTCCACGCCGTGCAACGGGAGTACCTGTACCGGGTGGTCACGGGTCCCGGGGGCGGCTCCCCCTTCCTCCGCCCCTTCGCCTGGGGCGTGGAGGTCCGGGACACCGAGCCCCGGCCCGTGGACGAGGCCCTCCTCCACCAGGCCGCCAGCCTCCTCCCCGGACGGCGCTCCTTCCGCCGGTTCGCCCGCTCGGGGCAACCGGAGCGGGGAGAGATCTGCACGATCCGGGAGGCCCGGTGGAGCCGACCCTCCCCCGGCAGCGACGAGCTTCGATTCCACATCGCCGCCGACCGCTTCCTTCACCACATGGTTCGTTATCTTGTGGGGACCATGATGACCGTGGCCCGGGGAGAGCGCCCCCTGGAGGAGATGGCCGAACTCCTGGCGAATCCGGACACCCCGCTTCGCACCTCTCCTCCCGCCCCTCCCCAGGGCCTCTATCTTGCAGAGGTGACGTACCCACCCGAGCGGTGGGGCGACCATCCCGACCGCGACCCTCCCACCTCCCGGACCCCCAGCCCATGAAGATCTTCCTGGACACGGCCGATCTGGCGGAAATCCGCCGCGCCTCCGACGCCGGCCTCATCGATGGCGTGACCACGAATCCGTCCCTCCTGGCCAAGGCCGGGAACGACCGGGCACCGGCGGAGCTGTTCCGGGAGATCTGCGAGACCGTGGACGGACCCGTGTCCGCCGAAGTGGTGGCCGTGGACTCGGACGGGATGATCGCCGAGGGGCGCAAGCTGGCCGCCATCCACGAGCACATCGTGGTGAAGCTCCCCCTCACCGAAGCGGGACTGGTGGCCTGCCGGACCCTCACGGCGGAGGAGATCCAGACGAACGTGACCCTCTGCTTCTCCACCGCACAGGCCCTCCTGGCCGCCAAGGCCGGGGCCACCTGGGTCTCGCCCTTCGTGGGCCGGCTGGACGACATCGGCCACGACGGACTGGAGATCGTCGCAGAGATCCGACAGGTGTACGACAACTACGGGTTCGAGACAGAGATCCTGGCCGCCTCGCTGCGCCACCCCAGGCACGTGCAGGAGGCCATGCTGGTGGGGGCCGACGTGGCCACCCTCCCCCCCTCCGTCCTCTACCCCCTCCTCCACCACCCCCTCACGGACCGGGGGCTCGACCAGTTCCTGAAGGACTGGAAGGCCGCGGGCCACGCCCTCTGAGGGGAGCCTGCCCGATTCCGGAGGCCTCCATGGGCTTCAGCATCTCGAGACTCCTGCCCCTCCCCACCCCCCTGGTGGTGGCCCTCGCCCTCCTGGCGGCGGGCTGTTCGGTGGAGTCCGCCCCGGAGGCAGCGCCTGCAAACGGTCCCCCGGAGGTGGCGGACCCATCCCCGGACCGATCCGGCCCCTCGCCCCTGCATGCGGCGGAGGCGGCTCGGGACCTGGACGACGACCGGGTCACCGCCATCGTCAGGGCCTCGGAGCGGGTGTCGCCCGCCGTGGTGGCCATCCACGTCCTCCGCACCCGGCAGGTCCGGGTCCGGGACCCCTTCTTCGACGATTTCTTCGGCGGGTTCTTCGGGGGCAGCCGGACGCAGCTCCAGCAGGTCCCCTCCCTGGGCTCGGGCTTCGTCCTGGATGACGGCGGATGGGTCCTCACCAACGAGCACGTGGTGAGGGGAGCGGAGCGGGTCCTGGTCACCCTTCCCGACGGCCGGGACCTGGACGCGGAGCTGGTGGGGGCCGATCCGGCCACCGACGTGGCCGTCCTCCGGCTCTCGGACCCGGAGGGCGTGCCGGTGGCGCCGGTGGGCTCTTCCCGCGACCTGCGCATCGGGGAGTGGGTCATCGCCTTCGGGAACCCCTTCGGCAGCCTGATCTCGAACCCCGAACCCACCGTGACCACCGGCGTGGTCTCGGCACTGGGCCGGCACATCGTCCCGTCGGCGGACGAACGGGGCTTCTACCTGGGGATGATCCAGACGGATGCCGCCATCAATCCCGGCAACTCCGGCGGCCCCCTGGTGAACGCCCTGGGGGAGGTGGTGGGGATGAACGCCTCCATCTTCACCCGTTCCGGGGGAAGCGAGGGGCTGGGCTTTGCCATCCCCATCGAAAGGGTCCTCCAGATCGCCGAGGACCTGATCCGACACGACCGGGTCCGCAGGGCCTGGGTCGGGGTAGACGTGGAGCCCGTGGACGCCGACGAGTTCGGGCGCACCCGGGGGGTTCGGGTAGGGCGGGTCGTCTCCGACTCCCCGGCGGGCCGGGCCGGGATCTCCCGGGGCGACCGACTGGTGGAGCTGAACGGCACCCGGCTCGTGACCCCCCTCGACTTCGAGGCCGTCCTCCTCGATCTTCGGGCCGGTGACGACGTGGTGCTGAGGGTGGATGGCCGGGACGACCCCGTCCGGCTCGAGGCCATGGAGGCCCCCTCGGTGACGGCAGAGCGCATCACGGTCCTCCGGGACCTGGAGGTGGCCACCCTCACGGATGCCATCCGGGAGGAGCGGGGCATCCGGAGCGAGGTCGGTGTCCTGGTCACCGGCGTGACGGGCCAGGCCCGACAGACGCTGGGCCTCACCGAGGGCGACGTCATCGTCGGGATCAACAACACCCAGGTGGCCACGGCACCGGACCTTGTGTCCGTGGTGGAGGCCATCCCGTCGGGAGCCCGGGTGCGGATCATCTTCGAGCGGAACCGGGGCCTGGTGGCCCGCGACTTCGTCCTGGGCCGATGAGCCCCTCTCTTCCCCACCCCCGCACTTTCCGGAGTCCCAGTCCGTGACCCAGCGCCCCTCCGAACGGTATTCCCATCCCCTGGCAGAGCGGTACGCCTCCGCCGAGATGCAGAAGATCTTCTCGCCGGCCCACCGCTACGGGACCTGGCGCCGCCTCTGGCTCGCCCTGGCCGAGTCCCAGGCCGAGCTGGGCCTGGACATCCCCGATGAGGCCCTGGCCCAGATGCGGGCCGGCCTGGACGACATCGACTTCGGGAAGGCGGCGGAGTACGAGCGCCGGTTCCGCCACGACGTCATGGCCCACGTCC
Source organism: Gemmatimonadales bacterium (assembly GCA_007692505.1). GTDB lineage: Bacteria > Gemmatimonadota > Gemmatimonadetes > Longimicrobiales > Gaopeijiaceae > REBX01. Next base: position 5,369 of record REBX01000143.1, on the reverse strand, counting down.
ACCTCTTCGGCGACGTGGCGCCTGCAGCCCGGGGCATCATCCACCTGGGGGCGACCTCGGCCTTCATCGGCGACAACACGGACCTCATCCTCCACCGGGACGGACTCCGGCTCATCCGGGCCCGCCTGGTGCGCTCCCTCCGGGCGCTGGGGACCTTCGCCCGGACCTACCGGGAGCTGCCCACCCTGGGGTACACCCACTTCCAGCCCGCACAGCCGACCACCGTTGGGAAGCGGGCGACCCTCTGGGCCCAGGACCTCCTCCTGGACCTGGAAGAGGTGGAGATGAGGCTGGAGCGCCTCCGGTTCCGGGGCGTGAGGGGCACCACGGGCACCCAGGCCTCGTTCCTGGAACTCATGGGCGGGGACCACGACAAGGTGGACGCGCTGGACCGGGCCGTGGGCCGGCGGATGGGCTTCCGGGAGACCTACCCGGTGAGTGGCCAGACCTACCCCCGAAAGGTGGACGCCCAGCTGGCAGGGACCCTGGCGGGCATCGGGACCTCCGTGTCGCGCTTCGGGAACGACCTGCGCCTCCTCTCCCACCTCCGGGAGGTGGAGGAGCCCTTCGAGGAGGAGCAAATCGGCTCCTCCGCCATGCCGTACAAGCGAAACCCCATGCGGGCGGAGCGGATGTGCGCCCTGGGCCGACACGTCATCACCCTCTTCCAGGACCCGGCGAACACGGCGGCCACCCAGTGGCTGGAGCGGACCCTGGACGACTCGGCGAACCGCCGCCTCTCCATCCCCGACCAGTACCTCACCCTGGACGGTGCCCTGGTCCTCCTGGAGAACGTGGCTTCGGACCTGAGGGTGCACCCTGCAGTGGTGCGGAAGAACCTGGACGTGCACCTTCCCTTCATGGCCACCGAGACGATCCTCATGCAGGCCGTCGGCCGCGGCGGCGACCGGCAGGAGCTCCACGAGCGGATCCGCCGCCACGCCCTCGCGGCCGCCGGCCGGATGAAGGAGGGTGCCGAGGGCGACCTGGTGGAACGCATCGGCGCCGACGAGGCCTTCGGGATGACGGAGGAGGAGGTCCGCACCCTGGTGGCCTCGGAGAGCTTCATCGGGCGGGCCCCCCAGCAGGTGGACCGCTTCCTGGCCGAATCGCTGGAGCCCGCCATCGCCCCCCTCCTGGGGGAGGCGGACCGGCTCCTGGGATCCCCCGAGATCCGGGTCTGACGTGACCGACACCCCCCTCCGTACTTCCGACCTCCCCCTCCCCCTCCTGGTCCGCGGGAAGGTCCGGGAGATGTACGCGGTCGACTCCGACCACCTCCTCATGACGGCGTCGGACCGGGTCTCGGCCTTCGACGTGGTCCTTGACCCGCCCATCCCGGAGAAGGGCCGGGTCCTCACGGCCGTCACCGCCATCTGGCTCGCCCGGCTGGAGAAGGCCCAGACCTCCCGGAAGGGGCCCGGTGGGCTCAGGGGCCTCCTCCACCACGGGGTGAGCGCCGACCCGGAGGTCATCGCGGAACGGGTGCCGGCCCTGGACACCCCGGAGCTCAGGCCCCGCTGGGAGGGGCGCTCCCTCCTGGTCCGGAGGACCCGGCCCCTCCCGGTGGAGTGCGTGGTGCGGGGATACCTGGCCGGCTCGGCCTGGCGGGAGGTCCGGGACCACGGGACGCTGGCCGGCGAGGGGAAGCCCCCGGGCCTACCCGACGGATTCCCCGAGGGGATCCGGGAGGCGGACCGGCTCCCGGACCCCATCTTCTCGCCGGCCACGAAGGCGGAGGCCGGGGACCACGACGAGAACATCTCCTGGGACCGGGTGGTGGAGATCCTGGGCGAGGAGAGGGCCCGCGAAGTCCGGGACCGCTCCCTGGCCCTCTACCGCTGGGGGGCCTCCCGGGCCGCCCGGGCCGGGCTCATCCTGGCAGACACCAAGTTCGAGTTCGGGCTGGACGACGAGGACCGCCTGGTCCTCATCGACGAAGTCATGACCCCGGACTCCTCCCGGTACTGGACCGCCCGGGACTGGTCCCCCGGCAGCACGCCCCCGTCGCTGGACAAGCAGCCCGTGAGGGACTGGCTGGCCTCGGTGGAGGGCTGGGACGGCACGGCTCCCGCACCCACCCTTCCCCACGAGGTGGTGGAATCCACCACGCGGCGCTACCTGGACCTCCTGCAGCGGCTGGAGAGGGTCTGACCGTGCCCGGCCGCGCAGGTCTCCAGCGGGGGATCATCATCCTCCCCTCGGCCTTCACCCTGGGGAACCTCTTCTTCGGGGTGTACGCCATGGTGGCGGCCTCCCGCGGGGACTTCATCTGGGCGGGGTGGTGCATCGTCATTGCCGCCGTCCTGGACATGTTCGACGGCCGGGTCGCCCGCTTCACCCGCACCGGCTCCCGGTTCGGAGCCGAGCTGGACTCCCTGGTGGACGCCATCTCCTTCGGGGTGGCCCCCGCCGTGGTCATCTACCACATCTTCCTGGCGGACCAGCCGTGGAGCTGGATCCTCTCCTTCATCTACGTCACTGCCGTGGTGGTCCGGCTGGCCCGGTTCAACGTCGAGCAGGGCGGCGAGGCGAAGCGGGCCTTCCACGGACTCCCCTCCCCCACCGCCGGGATGATCCTGGCCACCCTGTACCCCTTCTTCACCGCGCCCGGCGTGGTGGAGTGGACTGGTGGCCCTCCCGGGACCCAGTTCGTGGGCGTCGTCATGGTGGGACTCTCGGTCCTCATGATGAGCCACGTGCCCTACCAGATCGTCCCCACGATCCGGCTCCGGGGCACCCGGGCCATCGTGGTGACCACCGGGCTCGGGGTGCTGGCGGTCCTGGCCCTTGCGGTCCCCCGGTACTTCATCTTCCCCTTCCTGGTCCTGTACACCCTGCAGGGCGCGGCGCGATCGTTCGTGTGGGGACTCCTGGAGCGGCTGCCGGATTCCGACCCCCTTCTGGACGAGGAGGCGCCGGCAGACGATGGTCAGGCCGAGGTGCGGTCGGTGGACTATGACGCCCTCGGCCCGGAAGCCTTTCGAAGCCGGACCCGCCCCGAGATGTCATCCGAATTGCCCGACGACCCCGACACCCCCTCCAACCCCGATCCGACGGAGACCCGACGTTGACCCGTTTCCACCTTGAAGTGCGCGTGAAGCCCCGCCCCGGACTCCTGGACCCCCAGGGCAAGGCAACCCACCATGCCCTGACCTCGCTGGGCCATGAGGGCGTTGCCGCCGTCCGGATCGGGAAGGTCATGGACCTGGAGATCGATGCCCCCGACGCCGAAACGGCTGTGGAGCGGACCGAGGAGATGTGCCGGAAGCTCCTGGCCAACCCCGTGACCGAGGACTTCTCGGTGAGCCTCCTGGGCGAGGTGGAGCGGGAGGAGGCGGAGGCATGAAGGTCGCCGTCGTCACCTTCCCGGGGTCGAACTGCGACCAGGACTGCGTGCGGGCGCTGGAGCTCGCAGGCGGCTTCGAACCCGTCTACCGCTGGCACCAGGAGACGAGCCTGGGCGACGTGGCCGCGGTCTTCCTCCCCGGGGGCTTCTCGTACGGGGACTACCTCCGGTCCGGGGCCATCGCCCGCTTCTCGCCCATCATGGAGGCGGTTCGGGAGTTCGCCCGTGAGGGCGGCCCGGTGGCAGGGATCTGCAACGGGTTCCAGGTGCTCTGCGAGAGCGGGCTCCTCCCCGGTGCCCTCCTCCGGAACCAGAGCCTGAAGTTCCGGCACTTCGATGTCCACATCCGGGTGGAGACCACCGACACCCCGTTCACCAGCGGGTACCGGAAGGGAGAGGTGCTGCGGATCCCCATCGCCCACGCAGACGGCAACTACACGGCGGACCCGCAGACGCTGGCGGAGCTGGAGGGGACGGATCGCATCGTCTTCCGGTACGCCACCCCCGAGGGCAAGCTGGCGGACCGGGCAAACCCCAACGGGTCGGCCCACCACATTGCGGGCATCGTGAACGAGGGACGGAACGTCCTGGGGATGATGCCCCATCCGGAGCGGGCCGTGGAGCCCCTCCTGGGATCGGTGGATGGTGCCGGCCTCTTCCACTCCCTCCGGGCCCACCTGGGCGGCGCCCCCCTGTCCTCCTCTCCTTCTCCAGCCCTTCCCTGACGCCATGACTTCCAGCACTCCCGCCTCCCCGTCCGTGCCGGCCCCCGCACCGCCCCCCCGCCCCGGCGACCCCGAGATCACCCCGGAGCTGGTGGCGGACCACGGGCTCTCCGAAGAGGAGTACGAGCGGGTGCTCCAGGTCCTGGAGCGGACCCCCACCTTCACGGAGCTGGGCATCTTCTCGGCCATGTGGTCGGAGCACTGCGGGTACAAGAACTCGAAGCGGCTCCTCAAGCTCCTCCCCACGGAGGCGCCCTGGGTGATCCAGGGCCCCGGGGAGAACGCCGGGGTCATCGACGTGGGCGACGGGATGGCCGTGGCCTTCAAGATCGAGTCCCACAACCACCCGTCGGCGGTGGAGCCCTACCAGGGCGCCGCCACCGGGGTGGGGGGGATCCTCCGGGACATCTTCACCATGGGGGCGCGGCCGGTGGCCGTGCTGGACTCGCTCCGGTTCGGGGACCTGGACTCGGGGCGGGTGCGCTACCTCTTCGAGGGCGTGGTGAAGGGGATCGGGGACTACGGGAACTGCGTGGGGATCCCCAACATCGGGGGCGAGGTCTTCTTCGACCGGGCCTACGAGGGGAACCCCCTGGTGAACGCCATGGCCATCGGGCTCATGAAGCGGGAGGACCTGATCCTGGGAGAGGCGTCGGGAACGGGGAACCCCATCATGGCGGTGGGAGCCCGGACCGGGCGCGACGGGATCCACGGGGCCACCTTCGCCTCGGAGGAGCTCTCGGAGGACGCCGACGAGTCCAGCCGGCCCCAGGTGCAGGTGGGGGACCCGTTCACTGAAAAGCTCCTCCTGGAGGCCTCCCTGGAGCTCATCAAGTCGGGGCACATCGTGGGGATCCAGGACATGGGGGCGGCGGGGGTCACCTCCTCGGCCTCGGAGATGGCCGGACGGGCCGGGTCCGGGGTGGAGCTGGAGATGACGGACGTGCCGGTGCGGGAGGAGGGGATGACCCCCTACGAGATCCTCCTGTCGGAGTCGCAGGAGCGGATGCTGGTGACCGCGAAGGCGGGCCGGGAGGACGAGGTCCGGAAGATCCTGGAGAAGTGGGAGCTGGAGGCCGAGACCATCGGGCGGGTGACGGACGACGGGCGCTTCCGGATCCTGGAGGGGGGCCGGGTCGTGGCCGACATCCCCGCCCTGCCCCTCACCGAGGGGTGCCCCACGTACGAGCGGGAGGGTGTGGAGGGCGACGACGTGAAGGCCGCCCGCACGGCCGACCTCTCGGGGGTGCTCGCCGCCACCGGTGACCTGACCGACGACTTCCTGGCCCTCATGG
>REBX01000084.1 GCA_007692505.1 Gemmatimonadales bacterium | reverse complement strand
TTCGTCTGCGTCGTTCACCGTCCAGGGATGGACGACGAGCCCCCGCTCACGGGCGGCGTCCATGAAGGCCTCGTCCACCAGGGCGCGGTTCGGACCCACGCCCACCGCGTAGGTCGCCACCTCGTCCAGGACGCGTTCGAGGGAGTCCGCCGTGACGGACCGGGCCGTGAGGAGTTGCACCAGGGGGAGCTCCGGTTCCAGCTCCTGGATCCGGAGGAGGGAGGCCGGGCTGAACGACTGGATCAGGACCTGCCCGTGCTCCACCGCCGCATCCCGCAGGTCGTGGGCCCGGATGAGCTCCAGGAGGACCTCCTCCATGGGGGGCTGGCCCGGGAGGCGCTCCTCGGGGTTCTTGGTCTCGGGGTACCATCGGACGGAGGCGCCGTAGCGCTGGAAGAGCTCGTCCAGCGTGGGGACCCGGAGGCCCTCGAAGTCGGGGTTTGCCCGGTCCGGGTAGCGCTCGTTGAACCAGCTGCCCACATCGCACGTGCGGATCTCGGCCAGGGTGCGCTCCCGGACGGGGCCCGTGCACATGTCCGGGCCGCTCGCTTCCGTGGGCCGGGCGGTGCGGTCCAGCGTGGCGTCGTGGAAGGCCACCAGGACGCCATCGGCCGTCATCTGGAGGTCGGGTTCCAGGAAGTCGGCGCCCATGAAGACGGCCAGGTCGTAGGCCGCCAGGGTATGCTCCGGCGCGTGCCCGGAGGCGCCGCGGTGGGCGATGACCTGCGGGCGGTCCGGCTCATGGTCCGTCACGCCGGGCGAGGGGGCTGGAAGGTCGTTCATGCCGGAGTTCCCCTGGGGTGCGGGAGCGAGGAGTGCCGCCGCCCCGGAACAGGAGCGCGCGCCTCCCTGCCTCCGGCAGCTCGCGGGCTGCCGGAGCTTTTGTGCAGGTGAGGGGTTGGGAGGGCAGACCGGGGCACTTTCGGGTGTCGCGCCGGGTGTGTCCTGCCAAACAACCCGGACTGTCGCAACGTGTTTATTTCACAGTGGAGCTTCACATGGATTACAAGCAATTCCGGGGGGCTGCCCTCTTCATCCCCCTCGCGCTCACTCTGGCGTTCGTCGCGTGCTCTCCCGCACCCACTCCGGAGCCGGACACTACGGGGGCCACGGACCCTGATCCGGCGGTGTTCGTCGTGGTGACCCAGGAGCAAAACATGACGCAGGGGATGGCCATGGTGCTGGCCAACCAAAGTCTGGACCAGGGAGCCGAAGTCCGGGTCCTCCTCTGCGGGCCCGGCGCCTCGCTGGCACTCGACGGGGAAGACGGCGACCTCCTCCAGCCCCGCGAAGTCACTCCGGGACAGCTCCTCGACCGACTCATCGGGGAAGGCGCGCAGGTTGATGTGTGCGCAATCTTCCTGCCCAACACCGAGTGGACGGAGGAAGACCTTCGCGATGGCGTGGGAGTGGCCGAGCCGCCCGAGGTGGCTGAATACATGCTGCGCCCGGGGGTTCGTTACTTCACCTTCTGAGGGTACGCACCTCGAGGAACCCTTCTCCGGGACCGTATGTGGAATGGGCAGGAGCCCGGCTCCTCCCCGCTGTTCTCTGCAGCCGCCGTACCGCCCTCCTGCCATGGGGGGTCACGGTAGTAGAAGTTGGGACTCACAACCTTGTTCTCCAACTCCGAATGGAAGACAGAGGATGTGGAGCCGGACATGGGAGGCACCAGCCAGGACCAGTCCCCGTGGACCGGCCGCCCGGCCCGTGACTCCCTGTTCACGAATGTGTCCCACTGCCGGGAGGCCGTGTGGTGATCCACCACGGTGACACCGTCTTCCCGGAAGGAGTGCAGGACGGCTTCGTTCAGCTCCAGAAGGGCTCGATCCCGCCAGAGGGTCCTGCGATCCTCCGGATCCAATCCAAGACCCCGTGCCACCCGCGGCAGGAGGTCGTATCTGTCGGCATCCGCAAGGTTTCTGGCGCCTATCTCTGTGCCCATGAACCAGCCGTTGAAGGGTGCGCATGGGTACTCGATGCCACCCATTTCCAGGATCATGTCGGTAATCACCGGCACAGCGTACCATCGGACCGCCATCTCTTCCAGGAACGCAAGGCGGGGATGGCGGATCTCTACCTCCAGTACCTCGTCTCCGGGGAGTTCGAACCAGTGGGGTTCCTCCTCTCCGGCTCCCTGGATCAGCACTGGCAGGAGGTCGAAGGAACCCGGTCTCCCACCGGGGGGCTTCCAGCCGAGTTCCAGGCAGCGCTGGGTGAACTCGGCCTCCTCCGGGTCGCCTGGGCCCCCGTCATAGCCGGCATACCGGACCAGCTTCCCGTTCCAGATCCGAGGTGCTTCTCCGGTAGCGGGATCTGCCGGAGGAAAGATGGAGAGCGTGGAGCGAATCTTTCCGCCGTTCGTGGCAAACCGAAGGTGCTCAACGAGGGCCTGGAAGATTGCGTCCGGTCGGTGCAGATGCCGGTGGTCACGGATTTCCAGGGACTGCCAGTGCAGGCGGCCGATGCACCTCGTACTGTTCCGCCAGGCCAGCTTCCCCCCTGTCCGGAGCTCCTCTCCGGTATGGGTGTAGGTTCCCCGGCTCTCCACCTCCCGCCGTATCTGTTCCAGGCGGGCCGGGGACACGGGCTGCCCCAACTCAGCTGCGCAGAGTTCGAGGAACTCGGCGGCCCGATCCAGGAGTGTGGAAACGGAGGGGGATGGCAATCGCCGGCGGGACGAGGGGCAAGAGAGCGATGTATCCATGGTGGCTGGGAACCCCGGCTTCGGTGCGAAGGATCCCTGCGGCCATGGTTGGCAGACCGGAAGGCCGTCCCCTCCGGAGCCGGAACCCTGCCCCGGCCGGACGGTACTCGCTGCCGGACACGACCTTCCGTGCCACTCCCCCTTTCTGCCCCCACGCCGCCATGTCATCCAACGTCTTCGGCACCGAGCTCGAACCCTGCAGCCACGACCCCCTCACCGGCTTCTACCGGGACGGGTGCTGCGAAACCGGACCCGAGGACCTGGGCGTGCACACCGTGTGCGCCATCATGACCGAGGAGTTCCTGGCGTTCAGCAAGGCGCGTGGGAACGACCTTTCGACGCCGCGCCCGGAATTCGGATTCCACGGGCTCGAGCCCGGCGACCGCTGGTGCCTCTGTGCCGCGCGCTGGAAGGAGGCGTGGGAGGCCGGGAAGGCTCCTCAGGTGGTGCTCACCGCCACCCATGAGGCCACCCTCGAAATCGTCCCCCTCGATGCCCTGGTCAAGATGGCATGGAAGGAGGAGCGGGCCTCTCCCTGACGGGAGGTTGCCTGGAGCCTCTCCGGTGCTGCAAGGATGGCACAAGGCTCGGGCACCTTCCGGTCAGCTCGTTGTCCTCCCCCCCTGTTAGCTTGATTCCAGGTCGGGACGGCACCGCGTTCCGATGGATCGAGGCGCTTTGATCACGACAGCTTGGCGGGCCTCGATCTCCTCTTCACCGGACCTCCGGGTTTCCGGGGCCTGGTGGGGAGGCTGCCTCCGCCTAAAGCGTCGAAGGGCCCAGACGGGTCTTTCGGCTTCCCTGGATCAATCCACGAGGAGGCTGTACATGTCGCAGGACACCCCCCAGGAAAAGCGCCGTTTCCCCCGCCACAACTTTCACCAGGACATGGATTTACGTCCGCGCACCTACGGTGATTTCGAGGACCCCGTTGCCCTTGCCCTGAACGGCATCTCGGGCCAGCGCCGCCGCGAAATGATCCGGGACATGCTCACCGCCCAGGGCGAGGAGCGAAAGCGCCTGGAGGAGGCCCTGGGCCCCATCCACCCCGACCTCCTGGAGGAACAGGCGTCGGAGTCCTTCCAGTCCACCATGACGGGCACGGCCGGCCCAACCTGGATGGGCGGCGAGTACCTGCCCCCACTCCTCCCCGGCGAGGTGGAGATCGCCCGAATCGTGCTCCAGTCCGCCACCATGGACGTGTCCGTGGTGCGCGCCCGCTGGCACGAGGGCCGTTACCACTACCGGATGGTGGACGAGTACGACACGCACTTCCAGGTGTCGCCGAAGGTATCGGATGAGCCCCTTACCCTGGGCGAGCTCATCGACCTCCTGGAGGGTGCCGGCGCGGTGGTCCCCTGGTGGGAAGCCCAGACCCGGGCGGGCCGCACCCGGGAGGAGGCCATCGACTTTGCCAGCGTGGAATCGGAGCTCTACCCCGGCCTGGGACCCTGGTACGAGGCCCGCGCGCTGGAGTGGGTGGAGGAGGGAGGATGAGGGCCGTCCGGCCCGGAGACCGCCGGGCCCATCCCCCGCCCCAGCCCGGAGGGCCTTCGGGAGATGTGTCAGTTGAATGGGGCAGCGTGGGCCTTCAGGTCCTGGCTGTCCTTCCGGGGGCTACCCCTCGGCGGGAACCGGCCCGTGCCCCGTCATGATCCGGCTCCGCTCCGTCACTGTGACACTCCTGTCCCCCACGTCGAGCTCGTACGACCAGACGTTGAAGTACCAGAGGCGCTCATCGGGGGCGAGCCGTGCGGACATCAGGACCTGAATGGTGGCCTGACCAGCCGCCACTTCGGGTTCGGAGAAGGTGAAGTGCGCCGACTCGCCGTCCAGGATGCACTCCGTGCCCAGTCCCTGCTCGCACACGGAGAGGGTGAGGCCCATGGCGCGGATGCCCTCGAACACCTGGGGGTCGATGGCCTCCCCGTGACGGACGCTCAGCGAATCACCCTGAAGCAGGGTTTCGTGAAGCGCCTCTTCCTCCTCATCCCCGGGAAGGGGAGCCCAGCGGGGGTCCGCGGCCATGGACCGGTCCTGGAAGTCGTTCGGGAGGTCCTGGAGCACCGCGGCGAAGATGGCCGACTTGAGCTCGGAGGAGACGGTGGAGGCTTCCAGCGTGACCTCCGGGCTCTGGGCCAGGGCGGTACTGGGTCCAGCCCAACCCGCGAGTGCGGAAAGGACGCCGGCCAGGGCGACGAGCTTCCCCGCCTGCAAGGTCCGGGTCCCTCGAGTGTTCTTTCGCATCGTGGAGAGTCCCGGCAGGAGGAGAGGCTGTGATGGCCGCGCAGGCGAGTGGCACCCATGGTGCGAGGGATCGCCTACGGCCTCTTTATGATAGAGGGGGCAAGGTGGAGGCGCAAACGAGCTACCTCTCCACGTGAGGAGGGAGGATGAGGGCCGTCCGGCCCCGGGACCGCCTGGCCCATCGCCCGCCCCAGCCCGGAACCCCCCGTCGGGGGGCGCCGGTGAAATGGGAAGGAGACGTGGGCCTCACCACGTCGGTCCTGGCCGACCTGGGTGGGCACACCCGGGACGATGGATCGATCTTCTCGACCTGCGAAATGGTCGAGGGCACCCCCCTTGGAGCGATCTGCCTGTTTCCCGATGGAATGCCGGTGGGGATCCGACGAGGTCGTTCTTGTGTCGGGGGCCACGCTGATCAGCCGCTCGGTTGCCGATGCGATCGAGTCCGCTTCAAGGCCTCGGGATGGGCGAGAGCCCGAGGGACTGCAGCCTTTGGTTCACGTGCTCGATCACCACGGCCAGAAAGGTCTCGTCTACCCGGGTCTCGGCTGCAAACTCGGGGAGGTGGAGGATGGCGTCATGGATCTTCTCGATCACCCCGGCGGGATCCCGGACCCCGTACTCCCGTCCGACCCCGATGAGATCATCACGGGTGAACCCGGACACCTTGTCGGCGAAGCGCATCTGGTGCGCCGACGTGAACCCGGAGCCCTTTGCGAAGGTGAGGTCATAGGCGGGGGCGAGCTGCCACTTGCCCGACGGCGGGAGCTGGAAGGAGAGGTTCTTGACGTGATCATCCTGGTTCACGGCAAGGATGTTGAAGATGGCTCTTCGGTAGGCCTCATCCACGGACCCGGATCCCATGCCCAGGCGTTGGGTGGTCCTGAAGAACTCTTCGTAGCTCGAGGCGCCCGGGGTGTTGTAGTCGACGTGGACGAGTCCGCCGAAGGTGTGCTGGTGGATCTTCTGTGCCGAAACCGAGCCATCCCTGGTCTTATGGGTGACCCGATCGAATCGCGGGATGAACAGATGGCAGAGGCCTTGCCCCGAGTCATGTGGCACAACCTCCACTGCATCGAGCCCCCCGGACCGGGCCATCAGGGAATAGGCGGCCTCCATCCGGTTGAAGGGAAGAGGCTTTCCGAGCCGGTCCGGCGTCGCGTCATCCCCCACGCCATCGAACTTGAGTATGGCATGGATGTCGCCCCCTTGCATCCCATGAAACGGCGACCGGATCTCATTCTCCTCGCGGTTCCAGAGGACGACCGCCTTGGGCCGAGCTCCACCCGCCGAGCTGCCCACCCGATAAATGTCCGAGAGGGTGCCATCCACCTCACCCGAGATCGCCTTGCGTGCCCCTTCGACCAGGGTGGCAATGTCCAGCGCTTCCCTCTCCTGGAGCCGCGATTGGGGCTCGTCGGCCGGCTCGAACTCCAATGCACCGATGGCCCGTCGGCCCACGTACAGGAGGCTCTGGACCGGCGACAGCTCCCGTTCCATCACGCCCCGTGACGTATGGAACGCACGAAGGACGCTCCTGCCGAACGCATCCGGCAGGGCATCGGCCAGGACGCCCGGCAGTCCCTTGAAGTTCTCGAGGCCTCGGAGTTCGGGAAACGTATGGGTGCGCCTCCGGAGGGGGAGTTGCAGTGGGGACAGGTCCAGGCCGGACGTCTGGTAGGTCGAGTCGAACTCGAATACGACCTCGCCGGCACTCGTCTCACCCACCGCTCCGACCAGCTCACCGTACAGGTGGACTTCTGCGAGGCAGGAGAAGGAAGACATCACGATGTCTCCCTGGATGAAGATCTCCCCCTGAGCGCCTGGAGGGGGCTGGGCGGAGCCTCTGGAACGAGAACCGAGAGGTCTTCCAGTCGTCCGTAGACCCTCAGCAGGCGCACGACGGTGAGGAGTGTCGGGTTCCGGCCCTTCTCTGCCCGCCATACGGTCTTGGCACCCAGACCGGCCGTCTTGCCGGCCTCTTCGATGGTGAGCCCCTCCGCCTCCCTGAGCCGGGCCAACCTGTCACCCAGGAAGCCCATGATCTCCGTGTCGGTCATTGCGGGGTGGACTCGGGACATGCTGCCTCCGGGCTGCGGACGAGAGATCCTCCTGCAGGAAGATGGGATGGGATGCGACCGACGTCAAGCGGCTAGAGGTCATTTATGACGTAAATATCGACTCAGGCCAAAAATTTTGTCACTTATGACTTCCGATCGCCGATCGCGGAACGATCGACCCCGTTCACACGTCGGGAGGGGCGGCAACCGCATGACCAATGTCATGCAACCTACACGTCGAGACCGTACATCCAACGGGCTCCGGGACTAGCCGCAGAAGGGCTCCGGCGCCGGGAAATCCGGTTCCTTGCCCTTGAACACGTCTGGCCCCAGCAGGATTCCGGTGGCGTCATCGACGGCGTGCTCGTCGGTCAGGAGGACGGGACCGGGAGATGGGCCAACGTGGGTGTGTGCATCCCATAGCGGCTCCAGGGTTGTCTTGTCCCAGGCCATGAGATGGCCCGAGCCATACAAACCGTCTCCGACGCCGTAAACCAGATAGAGCCTGTCGTCGGTTTCCCTGTAGAGCACCGAGCGCAGCTCAAAGTCCGACGCGAAAGGGACCTGGAAGCTCCCACGTTCACCCTCTGGAGCGATTCGGACAGCGTCTCCCGACGGACGCAGCTCGTACACCCCGCTTTCGGTTGCAAAACACATGAGGTCCGGTGCGTTGACCGGATTCGTTTCCCAGAAGGACAGGCCTGCCTTGTGGATGGCATGGGGGAGCGTGTCGGGCCGAATGACCGTGCAGTCCTCTTGCCGGAAGGCCTCCAGGGCCGCCGCGTTTCCGAAGAAAAGGGCCTCGCGGTCCAGGGGGGCGGTCCTGCCCGCGCCCATGATCCGGTGCACGACCACGCTCTCCGCACCATGTCGTCGGTCCGCACCCCGATCACGGCCTCCGCTCCCACGTAGAGGATCCGCGTATCAGATGGGGCGGCGACGAGCCCGAGGGGCACCCCGTCGGTGTCGAGGACGAGGCCTTCCGTGGCGGGATCCGTGGGTTCATGGGGGACGTCCCGTGGCATGAGCCACAGCCGGCCGAGGGGGTCCGCGAGGAGGGCTCCGTAGGCAGGCAGCCGCTCCGGCTCGAACAGGCGAGGGGTCCCCTCCACCCTGAACGATCTCGACAGGTGCCCGGTCGCATCGAACTCGTCGACGCGGGCTTCGGCACCGTCGCCGACGTACACGTGCTCGCCCGACATGGTGATGGCCAACGCCGGTCCCAGGGGGATGCGGGCGAAGGCATTGGGCATGCCGGGGATCGTCTCCTGCCAGATGGATCCATCGAACAACCCGAACCCCTCGGGCATGTCTCCGTCCGGAGCGAGCCGAACCACACGGACCTGGCCTCGACGGGCACCCGAGCCTTCGGAAGATGCCTCCTCGGGGTGCGTGGCCAGCCAGCTTCCATCGGGAAACGCGCCGATAAGGGTGCAGCAACTCTGCGCCGCCAGGTGCCCTGGAGATGGAACGAAGTCGAATTGGAGCACGATTGTTCGTCCGAACCCGCCCTCGGCGTCGAACACCGAGACCCGCTGGCCGCCCATCTCGACCACTGCGACGGAATCGCCGCGGTAGGGGAAAATGGCGGTCAGCGGAAGCATGAACTCTCCGGGCCCCTGCCCTGCCCGGCCCCAGATCTCCATGGAGCGGACCTCCCCATCGAACAAACGGACACCCCTTGTGGACATGTCGGTGACGTAGATGCGTCCATCGGGGAGCATGCCTGCGTCGATCACGCCCGCCAGGAGGGATGCCCGATCATCCTCTGACGCCCCGATGACCACCGAGGGGTCAGGCTCGATCTGCCACACGTCCAGGTCTGCGTCGGGTTGTGGAGAATGAACGATGGTCACCCCGGCCGAGTCCTCCCGGGTCACGTCAGACAGGTGATGGCCCGAGGGCTGGTCACACGCCGAGAGCAACCCGGTCAGGGCCAGTGCGGCCCCGAGAACAATGAGCACAGCCATGAACCGGCGCATATCGGACCTCGTTCTCAGTGGCGGACGTCGATCCGTCGTTTCCCATCGTGCCAGGCGTTCAGGACGAGGACCCTGTCGGTCCCTTCTCCCATCCAGAAGTCGGCATCGATGGTGGGGGCCTGAAGGTCGAGGCGCTGGACTCCATCTCCGTCGTATCAGAACAGCGGGTTGTTCCCCTCGTCGAAGCGCCTCGTTTCGACACGCCTCATGAGGACCCCATCTTCCAGGGTCGCCAGGGGTTCGATCCATCCTCCCTCCCCTTTGGTGTCCATCGAGTAGAGTCTCGTGAGCTGGCCGGACTCGTGGAGCAGGAAGTCGAGGTCGTCACCCGAGCGGGTGGTGAGGAGGTACGTGTCCGAGTCGAGGATCACCCCTCCGTATCGAACGTCAGGACTGTGCTGCCCACGTCCCCGTCATCGAGGACGAAGCTGCGGGCCTGCAGCACCAGCTCCGCCGGCCCCGGGCTCGTGGGCTCAGGCGCCGTCGTCCCTGACGTGGCGCACCCTGCGGCCAGCGCCATGAGGACCAGGGCAAACACCGGTCCTTTCATTCGGGACTCCTTGAGCCGAGGATCACACATCGAGCCGGTAGCGCACGAGCCATGGGACGTCGAATTCATCGGGCTCGACGACATAGACGACCGTCCCCTCGATCCACCGTATCGACGCTTCGGACGGGAGCATCACCCGGCCGTGCCCGTTCCCATCCGGGCCGATGACGAACCAGATCTGGTCGGGTTCGGGGGTTATCTCTCCCCGCACCCAGAGCGTTCCGTCGTCCCCAATGCGTGCCCCCGAAACCGGTGGTCGGTGCGCTGGCACGCCGGACTCGCCTCGCGCTGCGACCAGGCTGTCTGCTTCGGCGGAGGTTAACTCGGAGGGAGAATAGCTGATGACCCAGCGGTACTGGGTAGTCCCGTTCAAGAGCACCCGGTAGACCGAGAACCTTGGGTATCCCGAGGTGGAGGTCACCCGTCGTTCGATGACAATGGTGGCCGAATCCGTCTGGAACCGGAGTGGGGTGTCCGCCGGTGGGCCGGGGTCCCGGTCCAGGTTGGTCTGGGCCGGTCGGTTCGGTCCCCCCTCATCGTTGGAGGGTCGAAGGTAGAGCCGCACCTCTCCAGCCGTATCGGGACGGGACCCGGCCCGATCGACCCTCAGGAGCGGCACCTCCATGGAATCGGGGATGGGATCCCTGCCCCCCAGGGTGACGACGGCAGAGGGCTCCTCGAAATACACGAACCCGTCCGACCTCAGCCTTGGCCCCATGGCCATGGGAAGCACCCCGGCCACGTCCGAGGACAGGGGCACGACGCCCGGGATCGGGAAGGTCTCGAGGACGTCGCCGGTCTCGGAGAACATGGTGACCCTCTGCCCGGCAGGGTCCGCGACCCAGAGGGTGTCGGCAAGAAAGCCGATGGACCCGGGCGACTGGAACTCTCCGGGTCCCTGACCCGACCGTCCGAACGTGCGGAGGCGATCGCCCTCGGGGCTGTAGACCCGGATCTCGGGGACGGACCGCTCCACCAGGTAGATGTTGCCGTCGGGGCCCGTGGTCATGCTGCCGATGCTCGAGAACCCCTCACGAAGCGCACCGGGAGCCATCCGTGCCCTGCTCCGCTCCGACGGATGGCATCATCTGCGCCAGCCGAGCCAGGAATCGGGAATCCTCAGGTTCCCCGCGGGTGCCCGTCCACCCCGGTTCGCCGGAAAGCTCCATCTCCCACTTCGATCTCCAGCATCCGATGTAGGCTCGGGGCTCGCTGGGCTGGGAGAACAGGCGGAAACGGGGATGGCCGGTCAGGATGCTGTAGGAGGCCGAGGCCTCGTAGGAGCCCTCGGGCAAGACCGCCTCCTCGTAGCGTCCGATCCCTTCCAGGTCACGGGCGGCGTGGAGGCGAACCACCACGGAATCCCTTCGGTGCGTCCATACCTCCACCTCGCCGATGAACCCGAAGTAGATTTCGCCTTCTCCCCTCTGCGAGTCGATGGGGTGCCAGTCCGGAGAGATCTCTCCGTCGCGGAACACGGTGAGGACCGTATCTCGACCGGTGGCGCCATGGATCTCGACTTCGAGAGATCCCTCCAGGAAGGCCTCCTTGTCGAAGAACTTCCAGTGGAACCTCACGTCGTCCAGGGGGAGCTTCATGTAGAGACTTCGGTCCCCCGGCCCACCCCCCGAAACCATCCGCATGAGGCCATCCGAGGCGAACTGGAAGGCCATGACTGCCAAGACTCCGCCAATGAGGGTTGTTCCCCACCGTCCCGGCTTCTTCATGACTACCCCGTGTCTCCAGATGCCCTCGCCCCCGACGTGGGGGCCGGGCCAGATGCCCGCTCGAACCAACGTGGGGCGTAGTGGGCGTTTTCGCCAATTCGGCGGCGGGAACTTGTCGGGCGCGCTGTACAGGCGTAAGATTTGACTGTACACCTCAGCGGGGAGTCGAGCATGGGAAAGGCATCGAAGGTGGTCCGGAAGAACATGCGGTTGAGGCAGGACCTGATCGACCGCGCAAAGCGCATTCTGGGCACGAAGACGGAAACGGAGACCGTGGAACAGGCCCTCGAGATGGTGGCTTTCAGGGAGGAGGTTCTGGAAGGGATTGATGCGGTTTCCGGCACGGAATCGATCCAGGACGTCTTCCAGGACGAGGGGAAATGAAGCGGTACGTCCTGGATTCCAACCTCTACATCGAGGCGGTGCGGGATGCCGGGCGGGCAGAGGAGCTGAAGAGGTTCGTGGCGCAGTGCCTCCCATCCATCTACCTCCATGCAGCCGTGGCCCAGGAACTGCTGGCCGGTGCGGTGGACCACCGGCGGGCCAGGCTGATCGAGGAAAGCCTGATCCGCCCCTTCGAGAGGAGGGAAAGGATCATCACCCCTCGGTTCGGCACATGGAAACGGGCAGGCCGGATCATGGCCCGTCTGGTTCAGGAGAAGCGAATGAGCGCCGGCGGGTTTGGTCGCTCGTTCGTGAACGACTGCCTGCTGGGAGCCTCCTGTCGGGAAGACGGCTTCGCATTGATCAC
The DNA here is from genome assembly GCA_007692505.1 of Gemmatimonadales bacterium. Lineage (GTDB taxonomy): Bacteria > Gemmatimonadota > Gemmatimonadetes > Longimicrobiales > Gaopeijiaceae > REBX01. Next base: position 236 of record REBX01000084.1, on the reverse strand, counting down.
GCGAAACACCAGGGATTTCAAGCTGATCCAGCACGTAGAGCCGTTCGATGTCGTCGAGCCCTGGCCGGTGTAGGTCCGTCTAGGATGGCAGTGTGCCCGGCTGGACGCGGGTGCGGGGGGCAAGAGCCTCGAGCCGCGCCGAGTGTTCTTCATCGAGTTGAATGTTCTAGAAGGCCGTTGAAGAAGTACAGGGACCACCGGGACGGGGTCTTGCAGCGCTGGTCGAGGCGGGTCGC
>REBX01000251.1 GCA_007692505.1 Gemmatimonadales bacterium | reverse complement strand
GGGGGGGGGGGCGGGGGGGGGGGCGGGGGGGGGGGCCGGGGGGGGGGCCGGGCGGGGGGCCCGGCGCCGGGCTCCGGCGTGGGGGACGGCCCCCACGCTCGCACTTCGAGAGGCGGTCAGCCCGCTCCGGGCTCGCCCGCCCCCCCTTACCCGGCGCCGCCCACGAGCCACTGGCCCGCAGTTCCCAGCGCCGACATCATGAGCGCCGCACCCAGCGCCCACCCGAAGTGGTCGATCTCCAGCTGGTCCGTCACGGCGGCCACGATCTTCAGGATGATGGCGTTGATGATCCAGCGCGTGATGAAGGCCAGGAGGAGGGCGATCCCCAGGGTGGCAATGGTGAAGACGGTGAAGAAGATCCAGCCCAGCAGGAAGTTCAGGATCCCGAAGAGGGCCGACACGACGAAGGCGCTCCCGAATCCCTTCAGGTGCACGCCGGGCAGGATCACGGCGGTGATCCACACGGCAATGGAGAGGATCAGCCAGGAGAGGAGGAGGCTCACGAGGGGGCTCCGGTGCGGGGAAACGGAGGACGCGACGCGCACGCCTGCAGGATGGAGCCTACCCCCCGGACGGCTGCCCGCGCAACCCGTCCGGCTGGCGCCGCGCCCCCGGGTCCGGTAGTCTTTTCCGCGACCGGATCACCCGGGTCGAGGCCCTGTGCACACCGTTCCATTCCACCCAGCGAGACCCATGCGTTCCAGCTTCCTCCGGCGTTCCTGCCTTCGTCTTTCGGGGAGGGCCGCACTGGCGCCTCTCGTGCCGGCCCTCCTGGCCACCTTCCTTGCCGCCGGTCCCGTCGCGGCACAGGACTGGAATGTCAACGAGCCACCCTTCCCGACCTACGAGCTGGAGATCAACACGGAGGAGGGGACGTGGATGAGCCTCGACGTGAGCCCGGACGGTTCCGAGATCGTCTTCGACCTCCTGGGTGACATCTACGTGATCCCCTTCGAGGGGGGCGAGGCCCGCCAGCTCACCGAGGGGATGGCGTGGAACATGCAGCCCGTCTTCTCGCCCGACGGGCAGTACATCGCCTTCACCAGCGACCGGGCCGGCGGCGACAACATCTGGGTCATGGAGCGGGACGGCTCGAACCCCCGCCAGATCACGAACGAGAGCTTCCGCCTCCTGAACGGCCCGGACTGGACGCCGGACTCCCAGTACATCGTGGCCCGGAAGCACTTCACCAGCGCCCGCTCCCTGGGTGCCGGCGAGATGTGGCTCTACCACCTGGACGGGGGGACCTCGGGGCTCCGGCTCACGGAGCGCCCCAACGACCAGCAGGACGTGAACGAGCCCGTCTTCTCGCCGGACGGCCGCTACCTGTACTACTCCCAGGACGTGACCGGCGGCTCCACCTTCCAGTACAACAAGGACCCGAACCCGGGGATCTACGCCATCCGGCGGCTGGATCGGGAGACGGGCCAGACCACCACGGTGACGGGCGGACCCGGCGGTGCCATCCGCCCCGCCCCCTCCCCCGACGGGGAGCGCCTGGCCTTCATCCGCCGGGCGAACTACCAGTCCACCCTCTACGTCCGGGAGCTGGAGAGCGGCCGGGAGTGGCCCCTGTACGACGGTCTGGACCGGGACCTCCAGGAGATCTGGGCCATCCACGGGGTCTACCCCCGCATGACCTGGACGCCGGACGGCTCCGAGATCGTCTTCTGGGCCGGGGGCGGCATCCACCGCCTGGACGTGGAGACCCGGGACATCACCAAGGTCCCCTTCCAGGTGCAGACGACCCGCACCATGGCGGAGGCCCACCGGCCCCGCATCGACATCCAGGCCGAGGAGTTCGACGTCCGGATGCCCCGCTGGGTCCAGGTGTCGCCGGACGGGAACCGGGTCCTCTACCAGGCCCTGGGCTACCTCTGGGTCCGGGAGCTCTCCGAGGGCGCCGAGCCCCGCCGCCTCACCTCCCAGACGGACCACTTCGAGCTGGAGCCCGCCTGGTCCCGCGACGGGCAGCAGGTGGCCTTCATCGCCTGGGACGACCAGGAGCTCTCCACCGTCCGCGTCGCCCCGGTGGAGGGCGCCGAGGCAGGCCGGGTGGTGGTGGACGGCCCCGGTCACTTCCGGGAGCCCGTCTTCACCCCCGACGGCGAGACCCTCCTCTTCCGCCGCGTGGGCGGGGGCGGGCTCATCTCGCCCCTCTGGCCCGGCGAGGCCGGCACGTACCGGGTTCCGGTGTCGGGTGGCGAGGCCGTCCGCTTCACCGGCGGGCTCTCGGGGATGCACTTCGGGGCCTCCAGCGACCGGGTCTACTTCACCCGGGGGGGCACCCTCCTCTCCATCGGGCTGGACGGCCACGACGAGCGGCAGCACCTGTCGGGGCAGTTCGTCTCCGACATCCAGGTCTCCCCCGACGACCGCTGGGTGACCTGGAGCTCCCGCTACCAGGCCTACGTCCGGCCCTTCGTGCCCACCGGCAGCTCGGTGAGCGTGAGCCCCGGCAGCCGCGACGTGCCCCAGCGCCGGGTGAGCCGTGACGCCGGCGACTTCCTCCACTGGTCCGGCGACGGACAGACCCTCCACTGGACCACCGGGGCCGAACTCTTCAGTCTGGGGCTGGGCGAGACCTTCCCCTGGTCCGACGACCAGGTGGAGGACGAGGTGGACCTCCCGGTGGCCGAGGGGCAGATGATCGGCTTCCGGGCGCAGGCAGACCGGCCCGAGGGCGTGGTGGCCTTCACGGGGGCCCGCATCCTCACGATGAACGGCGATGAGGTCATCGAGAACGGCACCCTGGTGGTGGAGGAGCACCGGATTGCCGCCGTGGGCCCCGACGGCGAGGTGGACATCCCCCAGGGGGCCCACGTGGTGGACGCCTCGGGCCACACCATCATGCCCGGCCTCATCGACGTCCACCAGCACGGCGGCCAGGGGAGCGGGCCCATCATCCCCCGGCAGAACCGGTCCAACTACGCCACCCTGGCCTTCGGGGTCACCACGATCCACAACCCCTCCGCCAGCACGCAGCAGATCTTCGCCGCCAGCGAGATGGCCCGGGCCGGCGAGGTGGTGGCACCCCGGATCTTCTCCACGGGGACGATCCTCTACGGGGCCACGTCGGCGAGCACCGCCCAGGTGAACAACCTGGACGACGCCCGCTCCCACATCCGACGCCTGGGGGCCGCCGGTGCCTTCAGCGTGAAGAGCTACAACCAGCCCCGGCGGGACCAGCGCCAGCAGATCCTGGCCGCCGCCCGGGAGCAGGACGTCCTGGTGGTCCTGGAGGGAGGGGCCCTCTTCCAGCACAACATGACCATGATCCAGGACGGCCACACCGGGATCGAGCACTCCCTCCCCCTGGCCGCAGTCTACGACGACGTTCGCCAGTTCTGGGGCGGCAGCGACACGGGCTACACCCCCACCCTGGTGGTCTCCTTCGGGCCCCTCTACGGCGAGAACTACTTCTACTACCACGACAACCTCTGGGAGAACCAGCGCCTCCTGGACTTCAGCCCGCCCCTCACCGTGGAGGCCGCCTCCCGTCGTCGCACCGCGGTCCCCGACGACGAGTGGGGCCACATCGAGACGGCCCGGGTGGCCACCGAGCTCCACCGGGAGGGCGTCCTGGTGAACCTGGGCGCACACGGGCAGCGAAACGGCATCGATGCCCACTGGGAGCTGAGGAGCTTCGGGCTGGGTGGGGCCACCCCCATGGAGGCCCTTCAGATCGCCACCCTGAACGGTGCGCGCTACCTGGGGCTCGACCACGAGATCGGGTCGCTGGAGGTGGGCAAGCTCGCCGACCTCATCGTCCTGGAGGAGAACCCCCTGGAGGGACTCGAGAACACCGAGACCGTGCGCTGGACCATGGTGAACGGCCGGCTCTTCGACGCCCGCACCATGGACGAGGTGGGGAACCACCCCCGGGAGCGGGAGCCCTTCTGGTGGGAGACCATGGAGCCGTGACCCCCGAGCCCGGCCCCGAGCCCCGCCCCGAGTCGCGCCCCGGGGCCGTCCCCGGCAGCCCGGCCCCGCTGGACGTGGAGGCCCTCCGTCGGGACACCCCGGGCACCGCCTTCGGCATCCACCTGAACAACGCCGGCGCCGCCCTGCAGCCCGCGGCCGTCCTGAAGGCGGTCCACGACCACCTGCAGGCGGAGACCGAGCTGGGCGGGTACGAGGCGGCGGCGGCCCGGGCGGACGAGATCGCCGGGGCGTACCGGTCCGTGGAGGAGCTCCTGGGGGCCCGCCAGGGCTCCATCGCCTTCACGGAGAACGCCACCGTGGCCTTCCAGCAGGCCCTCTCCAGCATCCGGCTGGCCCCGGGGGACCGGATCCTCACCTCCCGGCAGGACTACGTCTCGAACCAGCTCATGTACCTCTCCCTGGCGGAGCGCCTGGGGGTGGAGGTGGAGCGGGCCCCCGACGCCCCGGAGGGCGGAATCGACGTGGGCGCAGTGCGGGAGGCCCTCATCCGCCGCAGGCCCCGGGTCGTGGCCCTGAGCCACATCCCCACCTCGTCGGGGGTGGTCCAGGACGCGGGGGCCGTGGGCGCGCTCTGCCGGGAGCACGGCGTCCCCTACATCCTGGACGCGTGCCAGTCCGTGGGGCAGATGCCCCTGGAGCCGGAGTCGCTGGGGTGTTCGTTCCTGGCTGCCACGTCCCGCAAATTCCTCCGCGGACCTCGGGGGGCCGGGTTCCTGTGGGTGTCTCGCCAGGCACTGAAGGATGGCCTCGTACCCCTCTTCCCCGACCTGCGGAGCGCAGACTGGGTCGAGGAGGACCTCTGGCAGCCCGCCCCCGATGCCAGCCGCTTCGAGAACTGGGAGTTCAGCTGGGCGCTGGTCCTGGGGACGGGGGCGGCGGCGGAGGTGGCCCGGGCCACGGGGCTGGAGGCGATTCGGGACCGGGCCCGCTCGCTGGCGCATCGGCTCCGGGAGGGGCTGGGCGGGGTCCGGGGGGTGCAGGTGCTGGATCGGGGGCGGGAGCTGGCGGCCATTGTCACCATCACGGTGGAGGGGTGGCGGCCGTCGGACCTGGTGCGCCACCTTCGGGAGCGGTCCATCCGGACGTCGTCGGTGGACCGGAGCTCGGCCGTCATCGACTACGACGAACGGGGCATCCCCGCCGCGCTCCGCCTCTCGCCCCACGCGTACAACACGGAGGACGAGATCGACGAGGCGGTGGAGGCGCTCCGGCACGCGGCCTCCTTCCCCCGGGAGTCCGCCTGAGCCCCTCGAGCCGGCCCGGAGCCCCCGGCGTCCGGCTGGGGCTCCCCGACTCGACCTGAAGAATCCCGCCGGGCTCCTCGTAGGAGGAGAACAACCAACCCCAGGAAGGAGTTTCCTTGCAGCCGGGTGTCGAGCGCGAGCTCATCCAGAAGTGCCGAAACGGCGATGCTCGCTTCTACGAGCCCATCGTCCGGGCCTACGAACCCCAGGGATACCGCATGGCCCTGGGGATGACGGGGAACCCGGACGATGCCCGCGACGCACTCCAGGAGGCGTTCGTGAAGGCGTACCAGGCCCTCTCGCGCTTCGACACGCGGCGTTCCTTCGGACCCTGGTTCTTCCAGATCCTGAGGAACCAGTGCCGGGACCTCCTCCGCAGCCGGACCAGCCGCTTCCGGGTGGAAGTGGTGGACGACGACCTCCTGGACCTCCAGGCCGACACGGGCCCGGGCAGCAGCCGCCGCGATCGCGAGCGCGCCGAGGCCCGCCGGCTCCTCTGGGCGGCCCTGGAGCGGGTCCCCGACGAGCAGCGGGAAATCCTCGTGCTGAAGGAGCTCGAGGGCTTCCGCTACCAGGAGATCGCCTCGATCCTCGAGATCCCCGAGGGGACCGTGGCGAGCCGGCTGTACCATGCCCGACGCGCGCTGCAGGATGCGCTGGCAGACATGGGGGCAGAGTACCCATGAGCCCGGAGCGAGACACCATGACCCCGCCGGATGGCGAGATCGACGAAGCGGTCCTCATGCGCTACCTGGATGGCGAGCTGCCTCCGGAGGAACGCCGAAAGGTGGAGGCCGCGCTGGAAGCATCCACCGACCTGCAGCGACAGCTTGCGGTCTTCCGGTCCATGCACCGCGACCTCTCGGAGCTGCGCCTCCCCACACCCGGCCCCAACCGCTCCGTGTGGGGCGCGGTGAACCGGCGCCTGGCCCGACCCATGGGCTGGATCTTCCTCACCGTGGGCGTGGCCATCTGGCTCGCCTACTCCGTCTGGCTCTACTTCAGCTCGCCGGCGGCCCCCCTCCAGAAGATGGGGACCAGCGCCATCGGGATCGGCGTCATCCTCCTCCTGGCCACCGTGATCCACGACCGCTACAGGGAGTGGCTCGTGGACCCCTACCGAGATGTGGAGCGCTGACCCATGATCGTGACCACCACCTCCACCGTTGACGGCTGCCGGGTCCGTCGGAACCTGGGCCTGGTTCGCGGGAGCACCGTCCGCACGAAGCACATCGGCAAGGACATCCTGGCCTGGCTCCGCCACCTGGTGGGCGGGGAAGTGCACGAGTACACGAAGATGATGGGCCAGTCCCGGGAGCAGGCGCTGGACCGCATGGTGGAGGAGGCCCGGGCGCTGGGCGCAAATGGCGTGGTGGCCACCCGCTTCCAGACCTCGAAGATCATGGCCGGCGCCAGCGAGATCCTCTGCTACGGCACCGCCGTGGTCCTGGAGCGGGAGGACGAGGCGGACACCGCTGGAGCCGGGGGGTCGTGACACCGGGCTCCCGGGCACCGCGCGCCGCCCCCTGCGTCGTCTTCTTCCTCCTCCTGTTTGTTGGGGGATGGCTCCCCGGCCCCGCCGGTGCGCAGGATGCCCCTGCCGCCGGCGCCGCCGTTGGTGCGGCCCTCCCGGCGGAGGTGCAGGCCGTGCTGGACCGCCCGGAACTCGCGGGGGCCCAGGTGGGACTCCTCCTGGCCGAGATGCCGGCGGGGCCGGGCCAGCCCCTGGAGGTCATCCTGGAGCGGGGGGCGGACCTCCGCTTCGTCCCGGCGTCGAACCACAAGATCGTGGTGGCGGCCGCCGCCCTGGAGGCGCTGGGCCCGGGATACCGGTTTCGCACCGAGCTCCTGGCCCCCCTGCCCCCCGGGGCCGATGGCCGGATCCGGGGGGACCTGGTCCTGATGTCGGGGGGCGACCCCACCCTGGGAGAGCCCTTCTGGACGTCGGCGGAGGGGGCCCTGGAGGCCCTGGCCGATTCGGCGGCCCGGGCCGGACTCCGCAGGGTGGACGGGGTGCTCCGGGTGGACGCCACCTCGTGGGACTCCACCACCGTGCCCACCGGATGGCTGGTGGGGAACCTGGACCGGCGCTACGCCGCCACCGGGGGGGCGTTCTCGGTGGCCATGGGCGAGCTGGAGCTGGAGGTGTCGGGCGGGGCCCGCCCCGGCGATCCGGCGGAGGTGCGCTGGCGCCCCATGGGCACGGCCGACTTCGTGGAGAACCTGGCCATCACGGGGCAGCCCGGAGAGGCCACGGACCTGCAGGTGGGCTACCTCCCGGAGTCTCGGCGGTGGCGGGTGGAGGGCCGGATCGCGCCGGAGGCCCGGGACCAGCGGCTCCTGGCCCAGCGGGACCCGGTGCGACAGGCGGCCCACGCCCTCCTCCGCGCCCTGGAGTCCCGGGGCATCGTGGTCACCGGCGGGGTGGAGGTGGACTGGCCGGCGGCGAGGTCGGGGGCGACGGCGGGTCCGGCGCCGGGTGCGGCTGTGGGTGCGGCGGCGGCGGGACGTCCCCCGGGGCTCGTCCGCATAGCGGCCCTGGAGTCGCCCTCCCTCCCGGTGGTGGTGGAGCCCATCCTGGCCCGGAGCCAGAACTGGATGACGGAGCAGCTCGTGCGGGTCATGGGCGCCGAGCTAGGCCGGGAGGGGAACTGGGACGAGGGGTTCCGCATCGTGGAGGAGACGCTGGTGGCCCGGGCGGGGCTGGCCGCGCGGGACCTCCACTTCCGGGACGGCTCCGGGCTCGCCGGCTACAACCTGGTCACGCCCCGGGCGCTGGCCCGGATCCTGGCCTGGGCCCGGTTCCAGCCCTGGGGTACGGAGTTCCAGTCCGGCCTGGCCGCCCCCGGCATGCCCGAAAGCACCCTCGAGGCCCGGCTGGGCGGACTCGAGGGCCGGGTGCAAGCCAAGACCGGCACGATCAGCCACGTGAACGCCCTTTCGGGCTACCTGGTGGACGATGCGGGCCGGGAGCGGGTGTTCGTCCTCCTGACGAACGCGGCGAACCACGACGCGGCTCCCATCCGCCGGGCCCTGGACGACCTGGTCCGCATCTTCGCCTCGAGCCCCTGACCGCTCGCCGCCGCAGCTCCCGGCCACGGGCCGCCGCCGGTCCCCGCCGAGCTCCCGGAGGGCCCCCGGCCACGGGCCGCCGCAGCTCCCGGCCGCGCTCCCGGGCGCACGGCCCCGACTCTCGACGGGGAATATATCAAATACTAATAATCACCGCCGCTGGCCCAGCACATTATATGAAAAACTAATAAGTGGAGGGCGGCTGTGCCGCCCGCCATCCTTCATTTGGGCCCAGGGGATGGCGAGAAGGGTCGGGGGTTCGGAAGTCCCCGCGAGAGCCCGTGCCCGTGCAGGGTTTTCGCCGATAATGGCGAATATCCTTCACGGAGATCGAGCGCCGCCCCCGCGTGTAGAGTTTTCGCGAATAGCGGCGAAAATCCACACACACGCAGAGGCTGCTCGCCAGGGGCGGGCCCCAGCCGCCCTCCACGCCCCAACCTCGAAGCTGGCCCGCCCCGACCTCGAGCCTGGCCTGTCCCGACCCCAGCCTGGCCCGCCCCGCCCCCGGGCCTGGCCCGTCCCGACCCCGAACCTGGGGTTCGGAAACCCTCGACGCGTGTGCACTTGTGGCCGATAGTGGGTCAAAGTGCACACGCACCCGGGCGGCCCGAGTTGCTCGTGCAGTTCCGTTCATTATCGGCCGAAAGTGCACCCGCAGCGGGCCCGGGAGGTGGTCCGAACGGGTCCCCGGGCGTATCGTCGTTCCGGCCGCATCGTTCATCGCTGCCCCGTCGCGGCGCTCATCGCCGTCGAGCCGGCGGCCCGGACCGGGTGCGAGCCGCCGCCCCGGGCCGCCCCACACGCCGCGACCTGGACCACCGGGTCAGCATCTTCATGCCGCGACCCGGACGACCGGGTCCGCATTCTCACCCCGAACCGCCCACCGAATCATGGAGTCCGAGACGACATGGAGCTGAAGGAAGCCCAAGCCCGCGTGGACGCCTGGATCTCGCAGTTCGAGGAGGGCTACTGGCCGCCGCTGGCGAACCTGGCCCGCCTGGTGGAGGAGGTGGGAGAGCTCTCCCGGGAGCTGAACCACCGCTACGGCCCCAAGCGGAAGAAGCCGTCCGAGGCCGACGCGGACCTGGCCCTGGAGATGGGCGACATCCTCTTCGTCCTCCTGGCCCTGGCAAACGAACAGGGCATCGACCTGGACGAGGCCCTGGAGCGGACCCTGGAGAAGTATCGGGTCCGCGACTCGGACCGCTGGACCCGCCGGGACGGTTGACGAAGGGCCGGTGCACCCCGAAGAATTTGACGAAGGGACCCGTAAGGTGTCCGACGGCGTCCCTGCAGCCCCCCGGTTGGGTGGGCTGCCCACACCGTACTTCCCTCGCCGAGAGGAGCTCTCCCCAATGCGACGTCCTTCCTTCCGCGCCTTCCGGCGTGTCCCCGCAGGCGCCCTCCTGGCCGTCCTGGCCCTGGCCGTCCTGGCCCCGGCCCCGGCCGAGGCCCAGGAGGTCGAACTCCGCTGGAAGTTCAACTCCGGTGACGAGTTCGTCTACGAGATGGTCCAGGAGAGCGCCTTCTCCGCACCCGGTCAGGGCGAAATGCAGCAGACCCAGACCATGATCTACCGGCAGACCGTCACCGACGTGGATGCCGACGGCGTGGCCACCATCGACTTCGTGTACGAGCGGATCATGCTGGACGCCGATGCTCCCGACGGGACCATGAGCTATGACTCCGACTCGGAGGAGCCGCCGGCAGACCCGTCCATGGCAGCCATGGGCAGCCTGGTGGGACAGACCTTCCAGCTCCGTGTGGCCCCCGACGGGACCGTCCTGTCCGTCACCGGCGCCGAGGGGTACCTGGAGGAGATGACTGCCGACCTCCCCCCCGAGGTGGCCCAGATGATGGGCGACACCTTCGGGGAGGACGCCCTGGTGGACATGATGCAGCAGGCCTTCCAGGCCTTCCCGGACGAGTCCCTCTCCGAGGGGAGCACCTGGGACAACGAGACCAGCGTGAGCCTCCCCTTCGGGACCATCGCCTCCACGTACAACTACACCCTGGAGGCCCTGAGCTACGAGCGGGGCCGAGAGGTGGCGCGGATCTCGGTGGACGGGCGCTCCGGCGAGCTCCAGATGGATCCCGATGACCCCATGGCCGGCGTGATCCAGTCCACCGGCGGCCCCATCTCGGGGATGATGGTCTTCGACCTGGAGCTGGGGCAGGTCCTGGAGGCCGAGGTGGAGAGCGCCGTGAACCTCTCCGCCATGGGGCAGCAGATCACCACGACCTCCATCATGCGCCTCCGCCTCATGGACCACTGAGTCCCGGGGCTCGGGCAGGTGCCCGGCCCGTCCCGGAGGCCTCAGCTCTCCGGCAGCGCCTCCACGAAGCGGTCCATCTCCTCCAAGGTGTTGTAGACGTGGGGGGAGACCCGTACGCACCCGGGGCGGTGGTCCACGACGATGCCTTCGCGGGCGAGTCGGGCCACCGCATCGGGTGCGTTTTCGTGCTCCACCATGACGATGGCGGTCCGCTCCGCCGGGTCCCGGGCCTGGCGGAGCCGGAAGCCCCGGGCCTCGAGCCCGGCCTCCACGTGACGTGTGAGGAACCGGTTCCGGGCCTCCACGGCGGCCATGCCCACCTCCAGGAGGAGTTCCTGCCCGCCCAGCGCGGTGTGCACGGTGGGCAGCGCCGGGGTTCCCATCTCGAAGCGGCGGGCATCGGGGCGGAAGCGGAAGTCCTCCAGCCCGAAGTCGAACTGGTCCTCCGCCGCGAACCACGAGGTGATCCGGGGCTCCAGCCGGGAAATGAGCTCGGGTCGGACCCAGAGGTAGGAGAGCCCGGGCCCGCCCAGGAGCCACTTGAGGGGGCCCGTCGTGTAGGCGTCGATGCCGGCGGCGGAAACGTCCACGTCCACCTGCCCTGCGCCCTGGTAGCCGTCCACCAGGGAAAGGGCTCCGGCCTCCCGGGCGATCCGGCCCAGCGCCGCCAGGTCCTGCCGGAATCCGGTGGCGTAGAAGACGTGGGAGGTGGCCACCAGGGCCGTCCGCTCGTCCACCACCTCCCGGAACTGCTCCGGATCCACGCCCACCCCGTCCTGGCTCCGCACCACCACCAGCTCCACCTCGGGCTTGACCTGGAACTGGTGGCCCAGCGTGGGGAAATCCAGGTCCGCGATGACCACACGGGGGCGGCTGTCGAAATCGAGGCTCTCCACGAACGACGAGATGGCCACGGAGGTGGAAGGCGACAGCCCCACGCTTCCCGGCGCGGCGCCCAGGAGGCCCTCCACCTGCTCCCTCAGCTCCTGGAGCCGGCCCAGCCAGTGCTCGTACCAAGCCGACGCACCCATGGTGTGCCAGAGCTCCAGGAAGTGACCAAGGCGCTGTTCGGCCCGGGTGGACAGGGCGCCCAGGGAGCACGAGTTCAGGTAGGTGTGGGTGTGGAGGATGGGGAATTCCCGGCGGAGCTCGGCCAGGGCCCGGTCGGTGAGGGCCGGGTGGGTGTCGGAGGCGGCCGGGCCGGGCTGGGTGGCGGGAGCAGGCGGACGGGACACGGCGGGCCTCGATGTGCGAGATTCGGGAATGCGGCGGGGGGTGCGGGAGCGGCACCCCTCCAGTGTGACATCGTTCCGGGGCCCCAGCCAGCCCCCTCACGGTTCTTCGGCCGGACGGCATGATGCGCCCCAGACTCTCTGCCCTGGACCGCAAGCTGGTGCGGGACCTCCGTGCCATGCTGGGGCAGGGGGTGACCATCGCCCTGGTGGTGGCGGCGGGGATCGCGGGGTTCATTGCCCTCCAGTCCACCTGGGGGTCGCTCCTGGAGTCCCGGGACCTCTACTACGCCGACTACCGGTTCGGGGACGCGTTTGCGAACCTGGAGCGGGCGCCCCTGGCGGAGGTGGAGCGGCTGGCGGCCATCCCCGGGGTGACGCAGGTGTACCCGCGGATCCTGGCCCCGGTGCGCCTGAGGATGGAGGGGGTGACGCCGGCTCCCAACGGGCAGGTGGTGAGCCTGCCGCCCGGGGGGGAGGTGCCCCTGAACGGCGTCCGGGTGGAGCGGGGGGAGTGGCCCGGGGCCGGGCGGTCCGACGAGGCCCTCCTCCTGGCGGGCTTCGGGGAGCGGTGG